>JAZRUK010000044.1:0-6048 GCA_045652525.1 Candidatus Gastranaerophilaceae bacterium | reverse complement strand
TTTGCCGTCCATAACTTTCAAAGTACCTTTAGCTGTTTCGCGGATGTATGGTTCGAGTTCTGCTAAAGCTGCAACGCGTTCTTCTGTTGAGTCAGCAAGAATCATGTTACGTAATTTAGCGAGTGGAGTTTCACTGTTTTCACCATAGAACATGTGTTCGATACGGAAGAGACCGATACCTTCAGCGCCGAAGTCAACAGCTTTCTTAGCGTCTTTTGGAGTATCAGCGTTTGTGCGAACACCCATCTTACGATATTTGTCAACTAATTGCATGAATTCTTGGAACACTTTGTTTTCTGTAGCGTCAATCATAGCAACTGGTTCTGCATAGATCCAACCCTTTGTTCCGTTCAAGCTGATAACATCACCTTCTTTGAAAACTTTTTCACCAATGGCGACTTCATTTTCGTTTGTTTTACTAATACGTACTTCGTCACAACCTACAACACAACATTTTCCCCAGCCGCGAGCAACCAAAGCAGCATGTGATGTCATACCACCTTTTGATGTAAGAATACCATTAGCAGCACGCATACCTTCAACATCTTCTGGGTTTGTTTCTTCACGAACCAAAATTGAAGCAATGCCTTGTGCTTGATATTCGATTGCTTTTTCACATGATAAGGCGATTCTACCAACTGCGCCACCAGGACCTGCTGGTAAACCTTTAGCTATAACAGTATGTGCTTTTTCGTCGTTTGCGTCGAGGATTGGGTGTAACAATTCGTCGATTTGGTTAACGTTAAGTCTCATAACAGCTGTAGGTTCGTCGATACGACCTTCTTTAAGCATGTCAATAGCCATGTTAACTGCTGCAAGACCTGTACGTTTACCTGTACGGCATTGTAACATATATAATTTACCATCTTGGATAGTAAACTCGATGTCGAGCATATCTTTATAGAAGTCTTCAAGAATTGTACGAACGTCGCAGAGTTCTTTGTAAGTCTCTGGCATAAGTTCTTGCATTGAATGCATATTCTTGTTCTTTTCGTTCTTTGTATCGTCGTTCAATGGGTTTGGAGTTCTGATACCAGCAACAACGTCTTCACCTTGTGCGTTGATTAACCATTCGCCGTAGAACTTGTTGTCACCTGTAGCAGGGTCGCGTGTGAAAGCAACACCAGTTGCAGAACCGTCGCCCATGTTGCCGAATACCATTGTTTGAACGTTAACAGCTGTACCCCAATCTTCTGGAATACCTTCGATTCTTCTGTAAGAAACAGCTTTTTTACCGTTCCAGCTCTTGAAAACAGCCTTGATACCGCCTTCTAATTGAAGTTGAGCGTCATCTGGGAATTCTGTTCCGAGAACGTTTTTGATAGTAGCTTTGAAGCTTTCAGCGAGTGCTTGAAGTTCTTCAGCTGTGATTTCTGTATCTGATTTATAACCTCTTTCTTCTTTGAAGTTATCTAACATTTCGTCCAAAATCTTACGGATACCTTTGCCTTCAGCTGGTTCTCTGTCTTCTGCTTTTTCCATAACAACGTCAGCATACATCATGATGAGACGACGATATGAGTCATAAACGAATCTTGGATTGTTAGTTTTCTTGATCAAACCAGGGATAGTTTTTGAACAAAGACCGATGTTCAAAACTGTATCCATCATACCTGGCATTGATTGGCGAGCACCTGAACGGCATGATACTAATAATGGATTTTCAGCATCGCCATATTTCATGCCCATTATGTTTTCCATATTCTTAATACCTTCAGCGACTTCTTCCATAAGTCCTTCTGGTAATTGGCAGTTGTTAGCATAATAAGCTGTACAACATTCAGTTGTAATAGTAATACCAGCTGGAACAGGTAAGCCTAAGTGACACATTTCTGCCAAGTTAGCACCTTTTCCACCTAATAAGTTTTTCATTGTGGAGTTTCCTTCAGCAGCGCGATTGCCAAAAGAATAAACATACTTTGTTTTTCCCATTTTGTTAAAATTTTATAGTGTTTTTAATTCTTGTTCCAATGAAAGATTATTGGATATAATAAGAGTTTGCAAAGTTAAGTATTTATTTTTTTTCATGAAAGAACTAAATTAAAAATTATGATATTTTTTTTATTCTCTTTTGGAATATTTTTTGTTTGTTTTGCAAACGTCATTAATCTTTAAAAAAAACAGTATTTATGTCAAGTTTGTTAGCGGTAATTGTCATTGTTGCCATAGTTTATTTCCTTTTTAGAAATGTTAATAAAACATCAAATAATAAAGAAAATAAAGGCTATGATGGACAAGGTAGAAGTAGAGGTAAAAATTATGGTAGATGGATCGGCGGTGGATTAGGATGGGCATTCGGTGGTCCCTTAGGCGCAATTATTGGATTTGCAATAGGTTCCGCTTTTGGAAATAATTCTGATTCAAAGGAATATATTGGAGGTACAACTCAACAGCGTGATTTTAATGTGAGTTTGTTGGTGCTGTCTGCAGCTGTCATGAAAGCAGATGGCTCTGTTAAAAGGTCAGAACTGGATTATGTGAAACGTTTCTTCTTGACAAACTTCGGTCAAGAACGTGCTGAGAAATATATCCTGATGCTCCGTGAAATATTAAAACAGGATATTCAAGTGTATGAGGTAAGTCAACAAATAGGTCGCTTTATGGATTACTCTTCAAAATTACAACTGCTTCATTACTTGTTTGGTATAGCATCTGCCGATGGTGAAACTCATGAAAATGAAATAGATGTAATTTCTGTCATTGCAAAATATATGGGAATTTCAAATGCTGATTTCCAATCTATAAAGGCAATGTTTGTACAAGACGTTGACAGCGCATATAAAATATTAGGTGTAGACTCTAATGCTACAGACGATGAAATAAAGAAGGCTTATCGCGAAATGGCTAAAAAATATCATCCTGACAAAGTGGCGTATCTTGGCGAAGATGTCAGAAAGTCTGCAGAACAGAAATTACAAGAGGTTAACGAAGCTTACGAAAAGATTAAAAAGCAAAGAGGTTTTTAAAAAACCTCTTTTTTATTTATATAATCTCCAGTTGACGCCTAAGCAAAATCTGCTGTCTCTCATCGGATAATGAGGTGTGGTAAAGTAAGCATTGTATTTTGTTAAAGAATACATATTTGTATATTGTACGAATATGTTGGCTCTCTTTATTTTAAATGTTACGCATAAATCAATGTAAGGAAAATTACCTACCTCAACATCATTCTGTAGATAAAACGTGCGTAAGGCTGGCATATATGCGTCTGCATAATATTTTGTAAAATAATTTACCGTAATGCTAGGCTGCATCAATGATATGTTTTTGACTAATGTGATATTATATGCAAGCTTTATCTTTCCTTGGAAAGTCGGTAGATGAATGACGTCGGTGTTGGTAGTTTGTAGTGATGCAAATCCTATAAATTCAAATTTGTTCAAATTTACACAGAATGTCGTGTATAATGAACTTACGCTGATATTCTCAGAATGTTGCTGCGGTTTTGCATCTGTCCCAAAATAAATATAATTATTGATATTTGTGTGCTTGACTCCAATTTCTAAAAATGGTAATTCATACGATCCATGAAGTAGGAGGGAAGTGGATGGTTTGAAATTATTGTCCCACCTGAAGTTGTTTGAATAATAGTATTCTTCAAACCAATCTGCAGATTGTCTGTTGAAGTTGACGTCAAATTTAAGCACCCCGAAATTTTTCTTAGAAGTGCCTAAAAACTGCTTCCATTGACCTTCTATGAAGAAATCTCCAGCTTGATAACCAGTTGTAATAATTTGTGTGTTGGCAGTGATTCTTGTAGATTTCAATATATTAATGATGATGCCAGCGTTGACTCTTAAATTTGATAGATTTTGTTCGTTAAAACGCTCTTGGGTAATATAGTCGTAATAGCCAGCATGATGGGTGTAATTATGTTCCAATCCTAAAGTGAGATAAAAAGGGATATCGTCATTATATTTTTTATAACCTAAGGAGTTCCAATAAATTACATTCTTGATATTGTAAAAATGTATGCTGTCAAATGTTCTCGTAGAGTCAATTATTGGATCAAAGTTTTGATAAAAATAGGATAGAGGCTTGGTGTCTTCGTAAACGTACTTGTTACTTTGATAAGAAAAATGATGGTTTATTCTGCCAATCTCAATCCTGTTCTTTTTATATGTACTGTCGTGTTTAACGTTGTTAGGTCCTAATAAGTTAAAATATTGGTCTAAATCGAATCCTGAGGATTTGATGAGATTTGTAGCGCCCGTGAGATTTACATCTATAATGGATCGGTCTGTCTCTAAATTATTTATAAATGTATAATCATCTACAATTCCACCATTTTCTTGAATGTTTATTTTATCGTGAAAATAGTAGCCGCTTATGCCATATCTTTCGTTCTTTGTATTATATCTGAAGTTTCCATTAAAAAACGAATTCTGAGATTTGGATCGTTTGTAAAATCCTGGAGAAAAGTCAATGTCGTAATTGAGTGTCACAAAAAAACGAGGTAGAAATTCTCTGCAGAATAGAACATCTAAATGCTGCTCCTTTTTGTCTCCCATCATATACGTTATATTAGTGAAAGGTTGTAATACGATAGGAAATTTTATGTTGTCCAAGGTATGTAGGTAAGAAGAGAATGCAGGAAGCTCGGAATTAAAACCTAATTTATATGGTGTTGTGAAATTTATATCTTTATGCGCTAATCCGGAATTACTTAATGTTTGATATATTTTATACGGATTGTCTAATTGGTCGTAAAATGATGTAAGTAGAGTAGTGGTATCCCAGATGCTAGTGTTTCCTAATGTTAGATTGTTAAAGTCTTTTGTGAAATATCTAACGCAAGTAGAATCCATTACTATTGTGTCATTTGCCGTACTTAATGATTTTGATGTTACAGTATAATGACTCAAAATAATAATAAATAATATGATAATTCTAACTATTTTCATATTGCAAAAATAATCAAATTACTTAAATGTTACTTTAAATGAGATGTCATTTATAATTATGAGCGACGTTTTTTTTGTTACTCAGAACCAATGCTAATATGAAGATAGAATAATACTCTCCACCTTATTAATAAATATACCTATTAATTAATATACACACTAGAGAGGAATTTTACTTTTTAATTTTGCTTAAAAAATAAAAACATTTGTTTTTGTTGTATTTTTGTCAAAAATAATATTACTTATCAATATGTCTAATTACATACAAAAATTAATAAAAGAAGGCGAACATCAAATGCTGGATTTCAAATTTGAAATCTCTGATAGTAAAAAAATAGCCAGAACACTAGTCGCATTTGCAAACACTGATGGTGGACGCTTGTTAATTGGTGTAAAAGACAACGGAAGTATATCAGGAATCCGTTCCGAGGAAGAAAAATATATGATCCAAACAGCAGCGGAATTTTTTTGCCGACCAACTGTAACTTTTGAAGCAAAAGAATGGAACGTAAATGGAAAGACCATACTAGAGGTTATAGTTCCCAAAAGCAAATTTCACAAGCATAAAGCTCCAGACCATAATAATATATATAAGGTATACACAAGAGTTAATGATCAAAATATTTTGGCAGATGGTATTTTGTTGAAAATTTGGAAATATCAAAATAACAAACAAAATATTAAAATAACATTTAACGAAGCAGAAATGTTTCTTTTGAAATATCTTAATGAGAATAAAAAAATAACAGTAAGAGATTTTGTACAAAAAGCGAAGATAAACAAAAAAGAGGCAGAGAGGATACTTGTGAATTTTGCTTTGACGAATGTGGTGAAATATGAAATCACAGAGAAAGTGATATTTTTTACTCTTTTTGAAGAATAGACAAGCATTGGTAGCAATCTGTTCCTTATCGGTTTTTCCGTGATTTCTGGGATTTTGTGATATTTTTTGGAGAGAAATCGCCGTCGATGGGCGCGAAAACGTCCGAAAATGAGGGATAAATTGTCAGGATTCCGTTAAATCTTCAGTTTTTTGCATTTGTAATCGTGTGGTATTCAGCGAGATGAAAAATAAATGAAAAATAAATGAAAAAAGTTGAAAAAATAGTTGGAGGGAAAGGAAAAAGTCGTACCTTTGCACTCG
>JAZRUK010000043.1:0-82058 GCA_045652525.1 Candidatus Gastranaerophilaceae bacterium | reverse complement strand
TATTCTTAGGAATTTTTTTACTATAAGATGTTTATATCGTTTAAGAAATAGCCTATATGCATAATAATACTTATATCGTTTAAATTCGGATTTTTCCCAATATTCCATATATAACAAATTTGCAGGGTCTAAATATTCAGGAAAACTCCAAGGCTTTACTGCACCTATGTAATGTAAAATACCTTTATATCTTACATTTAGCATCGACTCACTATTAACAACTTGGTTATTCCATCTTTGCGGCAATTGCTTAATCTGACCATCTAACACCACATTAATCAAATCTTGGTCAGGATATAAGAAAAATTTTTGATCCCATTTATCACTTTTTGGCTGGACAAAATAAAAATATTTTTTATTAGCATATAAATATTTTAACAGCTTATCTGAAATATTTTCTTGACGCCATTTTTTAAGATCCATCAAAATCACACCTGAATTCCCGTAAAAATGTTTTTTTCTGCATTTTGCCGTACAAGGTAAAAAATGTTTTGGCTGATAATTATTGCCTGCCATACCAAGAGGATACCCATTAAGATCATAATTATACAATTCAATAATATTACCCGTAACAAGAATATCGCCATCTAAATACAAAACTTTTTCTACATCTTCAGGCAATAAACTAGGCAACATAATCCTCGCCATTGCAATAGGAGTAATTCGGTTTGAAAAAGTAAAATAATTAATTCCTTTATCAATAACTTTAGTATCGATATTTATAAAATCAACTTTCTGCCCTTTTTTCTCAATAAACTTTCGCATTTTATTCATATTGGCAGTTGTAATATTATTCTCAACTATATAGAAATGAATATTTGCATTTGATGTATTATTTATTAGCATCGAATTTATTGCAAGCAATGTATATATAGGATAATTATTGTCAATTGTAAAAGCTACATTAACCGTAGAATTTTGTAATGCGAACGCTTTAAATGGCAAAAATATTAATATAAAAAGTATGACTATAATTCTTTTCATCAACTGCAACCTTAAGTTAAAATCCTATACATAAGATATAAAACATATCCAATAAAAAATAATAATAAAATAATATAATATTTTTCTCTGTTTTCTCTAGAAAAATGAAATACCAACAAATTCAAATAAACAAATATAAAAATAGCAAAATATAATAAAAAAGAATCAACAGATGTCATAAAATGAAATCTTGGTCTGAACCATTCTAAAAAATAACTAAATAATGCCGTATTCAAAATTGGAAATAATATTTGAAACCACTTTCTATATTTTGCAAAATTCCCCTCTAAAAATGCACACGCAAAAACTCCCAACAAAACTATAAGGATAATTGGAGATATCATAAAACAAAATTCAATAATTATAAAAATTGGCACAAATAATAATTGGCAAAGCTTTGCAAATGAAAACTCACCCATATCCCTTACTACATCTCTATATATAGCAGGCCAACGTTTAAAAAATTTGTAATAATAATATTCATTCTTTAGTTCGTCACACTCTAACCAATATTTATAATACACAAGATAAGATGGAGAATATTCAAAATAAATCCAAGGCTTACCATGCCCTACCCAGTGTAAAATAGTACCCAACTCATTTTCGTCACCAAAAATATCGTATACTTCTCTAAAATTATTGTAAGTTTGCGGTAACTGTTTTATCTTACCTTGCAATACAATATTAATTAAATCTTGGTCTGGAAAATTAAAATAAGTTCTATTATCTTCATTAGGAACAAAACGAATAAAATTTTTATCAACATATTTAAGCATTTGTTGAGTAATTTTTCGTTCTCGCCACAATTTTAAATCCATTAACATAACACCTGAATTAAAATATGGCTTTTTAAATTTCACAAAATCATATTCTGGTAACCAAGGATCTGGAGCCATTGCAGTAGAATACCCAGCAAAATTATAATTATACAAGGGTTTCAAATCACGTTGGACTAAAATATCTGCGTCTAGATACAAAACCTTATTAACAGATTTGGGTAATAGATCTGGCAACAAAAGTCGAGCAATTGCAATATTACTTATACGACCATTCCATTGCGGACTTGCAAAGAAATCATACCCCTTATCAATACTAGAAGTATCAACATTAATAAACTCAATTTTTTGACCACGCTTTTCCACAAATGTTTTCATTTCATTTATGTTTTCTTCTGTCATATTGGTTTCGACAATATAAAACATATAATCAGATTCAGACACATTGTTTTTTAAAATAGAATTTATAGCCAACATAGCAAATAACGGATAGTTATTATCAATAGTAAAAGCTATATTGATATTCGATTTTGCCAAAACCGAATTTGCCGGAGAAATTAAGCATAAAAATATAACTACAATTAATCCAACTACTCTTTTAAAAAACATTTTATCCTCCACATAAACATAAATAGAGCTTATTTAAGTATAAAATAAGCTCTACTATCTTGTCAATTAAGAAAATCTATTTGTCTATACCATAAAAATGCGGATATCCTTCATTAAAAGCTTTTACAATAGCTTTTGCAAAACGTTTTGGAGTATCCCAATAAGCCAAATGAGCTGTTACAAATGTCCTTGGAACATAATTATTCGATTTGTTATAAATAAAACCTTTTCCATCTTTTAAATGTTTTGCTAGCACTTCGTTATCTTCAGAAAGTTTTTTTAATGTGAAATTTTCTGAATTAGAGAAACCAAACGGATCATTACTATAGTTAACAGTTAAATAGAAAACATCATTTTCTATAATTGACTTGGCCATCAAATGAGAAATAAAGTTAATACTTGTTGTTGACTCAATCAAATCAGAATAAAACAATCTAGCTGGTGATGCAAAACCAACAACACCCTTTACTGTTCCTCCGGTAAAGCAAACCGCATCAGTATATTTATCCAAATTAGCATAATTACGTTTAAAAACATCTATATCTTTGTTGGGCAAAAATTTACCTGTAGCTGGATTGTATTTAATTACATCAGCATCAACCAAGGCATCAAAACAAGTAGGTTTCACCGGAGTTTGTACAACATAATCCTCTACTTCTTCATTATACTTACCAAAAGCTATTTCAGATGGCACAATAGAATTTGACTTCATTAAATAATACTGGTAGGTTACAAAAGAACCTGCACTGTACCCTAATAAAACAACTTTATTCCCCTTATTAACCTCATTCATAACGACTTTATGTAAATCATCCAAAACACTTGTCATATTTTTAGGTTTTTGCACCCAAACTGCATCATGCAAACAGTGAGCAAAAAGCGAACGAGCTTGGTGTGCAATTCGAGGAGAATATTTTTTTGCTGAAGCTAAGTCTCTATCAATTCTTTCAACAACTTTTAAGCTTCTGTCACCCCAATAAAATGGTATTGGTTCCGAATTAATAACATATTTACCATTTTGCAAAAAAACTTCTTGAATTATTTCACTACTTTCAAAACGTTTTTTAATCTGCGGATGCAATTCATTAACGTCATCCATAAATGCTATTTTAAATTTTAAACGATTGTTATAAGCCAAATTATTAGAACCATTAATATAAATAAAAGTAACTCCAGTAGGTTTATCTTCAGCTGCAGAAACAACATCATTACTAAAACAAAATACTATTAATAATAGCAATAATAGAATAATCTTTTTCATTTTCTACTCCTATATCTATGCCTAGATTATATAAAGATTTAAAATAGATTTCAATTGATACTAAGAAATATTTACATAGATGCATTACTATGGAATTCGTGCTAAAATTGAGACTATGAAAAGGAATATCATCATATTTTTAAGCCTTTTGATACTTGGATTATCACTCTTGGTATTTATTCAAAAAAGAACTGCTTTATACCTGTATACTAATCCATATACGGAGACTTCTGGATTTAAAAACATAACAAAAGTTATTTCAAATATAGACGAAATTCTTTCTGTCACTAAAGCTACAGTCAAAAACGACGGATACGATATAAATTACCTGTATAAAAATCCTTATGGTTCAGGATTCCTAAAAAATAACCCAATACCAAATGATTTAGATTTCGCAGTCGGAGTATACATCGGACAATACGAATACACCAAAGGAAATGCACAAGATATTGCAATTCAAATGATTGATATAATAAAATCATTTTATTACAACTTAGCAATTAACTTACAATTCAAATATCATAACTTATACTCAAGCTCAACTCCAATCAACGTTTTATCTAGACTTGAAAAATATGAACAAATTAACATAAATGATATTATCTCTACAATTGATAATGTTGTAACAAAATCGAATTACGTCAAGCTTACAACTTTTGAGAATGTAGATGGTGTTGAAAAAAATGCAATAAAAATGCCTTATGCTCTGAATTCTAATGAAATTTTATTGCAAGAATTAAAACCTCTTATTGTATACAGCAACCTAGTAACATACAACGACAAAATGACACAATATATACGTGAAATTTCATTAACACCAGAATTCTATGCAAAAATAAAACATAAAGGACACATATATGATGTAGAACTTGTACCTGAAGCGTTTAAAGGTGTCCGATTACAACTATCCCGCCGTTGTTTTGCATCTACAATATTCACGGATATAAATTCTTATTGGTTTTTAAAAAAAGTTAATTGGTTAAATGATGATAATATGTACATAAAATATAGATTATTATCATATAAACGACATTTGCAAGAAATTAAAAAACTAGCTAATACACATAAATCACCAGTGAAAATTTTAAAAAGAATTATGCAAACTACAGATATCATTAAACCATTATTAACTAATGAACAATATAATGAATATTCTGAGTTTGTTTCGCAAAACTTAAATAACAAAGATATTCAACTTTTAAATGACTATTTGACAATTTATAATAATGTCTCTAATATTTATCGATTTAATAATCTTAGAAACAAATTATTACGAGACAAGCATTTACAAAATATGCATACAGTAGCTACAAATTCTGTAGAAGAATTAAAAAATAGAAATAACATAGATAAAAAATTATTAACAACAATGCAAGCTATAAATCAAGGATTTGGGAATGACCTAACAATACACAAAACAAAGCCTGAAGAAATTGAATTTCTGAGCAATTATTCAATTACAAAGCCTTTATTGGAACAAGAAATGTTAAAACTAACAATCAATCAACAAAAGATATTGGAATTTATTGAACTAAATAATAAATTAATGAATGAGTCAGGATTCCATGAAGTAACTCTGTATTGGCTAGATGACAATAAAATTGGCATTCTAAAAGATGATTTCACTAAAGGAATTTCTAACTTGGACGACTTTGCTCAAAACAATGGATTACCACAAATTAACTATACACTAATTAATGCTCATCAACTCCCACAATATCCTTTAAAGTTTGTGCTATATGCTCATAACTATGACGAAGATGAAATCAAATCAAACAAATTAATAAGAGCATTTTTACAAGACAAACAGAATTTCAACATAAAACATAAAATTTATTTTAATTAATATAATAACAAAAAACGGATACAAATTGTATCCGTTTTTTTGTTATTATTCAATTTCCCAATTGTTACGTTTTATATCTTCTAAAGATTGACTGTATTCAGTACTAATCGTTCCTTTTTCTGAAATCATAATCATAAACGTATCTAAATCCACTTTGTTAGGGCCAGATGGTCCATTTATATCCAAAACACCAAACCCTTCTTTGTTTAAACATATAGAAAACAAATCTGCTGTCAGAACACAATGACTGTCCGAAGTCACACCACCATCATCCTCAGGCGACCAAGAATGCTCCCGTTCTGTATATGAATCACCAAAACATTCACGGTAATTACTATAACCAATACCACAGTCTTTGGTTAATTTAAAATAATCTTTTAAAAATGTTTGATCATAAAATGCATCTGTCATATAGAAATTTAGAGCTTTTTCTTTAACAACAGCTAATTTAGCCGCAGCATTAATTTCATTATAAACTTTTTTTAATCTCGCAGATAAAGCCTTCTTTTGATAATTAGCATACAAACTTGGAACTGTTAGCGTTGCAACTACAGCAATAATACCTAATGTAATTAAAACTTCCGCCAGAGTAAAACCTTTTTTCTGAGACATACACACCCTCCTCATAGGAGCAACAATTCTTATTACATCAACATTATAGCATTCTAAATTTAAATTGCAAGTATAGTTTTTTTAATCTGTATATGATAATATAGTATAAGAAACATCACGAAGAATAGATATGGAAGACTCTTATAAGCAAATTAGTAAAAATATTATTAGCTACATACCATCTAAATTATTGGTTGTTATAAATGCTCTGTTCATAGTTCCTCTTTTATCTCACTTGTTTAACGAAAGAGAGATGAGTTTCTTTTTTATTGGGATTTATCTAATAAATATAATGTGTACTTGTACCTCAGATTGGATAACAAAAGCTGTTATACGATTTTATGAAAAATATAAAATACAAGATAAGTTAGATGATTTCCTTTCAACTATTATAGGATTACTAATTTTAGCAAATATTGTCATATCAATAATATTCATTTCTAGCTTCAACTTTATCAATGAAAATTTTGGACTTAGCTTCACACTACTATTACAAATATTATTTATCCTTTTACCTTGTGGGATTAGACAACTACTATTCCAAGTCCTTAGAGTCCAAAATAAAAGCTTCTTCTACACAGGAACAATATTTTTATATCAATTAGCTTTTATACTAATAATAATTTCTTTTTATAAATACAATACCGACGCAACATTTATAATTATGGCAATGAATATCTCTATTTTACTAATAGATATTATTCTTATAAAACAATTAAAATTTAAGCTAAGATTCAAATTAGATAGAGCAATAGTAAGAGAAATAACAAAATACGGTGCTCCATTAATTATAACCAATATTTGTTATTGGCTATCAATGCAATTTTCTAAATTATACTTTCAAGAACAATCCTTATTTTTGTTTACAGCTATTTTAGGCTTTTGCATGTTGTTAGTCAATAATATCATTCAATCCGTTGCATCTGCCTTCATCTTTGCAGGCTTTCCTATCATTGTGGAAAAACATGAACATAAACAAAAAATTCAACAATATTGGACCAAAACATTACAACTTTATTTTTGGTACATATTACCAATAGTATTAACTTTTTGTTTTTTATCTGGCGAGATCACTAACGTATTCTTACCAGAAAAATATTCAGTTTGTGCAATAATATTACCATTTTTTGCACTCGCAGGATTTTTACATGAGTTATTAAAACTAGTAACGGTAAAATATCATATAAATAATGTCACATATACTGAATCGTTTATAACATTATTAATCGTAATTTGTGCTATATTTTTAAATGTATTACTAATTAATGCATATGAATTACTAGGTGCTGCAATAGCATTATTTTTGTCAGAATTATTATTTTTAATCATAAACTCATTAGTAAAAATTGGACCAAATGAAAGTTTTGAAATAAAACAAGCTAGCAAAAC
Source organism: Candidatus Gastranaerophilaceae bacterium (assembly GCA_045652525.1). GTDB lineage: Bacteria > Cyanobacteriota > Vampirovibrionia > Gastranaerophilales > Gastranaerophilaceae > SIG32. The sequence continues at coordinate 74,581 of JAZRUK010000043.1, read as the reverse complement.
ATTAATTTTAATGATCTTAATAGGTAGTCTTGTATTCGTCTTTATACATTACTTTATACAATTAGCAGATGCATTCATTCATAATACAAAAATAGTAGATGGCATAAAAATATTTTTATTTATTAGTATTTACTACTTTATTTGTAATATATTCAAAAAAAGAATATTGAGTTATGATTAACTTACATTAAAAAACTATAAAATGCTTACGACGCAACTTAAATTGAGGTCTTGATTTTATTATCGCATTCTTGAATTCTTCAAAATACGCATCTTGTTCTTTTGTTGTATTATACCTTACCCAAGCATCATACTTTAAATGAGATTTTGGAATAGAATTAATCGGTAAAACTTTGTATTCCATATCGTATGCTAGATCGTTCTTAATAGCAAAATCTTTAAAATCCTTTATTGATGTTGAAAATTCATCTTTTTCTAACTCAATAGTTTTACCATCAGCAATATAGAGTTTTATATATCTGTATCCAGCATTATCACAAACCGCACGTATTTTATCAACATGATTAATAATTAAATCTTTATGCTTTAATTGAGATAAAACAGCTTTTGCAACAACTGGAGCGACTTTAAATCTATACTCTTTGTCATATGAAGTTCTTTCCCAATTTTGCATTTTTAAATAATCATCTCTATAAAGCATTTCTTTAATTTTATTAGATCTGTAATCTTTAAAGACTTTTAGATGTTCTTGGCTAACATTACCACGTTCTTCAAGTTCTTTCAAAGTACTATTCAACGTTTTTATAAGAACATTCATGTCCCCATTCTTTACAGCGTTTCCAAATAATATTGGTCTAATATAAATTTTATTTAGATTATTAACCAGATTATTAAATTCATTTAATAAAACAATATCTCTATTCTGCCATTCTTCTTTTATAGCAGAACGAATTTCAACTACATCGTCTTGAGGCAACGCAGGTTCTATCATATCAACAATCTGAAGAATTCTTTTCATTGCTTTTAATGGATTAAATTCAAATCCATCTTTTGGATACACAACTAATAAATGGTCTAAGAAACAAAACATCAAAGATTTATAAAATTCTTCGTTATTAGCCAATTCTGGCATAGATTTCAAATAACTCGGTGCTGTATTATTGAAAAATACATTTGGCGCATATAAGCGATTAGACAAAGACAATGGTCCTGTAGAAAATAATTCTGGAACTAATTCAATAGTTGAAATTTTATCACCACGTTTAATCTTAGCAGTATAAGATAAACCTATAGACAACTCTCTTAAATATTTAGGCATTTGAGCATTGTAAGAAATCTGATTATTGTATAACATCAACAAATCATAATCTTTAACTATTAATTTTCCAGGTTGCATAACATATGGTAAATAATAAATAGTTTCACCAGAATCTGAATCTTTTTTAGTGACGTGATCAACATATTTTTCACCAGAAATTGCGTCATCTAAAGAACCCGCTATTTCCTCAACAAATTTATCATGTTTATCATTTCCCAATCTATTTTGACCAGCTGAAGAACGATAAGTTAAAGTAGTTTTACTATCATCAAAACCGATTGCACTAACTAAAGAATATTGAAACGAATCCATTTCTTTAACCATTTCGTCTGCAACATCGTAACTTGTTTTTGATTCATTATAGTCAAAAGTTCCCAAATCGATAAGCACATCAAAGTCTAGATCATTTGGGATAGGATTATCCTTAATAAATCCACTACCATAAGCATTTGAGAAAACAATATTATATTTATGTCCATCAACTGCCGAGAAACTTCTTGCTTCATCTAAGAATTTATTTAATTTCTTAATTGTTGGGGCAATATAAGGCATACTAGCTGTATCAGTATACGGATTAAGATAATAGAACGTTAATACATGATTTCTAACAAAGTAACAAAAGAACGCTACAATTGCTAACAAAGATACAATAGCCCAAACAATTTTCTTTTTCATAAATATTAACTCCCTAATTTGACAAGATAATTATATAAACAAATTAAATCTTTTACAATCAGGGCAAAAAAAAATATTTACATGTTTTACATTAGTATGTTTGCAAATATTTCATACAATAATTTTAGAACAAATATAGGTACAACATTTACAGCCAGACCCAAATTGCCAAAAGCAACAAAGCTAAATGAATTAGCTTCGGACATTGTTGAATTGTCATCTAAAAATAAGCCAAAAGCTCCTGAAAAGCTTGAATTAACTGAAAGCGAAAAAGCCATTGAACAATCTTGGATGCGTTTACGCACGCTAGAAATGAATGCTAAAACTCAAAAAGAAGCTTTAAAATATTATTATTCAGCAAGTGATAAACACGATTATCAAGAGCTACTTAAAGAAAAACAAAAACTTATAAACCAGCTTAAACGAATGGCAAAAAAAGAAGGCAGGGACTATTTTGAGATTGGATTAGATATAGACACTAAAAAAAGCTACAACCGATACGCTAAAAAAGTATTAAAAACAAGAACTAAAGAAGAATTAACAAAAATAGAAGAAGAACTAAAAGAACGAACTCTTTTCACAAAAGCTAGAACACTATTAACACAATTAATAGAAGAACACGGACAAACATTAAAAAAATAAATCTATATTTATACATAAATCAGAACAATAATTAAATTTCAAAGAGATTTTACGCCCAAAAACTAAATTCTCTATTTCCATAGGAATATTCTGACAGTTTGCAAATCGGGCATAAAAAAGAGCCTAAACAGACTCTAAAAAGAAAGTATGAAAAAGTATTATTTCTTTAAATAATCAAATAATTTTGCCCCAATATGGTTGAAATTTGTTTTAATATGCGTTATAATGATAATGAACCCTTTGGAACATAGGTCACCTAACCTATTGTCAGCCAAAGGGTTTTATAATTCATTTTCTAATAATTTTTCAAATAATTTATTAAAATATTGATATTTATAATCTCTCTCAGCTAATTCAAAAGGTTTTATATTATATAACTCTTTATTTTTGTTTATTGCATTGTTTCTAATTTGATATGCAAAATTTTCACCTTTGGAATTAACCTTTAAATTATCCCAACCTGTAGAGTCTGCTCTTTTACGCTTATTATCAATATGCAAATTAAAATCAGCTTCTCTTACATTTTTACACAATTTAGGTAATTGATCCATATATTTATATCGCATTTTCCCAATTTGGCTGCCCGTATAATAAACATAATCGTCTAAAACAGGATTATAATCCTTTTTATCCTGAATAGTATGCCTAAAATAATCTTTCCCAATTTTTCCAAAACTATTTAAAGTTTTATCAAACAACTTGAATATAGGTTTTGTATGACTTAACAAAAAACTTTCACCCATATTTATTAATGGTCTTTTAGCTGCTAATCCTATAGCACGCATTCCTAAAGAAAGTGGAACACACTTCCAAGTTTCATCAATAGCAGCATCATTCAATGGGTTATAGTTATTTCCCATTACATTACCCCCAATGCTTCTGCTTCTAAGCCTGCCCTTGCATTATCTCTCATCATCTGCATTTGCACTTGGTTCTGTGCTTGTGCTTGCATTTGTTGTTGTTGCATCATTTGTTGTAGTTGTTGAGCAAACATACCCACTACTTGTTGTTGCATTTCTTCAGGAATTTGTTTTAACTGTTCAGCAAACTGTGTAGCTGGCGTTTCGTCTTTCCACTGTATTCACTGCTATCATAAGTCCTCCTTTGCATTAAAAAAGAGCCCCTAAAGGTTCTAGTAAGTTGTTATATTTAGTTGCTTTAATTTATTACACAAAGATAATTTAATTAAGCAATAAAAAAACACCTTCATAGGTGCCTTTAAAAAAAAAAAATGGTGCCGCAACTCACTCTGCCGAGAAAAACGATTGAGTATCGTTTTTCGAGAGGGTTGTGCTTGACACAACATCCGAGTTAAGGCTCATTTTTTAATTGAGTAATAAAAAAAACACCTTCATAGGTGCCTTAAAAAAAATGGTGCCGCAACTCGGAATTGAACCAAGGACACAGGGATTTTCAGTCCCTTGCTCTACCAACTGAGCTATTGCGGCAAACCATATTAATTTTTCAATTTGTAACTCGCATGAGCCACATTTATAATTATATTTGCTAAAGACAAAACGTCAAGAACTTTTATTGAGGTCCTAGATATAAAGTTACGTTTCTGCCTTCTAACATAGGTTTTTTCTCAATATTTAAAGGTTCATCCTTAAGATCTTCAATGAATCTATTAGCCAATTCGAAAGCTAATTCACTATGTTGCATTTCACGACCTCTAAGCATGATGACAATTTTAACCTTATTTCCTTGAGAAATAAACTTTTTAATATTATTAATACGAACTTGATAGTCATGGGTATCAATTTTATAGCGAACTTTAACTTCTTTAACTTCAACTACATGCTGTTTTTTCTTAGCTTCTTTAGCACGTTTTTCAAGTTCATATTTATATTTACCATAATTTAAAATTTTAGCTACCGGAGGCTCTTGGTTAGGACTTATTAATACTAAATCAAGATCTGCATCATATGCCATTTGCAAGGCTTTTGAAGTTGGCACTACTCCATGATTTTCGCCTTTATCATCAATTAATCTAACTTCTTTTGAACGAATTCTTTCGTTCATAATTGCCTGATCCTTGTTGTTTCTATTATCGTTTGCTATTGTCCTGTCTCCTATAACTTGTAGTACGAGCATATTATAGCACAACAAGCCAGAAATTACCATATTATTAAGCAAAAAAGTTTTTGTAACAAAATATTAATTCAAATTTAACAGGGCTAATAGCCTTATATAACAAGCTTTTTGGCGTTTTTATATTAAAAACCTGATTAAAGTTTTTAAAATAAATGACGATAACATATTTGTCAAACGAACAATAAGGAGTAGAAAGTATGATTACTGAAGCACAAGCTGAATTATTAGGGATTAATGAAGCGGAGATCGACATGTCAATGCCGATACAACAGTTATTTGACGAATGTTTAAACTTTATCTCGATATCGAGTTTCGAGTAAAGCAAAAAAAAATTAAAGGGTAAATTAAATATTTACCCTTTTTTATTGCAATTGGCTATATACATATTCCCATTCTTGTAATAAAATAAAGGAAATAAGAGGGAATATTTTTATGAAAAATTTATTAAAAGTTTCTTTGGCTGTTGCATTACTTTCAAACTGTGCTTATGCAGGGTTTAAAGAACATTTTGAATTAGGACAGCAATATTTAACAAACTATCAATATTCTGGTGCAATTACTGAATTCAAAAATGCTTTACGCATTAATTACATGGACAACTCCGCTAGAATCGGTTTAATAAATTCATATATTTCTCGTGCTACTCACTATGGAAACACAGAGCACAACTACAAAAAAGCTGCAGATGATTACAGAAGTGCATTGTTTTACATGCAATATTATCCACTTAAAACATCATCACAAGTTTACATCCCACAAGTAACAGCTAATTTAAATACTCGCTTAAGCCAAATCAATTACGATCGCTCACCACAAAACAGATTTAAAACGGCTAAACAATTGAGAGCCGAAGGAAATTTTGCTGCAGCAGCATATGAATTCAACCAAGCTCTAGCTGATAGAAGCTTACAACAAGAATGCTTTGAACAGGTCGGCGATATAATGAAACTTTTGGGCAACAACCAAAAAGCTGCTGAATATTATAGAAAATCAATTGCTGTGGCTCCTGACAATATCCCATTAAGACTTTCATACGCAAAAATTCTTGATACACTTGGGAATGAAAATGCCGCAGTACAAGAGTATAATTATATTTTAAGTAAAACTACCGACGATAAAGAAATTTTATATTCTCTAGAAAGAATTTACAAGAAAAAATTAGAAAAATCACCTCAAGATGCGGACTTAACTGCTAACCTAGGTGCCATAATGCAAAAACAAGGTAATTTTGATGCAGCCTTAATGTACTATCAAAAATCTGAATTTTTGAATCCTTCAAATCTCAACACTCGCTTAAATGTTGGAACATTATACCAACAGAAAGGTGACAATAAAACGGCCATAAAAGCATATGATTCTGTATTAATTTTGTACCCTGATAATGTTAACGCTAATCTATATAAAGCACAGGCATACGAAGCTATGGGTGATACTAAATTAGCGCTCGAGGGATATAAAAAAGTTCTTGCACTTGACCCTACAAATATTGAGGCAAGAACAAAAATGCTTAATATGATAAAATCAGGCATGACTACAGCCCAATTTATAGAACACGTTAAAAAGAATCTTGCTGATTCAAATCCAGCAGACTTATTCTATAATTATGGTTTAGAAGCACATAAACAAAACAAACTTACCGATGCAATTGTATTATACAAAGAAGCAATAAAACTAAATTCACAAAACCCTGAAATTTACGTCAACTTAGCAATTGCTCAAAACCAAGCTGGTTATTCTCAGTCATCTATAGAGACCCTTAAAGTAGCAATGGAAAAATTCCCAGCAAATGCCCAATTAAAAGATGTACTAAAATCTGTCAATAACGATTTGATTAATAATAAACTGACAATTGCAGCAGAACTATATAACAAGAAAGATTATAAAAATGCAATCGCAAAATATTCAGAAATAGCACCCCCAACAATGGAATCACTATTGGGTATAGCATCTTGCTACCAAGCAATGAAAGACTCTAAAAATGCTATTGCATATTACGAAAATGCACAACAACTAAATCCAAAAGATTCAAACATTCCATACTATATAGCAACAATATACGCTGACAATGAAGATTGGGAAAACGCGAGAAAATATTTAAACACATCACTTTCAATAGACAACACAAATAAACAATCTGCAGAATTTTTAAAAACAGTCACTGAACAAATTAATTTAGCAACATTAAACAAGGCTATAGCATTATATGAAAGTGAAAAATATAATGACGCACTACCAATATTTAGTCAAATTATAGACAATGATAAATCAAATTCATATGCTTATTACTATCGTGGAATGATTTATGATACAAAAAATAAACGCCTAGAAGCCATTAATGATTTCAAAAAAGCATATGAACTTAATAAAGAATTTGAAATAACAAATTACCTAATTGCAGCTGATTATGATACTTTAGAAAAATACAAAGAAGCTTATTTGTACTACGATAAGTACGCAAACTCAAATGCACAAGATGACGAATACAAACAATATGCAAAAGCACGCGCTGAAGAATTAAAACAATATGCAAACTAAAGTAAAAGATTTAATAAAAAGCAAGGTATCACTTGCACCAATGGCTGGAATAACAGATTATGTATTGAGAAGTCTAGTAAGAAAATATTCTCAAGACTGTCTTTTGACAACAGAAATGATAAGCTCGGAATTTTTAGCCCAAAACCGTCCAAGTGAAATAACAAAACGTGATGAATATCATTCACCTATATCATATCAAATTAGTGGACACAAACCTGAACTAATGCGCCGTGCAGCCGAAAATTTAACCCCTATTGCAGATATGATTGATATAAATATGGGTTGTCCAGTTAAAAAAGTAGTTGGGGGGCAAGATGGTTGTTCTTTGATGCGTAATCCAAACCTTGCAGCTGATTTAGTCAAAGCTGTAAAAGACGGAACCGATAAACCTGTTAGCGTAAAATTTCGCTTAGGGTATACAATGGACGAATTGAATTTTGTTGAATTTGGACAGAAAATGCAAGATGCAGGAGCTGAATTTATAACAATTCACGGCAGAACACGATCACAAATGTACTCAGGACAAGCAAATTGGAAATTAATTCGCAAATTAAAAGAAAATATTGATGTACCAGTTTTCGCAAACGGAGATATTATTTCAATTGATACAGCCATAAAAGCTTTAGAAGATTCTCAAGCTGACGGAATAGCTATAGGTAGAGGTATTTTATCGGATGCTTCCTTAATTTACAGAATCGAACATTACTTAAAAACAGGTAAAAAACTTCCTGAACCAACCCTTAAAGAAAAAATAGATATGCTAAAATGGTTACTTGATGAAGAGATTAAACTACGTGGCGAAGACGTTGCTATAAAATTCTGCAGAAAGTATTATGCATACTATCTTACAGGATTTCAAAACGCAGCAAAACTACGTGGTCAATTAGTAACTGAAGACACATACCAAAATATAATTAAAACCCTTGATGCTTTAGCTACATACGTTCAGGTGCACTAACAGCCAACAAATCAAGAGCATTGTTAAGAACTGTTTTTACAGCATATACAAGAGCTAAGCGTGCTTTTGTAAGTTCTTTATTATCAGATATTACGCGTACAGCGTTATAAAATGAATGGAATTCACTAGCCAATTCTTGTACATAACGACAAATTGTATAAACTTGTCTTGTTTTTGCTGAATTTTCAATCATTGACTTATACTCTTCAAGTTTCAAGACAAGCTTTCTACCATCTTGAATATTTCCATTCAATAGAGCTTTATTAAAGTTATCAGTCAACTCTTTAAATTCATTTTCTGAAAGAATTGCCGGAGTTTTTTCACCTGTTTCAGAATTAATTTTTTCATTAATTACATTTCTGATAATTGAACAAGCTCTGGCATGAGCATATTGAACATAGAATACAGGGTTTTCATCACTATTTGTTTTTGCAAGTTCAATGTCAAAATCCAAAGTTGTATCAATATTTCTCATCGACATCCAAAAACGAGTCGCATCAACACCAACTTCATCAATTAAATCTTCTAGAGTAACCATATTTTTACGTTTACCCATACGAACTTCATTACCGTCAATCACAAGGTTAACGAGTTGGCCTAATAGAACTTCTAATTTATTTGGATCATAACCTAAAGCCTCAATTGATGCTTTTACACGAGCAACATAACCGTGGTGGTCAGCACCCCAAATGTTAATCATTCTATCAAAACCGCGTTCTAATTTATCAATATGGTATGCAATATCTGCTGTTAAATATGTATTTGAACCATCAGCTTTTTTAATAACTCGGTCTTGATCATCACCAAAATCAGAAGATTTAAACCAATCAGCCCCATCTTTTTGGTAGATTTTACCGCTTGCTTTTAATTTGTTAACAGATTCATCGACTTTGCCTGATTCGTGTAAAGTCAACTCAGAATAAAATTTGTCAAAATGCACTCTAAAATTATCTAACAATGCCATCTGCAAAGCTTCCATTTCAAGTTTTGCAAAATCACAAAGATAAGATAACTCAATTTTTGAAACATCATTTTCAACTTGTTTTAACAATTGTTCGTTAAGTGCAACAAACTTTTTCGCAACAGGAATTAAATAATCCCCTGGATAAAAGTTTTTGCGTTCTATCTCATCAGTTGGGAAATCAACATCTTCACCTAATTCCTGACGAATTCTGATAGCTAAAGAATTACCCAACTTTTGAATTTGAGAACCAGCATCATTGATATAAAATTCTTGATAAACTTCGTGGCCATAGAATTTTAAAAGATTTGCCAAAACACTACCCATAGCAGCCCAACGACCGTGACCAATGTGAAACGGACCGGTAGGATTAGCCGAAATATATTCCAAGATTATTTTTTCTTTTTCAATTTTTTCAGGTTTACCAAACAATGCTTTTTTAGCAAAAATTTCGTCAACCAAATTAACCAATAAAGTTTCACCAACTTTGAAATTAATAAATCCGGCAATAACAGAGTGTTCATTATCTTCTTTTTCAATAAATTCAACAATTGCATTTGCAATCATAGGTGGCGCAATCTTAGCATTACGCGCCAACATTGAAACGTTTACGGCATAATCTCCAAAATCAGCATTTTTAGGACGCTCAACAACCAACGTTCCACGTTCATATTCTGTCATTTGACCTAATTTATTAGCTTTTATAGCTTCTTCTATAGCATTTTCAACCTTGTTTAAAAAATAATCTTTAATCATATCTGTCCTCTCTTAAGACAATTATACAACAAACAAAAAGAGGCTCAACTGAGCCCCATTTGTATTAAATAATTAAATTAAAATCCCAATTGTTCTCTAGTTTTCTTTCTGCCACAAGATTTGTCCTCATCACAGAAACCAAGACGTTCACACTTTGGCACTAAATATGGTTTTAACCAAGGTTCTTCAGCAACAAGAGCATCACACATCATCTTAACCATTGTTCTAATTTCGTATTGAGCTCTTATGCAAAGTCTTAGGTTTGCTAAGTGAATCATCTCTCTCAAATTTAAACTTGTTACAAGCGAACTTGCTGCAGCATTAGGCAGTACAAATCTAGCATCTTCTGCCGGAATACCAGCTTCAACAAATTCTTGATACTGTGCAGAAATTTTATCCATAAAATCAACAAATTTAGCCTTTAGAACTTCATCTTTTTCAATAGTTGGCGGAATAATATAATCGAATTGACCTTTTTCTTTAACATATCTTTGAGATTTTTGCGAAAAAGACATGTGTCTGTGTCTTACAAGTTGATGTGTACAAGCACGAGAAACATTTGATATCGCAAAACTTATCTGAATATGCTCAATTGTTGAATAATGTCCTGAAGAAATAACTCTTTCAATAAGCTTCAGCATTTTTTCTTCGTCATCAGTACTGTTATAAATATTTATTGGATAATCCGCGCTATAACAAGTTCTACACGCCGTATAAACAGTCTTTAACATATTTTGCGGCTTTGAAATTAAATTAACAACTGGTTTATTATTTTCACTCATCACTCATACTCCTCTAATCATAAAAAATTGTAGCCTACTTTTAACAAATAAGCTACAATGTAAATTTTTGATAACAATTCAAACTGCTTACGCTTTTTTACCGTAACGTTTGTTAAATCTTTCAACTCTACCTTCAGAGTCAAGGATTTTTTGTTGACCAGTATAGAATGGGTGGCATTTGTTGCAAATTTCAACAGTAATGCTATCTGCTACTGATCCTGTTTCGATTTCGTTACCGCAAACACATTTGATTGACATTTTCTTATAATCTGGATGTATTCCGTCTTTCATTTTCTACCTCATTTCTTTTCATCAAGATTCCAAACTTGAATATTTCGACTATAACAATTGTATAACACTAAATATAAAAACGCAAGCCCCCTTAATTTTTCTTAAAAATCATGCATTTGCATGAGGAAAACATGACAGTATTATATAAAAGGTTGATGTAATTTTCATGCCAATTTGAAATAATATACGAGTAACCCGTTTTAATAGGAAATACTCGATGAATCTGCACGAAGAATGTTTATTAAGATATCTAAAAAGCCCTGACGAATTATCTTATTCTACAGAGATACTAAAATTAAATAACTATATACTTGAAAAACAATTTATAATGAAAAATTTTGTTGCCAAATCTTTCACAATCAGCTATACTGATAGAATAGATTAGGGAACTTTAATATGTTAAAGAAAATTTTATATAGTTTATGGATAGTTGTGTTTGCAATTTTTGCGATATCTACTGCAAAGAGCACGCATTCTAGTGGGATTCTTGACACAATTGAAAACAAAACCTTTGATTTGCGACAAAACATGATTATCAAATCTGGACACAAAAAAGCAAACAAAGATATTGTCATTGTAGCGATTGATGATGCGACCTATGAATACATATTAGAAAAATATGGCGAATGGCCACTACCTAGAGATATGTATGCCAAAATTATCGACTATCTTGAAGCGCAAAAACCACAAAGTATAGCATTTGACTTAATGTTTGTTAAATCAATTAAAAGTAGCAACGATGCTGACGCTACGCTTGCGGCAGCATTTAAAAAATACGATAACATATATACTGCAATGAATATGGATAATCAGTCTGTTGAACTTCGTATTCCAATTGAACTACCTGACAGACTAAGCACCAATGTAATTAATAATTCAAGAAATGTTGATTTTGATTCTTTGTCATTTCAAAACTGCAGAGCAATTTTACCTGAAATCATTTCGGCAACGCCTAATGTAGGTATGATTAACGTATCAAGAGCAGATGACGGTATAATTAGAAAAATGCCATTATTTGTAAAATATCAGGACAAGTTTTATCCTCAATTAGCCTTTAAATTAGGATTGGGCTTGATTAAAAATAAAGAAGGCTATACGCAAAATGAATTTATTATTGACAAAAACTCAAACATACATTTAAAAAATAGAAAAATTTTCGTTGATAAAGACGGTAGCGCAATATTAAACTGGTATGGACCGACTGGCACATACCTACAAATACCAATGTATAGATTACTTAAAGCTGTAGAATCTGGCACTAAAGATTCCTACAATTTCCAAAATAAAATTATTTATTTTGGTACAACAGCATCAAGCTTATTTGATATAAAAACAGTACCTGTCGGGAAAATATATCCTGGAGTTGAAATTCAAGCTACATACGTAAATAATTTATTAGATGATAACTTTATAACCAAAGTCAACAAAGGCGTTACAATTATTTTAGGTATATTGATGGCGATTATTACTGGTTACATAGTTATCAACCTAACATCTACATCAATTATTACATTATCTTTTGTTTCGATGTATTCAATTTACATAGCTTTAACTTATTTTGCAATGAAGTATTATAATTTGTGGTTCGATCTTGTCTATCCTTTAATGCTTGGAATAATAATCTTTATATCTGCATTTGTAGTTAAATATATTATCAAATCTAGAGATTTTGAACAACAATATTTACTTGCAACAACTGACGGTTTAACAGAATTATATAACCACAGATACTTCCAAGAACAAATGAGGATGCAAGTTGAACAGTCAAAACGTTACGAAGCTCCATTTTCATTAATCATTATTGACATAGACTTTTTCAAAAAGTTTAATGACACATACGGACACCAAGCTGGAGATGCCGTTTTAAAACAAGTAGCACATCTTTTAAAAACAAGTGTGCGTGCTACAGATATTGTCTGTAGGTATGGAGGAGAAGAAATGAGCATAATTTTGCCAAATACACCTAAAGATATGTCAATACTAACTGCTGAAAAAATATGTCAACGAGTTGCTTCAAAGCGTTTTAAATTAAATAACCATGACGAAAGTAATGTTACAATAAGCTTGGGCGTTGCAACATTCCCAGATGATGGAGCAACACCATCAGAAATAATAGATGCAGCAGATCAAAGACTATACCTATCAAAAAATAACGGAAGGAACCAAGTTAACTAAGGAGTATTTATATGAAAATTAGAATCTTAGCTTTATTAATTGCAATAATAACAACAGCACAAATTACTTTTGCTGGACCATTCAGCGCGAATGCTAAAACAAAAAGAATACCAGCTGGCACAAAATTAACAATGCAACTTTTGTCACCAGTAACAACAAGTGCAAACTTAGAAGGGACAGATTTCACAGCAATGTTACTAACAGACCAAACAGCTGACAGCGATGTTATTTTGCCAATGGGAACTGTTGTTAGAGGTAATATCAGCAAAATAACACCAGCAAAAAGAATGTCTACAGGTGCAATTCTTTATATGGATTTTGACCATATAGTTACTCCAAACGGAAGACAATTACCGCTTTCATTAAATATAATCGGCAGAACAGATTTAACTTATGACGGCGGAATCACAACAACAAGAGGATATTCCGATGCATTTAAAACAACTTGTGAAAAATCTGCAGATATAACAAAAAAATCTGTAGATTGGGGTAAAGAAATCGGCGCAAACTATTGGAATGGGAACCTTAAATATTTATCAGTTCCGGCTGGTGCTATCGGCGGCGCAATTGGAACTGCTGGATTTTTTGTATATGACAGTATTGCAGATATGATAAGAAAAGGTAAAGACGTTTATTTGGAAAAAGGTGAAGAATTACAAGTAATTCTAATCGATCCAATTGATGTTCCGGTTATATAACTATGTCAAAACTCGCTAAAATCGAAGAATTTCAAAATATATTAAGAGAAGATGCCTCAAATTTCCAAGTGAGACGTCAGTTGGCTGTGCTTTTATTAGACACAGGCTATGCTGAAGAAGCTTTGCAACATTTTTTATATCTATCACAAATTTTTCAAGAAGATAGTGGTATCTTTTATAATCTTGGTATTGTTTACGAAAAATTAAAAAAATTCGAAAAAGCAAGAGACGTCTACCTAAAAGCAATTGAATATTCACCTGACGAAGTTGATGCAGTATACAACTTAGGCTTAGTTTACATTGAATTAAAAGAATACAACAAAGCTATTGATTGTTTTACAAGAGTCTTAGAAACAGATGAGGATGATTCTAATTCCTACTTCAATATTGCTATTGCTTACTTTAAAAAAGGTGATTTAATAGAAGCAATGGATAATTTTGTCCGAACCGTAGAATTGAATGACGACGACATATATGCACACTTTTATATGGGGAACATTTTTAAAGAATTTGGCGATAATGAATCTGCGACACAAGAATTTCTAAAAGTTCTCGACATTTCACCAGATTACAGTTGGGCATATTATAACTTAGCCGTCATTGATTACGAAGAAGGACGAGTTGAAGATGCAATACAAAAATTAGAAAAAACTCTTGAATTAAATCCTAAAGATGTTGATACATATAAAGTCTACGTAAAAATTCTTGCTAAAAATGGTGAACTCGCTAGCGCAAACGACTTGATAAAAATGGCGTTAAAAAATTGTGGTGGCAATGGAGATCTGTTTTACATTTATGCTCAAATTAAGAAAAAACTTAATGATATAACTGCTTACACAAATTACCTACAAAAAGCATTAGAAAATAACGACACCTTATCTATTGCACCTAAAATTATTAAGGCTGAAATTGATAAATATTTAGCATAATAATTTTTAGCATGGTAAAATTAGATTACGAAATATAGATAAGAGGAAGATTTATTATGAAAATGTCAAAATTATTTGTGCAAACTTTAAGAGAATTTCCTTCAGATGCTGAAGTTATATCTCACAAAATGCTTGCACGTGCAGGTTATATCAGAAAATTAACATCTGGTGTTTATAACTTTTTACCTTTAATGTGGAGAGTTTTGAAAAAAGTTGAAACTATTATCAGAGAAGAAATGGACGCTGCAGGAGCTCAAGAACTTTTGATGCCATTTGTTCAACCTAAAGAACTTTGGGAAGAATCAGGCAGATGGGAAGCGTATGGCAAAGAACTTATGCGTTTAAAAGATAGACACGATAGAATTATGTGTCTTGGACCAACTCACGAAGAAGTTATTACAGCAATCGCTCGTGATGGTCTAAAATCATATAAACAACTACCTGTTAACTTATATCAAATTCAATCAAAATTTAGAGATGAAGTTCGTCCAAGATACGGTTTATTACGTGGTCGCGAATTCATTATGAAAGACGCATATAGCTTTGATATTGATGAAGCTGGATTAGATAAAGAATACCAAAATATGGCTCAAGCGTATAAGAGAATTTTTGAACGTTGCGGTTTAGAAACCAAAATGGTTCAATCAGACTCAGGTGCAATCGGTGGTTCTGTATCACACGAATTCATGGTAATTACAGATACAGACGCAGGTGAAAACGACGTATTCTATTGTAATGATTGTGATTATTCAGCAAATTCAAACCACGCAATTTCAAAATTACCAGAAGCAAAAATTGACGGTAAAGAATATTTTGCAAAAGCTGAGATTATTGATACACCTAACACTCACACAATTGAAGAGCTTTGCGAATTTTTAAATATTCCATCAACAATAATTTTAAAAACATTGGTTTATATTGTTGATAAAAAACCTGTTCTAGCGTTAATCAGAGCTGATAAAACAGTTGAAGAAACAAAATTAATGAATGCCGTTGGTGGTATGGATATTAGAATAGCAACAAGCCCTGAAATCGCTGAACTTATGGCTGAAAAAGGATTTGATGCAGTCCCTGGTTTTATCGGCCCTAAGGGTATGACTGGACTTCCTGTTGTAATTGACGAAACTGTAAAAGATCTTAAAAACTTTGTTGTTGGCGTAAACCAAACTGACAAGCACATGGTTGGAGCAAACCTTGAAGATTTAGGATTAGCTGAATTAAAATACACCGACATCAGACTTGTTGAAGCTGGTGATTTTTGTCCTCAATGTGGTAAGCCATTATTTGTAACAAAAGGTATTGAAGTAGGAAACATCTTCAAACTTGGTACAAAATACTCAAAACCAATGAACGCAGTTTATACAGACGAAAACGGTAAAACTCATCCATACGTAATGGGATGCTATGGTATCGGTGTAACAAGAACAGCTGCTGCTGCAGTTGAAGCACACTATGACGATTGGGGAATCAAATGGCCAATTGAAATTGCACCATACCACGTTGTTGTAGTACCTGTAAGTACAAACGACGAAACTCAAATGACCGTTGCAACAAAAATCTACGAAGATTTGTTAGCAGCTGGAGTTGAAGCCGTTCTTGACGATAGAGACGAAAGACCTGGTGTTAAATTTAAAGATGCTGATTTGATTGGCTTCCCTTACAGAATTACTGTAGGTAAGACAATCGCAGAAGGACTTGTTGAATATAAAGTCCGAGAAACAGGTGAGCTAACAAAGGTAACACCAGAAAAAGCAACAGAAGATATTATTGAAATCGTAAAAAACATCAAATAAAGAAAAAGACCTGATTAAATCAGGTCTTTTTAATATTTCTTATTTAATGAAAAATTATGTGCATTAATTTCAAAATCGTCATCTAATTTAGTCAACTCTATCTTTTTACCATATCTTTTTTCGAGCGCTAATGAAATTAAATAATCAGCAAAATGCGGGTTCAAAGCCAATACTGGCCCATGCAAATTAGTTCCGAAAACATTTTTGAATCTAGCACCTTCAGTATTATCCTGTCCGTTATTACCCTTTCCTACTGAAACCGACATCAAAGATGTTGTTTCATTTCGCAAGAAAGAAACAATATTATGATTTTCAAAACCTACAAAAGTTTTCTGTTCCAGAAACTCGTTTTCTGCAGTAACATTACCAACAAAACGTTTTTCTAGCTTTTCAGAATAAACATCTAACAATGACAAGCCGTTGATAATATTTGAACTATCCAGCTTTATTGAGTTTCCAAATATGCTATATCCAAACCCAACTCCTAAAAAAACCGCACCATTATCTCGTTCAGCAATCAATTTATATTTATAATTATCCAAAGTTTTTGCAACTTCCTTTAATTGTGCCTCCGAGCCATTACCAATAAAATAAATCTCGCTTTGATCAAATTCTTCAATAGAATTTACTTTATTAAATTCAACTTCAATACCACGCCATTCACAACGGTTTTTAAAGACCAAAAGATTACCTGTTTCTTCATTAAACAAGTTAGGAAATAAATGTGATATTGAAATTTTTAAATTAAGCTCATTCACGACACAAATTATAGCACAAAATTATTATGATATAATCAATATATGGAAAATTATTTGATAGATACACACGCACATATAGATATGATAGAAAACACCGAAGAAGCTATTCTTAACGCTTCAAGTAACGGTGTAAAAAAAATCATTGTACCTTGTGCTTATCCAAAAGACATAAAAAAAATTTATGATATTGCAACTAAATACGATAATGTTTATGGCTTATTAGGAGTTCACCCATCAGAAGCTAGAGACTGGAATGACAGCCTAATTGATAGAATCAAAGATTTAGCAAAATCCTCAAAAATCATCGGCATTGGCGAAATCGGACTCGATTATTATTGGGATAAGACATTCAACGATATTCAAAAAGATGTATTTGTCAAACAAATAAAACTTGCAAACGAATTGAATTTACCTATTTGTGTTCACGATAGAGAAGCTCACAAAGACAGTTTTGATATTTTAAAAGAATACAACAAAGGCTCCGACGTTATAATGCATTGTTTTTCTGGCAGCGTTGAATTTGCAAGAGAATGCATAAAAGAGGGATGGTACTTGGCTTTAGGTGGCGTTGTAACTTTTAAAAATGCAATTAAAATGAAAGAAGTTGCAATTGATATTCCTCTTGATAAGCTTTTACTTGAAACTGACACACCATACTTAACACCTGTTCCATACAGAGGGAAAGAAAACCAACCTGCATACGTTAAATACGTAGCTGAAGAAATTGCGAAACTTCGCAATACTACATTTGAAGAAATTGCTACTATTACAACTAAAAACGCTGAAAGGATTTTCAAAATATGAAAAAAGAACGTTTAGACAAATACTTAACAGACCTTGGATATTTTGAAACAAAAAGCAAGGCATCTGCAGCAATTTTAGCTGGTAACGTAAAAATTAACGACGAATATATAACTAAAGCAGGTTTTCAAATAAATATAGAAAAAGAATACGATATTGTTGTAAAATCTATGCCTTATGTGTCTCGTGGTGGTTTTAAACTTAAAAAAGCACTTGATACATTCCCTGTAATCGTAAAAGACAGAATTTGCTTTGATGCAGGCGCGTCTACAGGAGGTTTTACCGATTGCTTATTACAAAACGGTGCAAAGTTTGTTTATGCTGCAGACGTAGGTTATGGCCAACTTGATTGGAAAATTCGCTCTGATAAAAGAGTAAAAACAATCGAAAAAACAAATTTAAAAATTTGCAATTTCAGTGATATCTACGAGGAGAATGAACCTGTTGCAGATTTATTAGTAAGTGATTTGTCATTTATTTCGTTAACCAAAGTTTTAGATAATCTAAAAAAACTATTACATCCTCAAACCCACGAAATGATCTGCCTTATCAAACCTCAATTTGAAGCGGGAAAAGAAAATGTTGAAAAAGGAGGCGTGGTTAGAGATCCTAAAATTCACAAAGAAGTTATTCAAAATGTTGTAGACTTTGCCAAAACACTTGAATACAAAATTAAAGGTCTAACATACTCATCAATTAAAGGTCCTTCAGGAAATATTGAATACTTAATTTGGCTTTCAACAGAAAATATTGAAGAAGAATTTAATATAGAAAATACTGTTAAAGATGCATTTAAAAATCTTAATTAACCTTTATGACAACAGGCTTTTCAAGATAATTTAATTCAATGTATTTAAACAAATTCAACACAATCCCAGGCTGAAAATAATAAACATTGTTTGTTGGGGTAACTTTTAACAAGGAATGTTTATTGTCAATTTTAATAACAGATGCCAAGAATTCTTTATTTACTGCATTAAAAAGGACATACCCCGTTTTTGACTGAATTTCATCTACTCTAAATCTATTTGCATTAATACTTGCAATGGTTAAATAAAACAAGTTCTCTGCATCGGTATTAAAAATCTTTGTACAATACTCAAATGGCACATTTTGAACAGTAACAAGTGTACTCAAACTAAGATCTTCTGACTTAACTTGAAGCGGTAGAAGTAAAAATAGGGAAATTAATAAGATTTTTATAATTCTTGCCATGATTCACCTACATTAATATCTACAACAAGTGGAACTGCCAAAGGTTGTCCTAATTCCATTGATTCTACCACCAATTGTTTAACCAAATCTAATTCATCTTTATAAACTTCCACCACAAGCTCATCATGCACCTGAATTATCAATTTTGATTTTAAATTAGCATCTTTTAATTTCTTATCAAAATCAATCATAGCAAGCTTCATCAAGTCTGCAGCTGAACCTTGCATAGGCTGATTGATTGCAGCTCTTTTGGCAAATTCACGCATCATACCATTAGAACTACTAATCTCATCTTTTAAATAACGTTTTCTTCCAAGCATAGTTTCAACATATCCTTGAGTTTCAACAGTTGCAACCATATTATCCATATACATTTTGACATTTGGATAAGTAGCAAAATATTTGATAATAAATTCTTCAGCTTCAGCTGGTGAAATACCCAGAGATTTCGCTAATCCATATTTGCTTTGACCATAAACTATACCAAAGTTAACAGCTTTTGAACGGCTTCTCATTTGCTTGGTGACTTCATTAATAGGCACATCAAAAACCTTTGAAGCCGTAATTGTATGAATATCCTCACCAGAATTAAATGCATCAATAAGATTTTTATCAGCTGACACATGAGCTAACAATCTTAACTCAATTTGCGAATAATCAGCAGATAAAATCAATGCATTTTCTATATCTCTAGGCACGAATGCCTTTCTTATCTTGTTTCCTTCTTCACTACGAGCCGGAATATTTTGTAAATTCGGATTTGATGACGACAATCTTCCGGTTGTTGTAATAGTTTGATTATAAGTCGTATGAATTCTACCATCCTTAGGCAAAATTAATTCCGGTAATGCATCAGTATAAGTTGATTTTAATTTAGAGAACTTTCTATATGTCAAAATTTGACGTGCAATTTCATGTTCTTCAGCCAACTCTTCAAGCACTTCAGCACTTGTCGAATACTTTGCTTTTGTTCTTTTTTTCTTAGGTTTTAAACCTAATTTTTCAAACAATACCTCACCGACTTGTTTTGGAGAGCTCACATTAAACGTCACTCCTGCGATTTCAAAAATTTTAGCCTCAACCGATTTTAACAATTCAGACATATCATCAGATAAAGACTTTAAATACACTTCATCAACAGACACACCTGCGAATTCCATTCCTGCAAGGACTTTGGCAAGTGGCAATTCAATATCATACAGCAATTTTAATTCATTATTATCTAAAGATTTAAGCCAAAATTTTGACAACTCAAACAGTGAAACCAAAACTTCAGAAACATAATTAGAAGCATCAACTAAAGGTAAATTAGTTACAAAATTACTGTCTTTAGCCTCATTAGATACCGCAGAATTCAATACATGATCAATATTTTCAAGTACTTGAACATCTAAACTGTGATTTCTAGAGGGATCTTTTATATAGCTAGCTAACAAAGTATCAAAAACAACACCATCTAGAGATACACCATTTGCATTCCAAATATTATATTCTTTTTTAGAATCGTGAAAAATTTTACAGATATTTTTATCTTCTAAAAGTGGTTTTAAAATAGGTAAAATTTCATTAAATTTTAACTGTTTTTCTATACTATGAGCTATAGGTATATAAAATGTTTGAGTAACAGAATTACTACTTACAGCATCAAAACTGTTGTCAGTAGCAGAAAAATCATCATTAAATGCGATAGCAATACCTTGTATTGGGCAATCAAATACATTTTGAATCTTTGCAACTGAATACAACGCACAAAGCTTCCTATTTTTTAATACCTCAAGCAAATTCTGCAAATCATCTAAATCTGTTATAATCTTTGAATTAAATTTAAACTCTTGCTTATTCACTTCTGCCTTTACAACCTCTGAAAATAGTCCTAATTGTATCTGCCCTGATGTTGTAGTTTGTACAACAGGGGCATCTAATTGATGTACTGGTTCAGTAACAACAAAATCTTTATCAAAAGACGCCAAAATAGAATCTATATTTTTTAAAAAACTATAAAACTGCATCTTTCTTAAAAAAGCTGTAACTTCTGCAACATCAGGAAGATTAATTTTAGTCCCATCAAAATCAAAATTAACATCAAGATCTCTTAAAATTGTTGCGAGAAAATAACTTGTTTTAGCCATTTCTAAATCATTACACAAGCATTTTTTAACATTATTTTCTGGCATATTAGGACAGGCTTCTAAGATATTTTCCAAATGCCCATATTCAGCCAACAACTTAACAGCCGTCTTTTCACCAATCCCCTTAACTCCAGGAATATTATCAGAAGTATCTCCTCTTAAACTTTTATAATCAACAACCTGATCAGGATAAACACCTAATTTTTCGTAAATTTTATCCCAATCGTATTCTGTTAAAACACCTTTTGACGGGATTATAACCTTTACACATCCATCTTTATCTACTAACTGAAAGGAATCTTGATCTCCAGTTAAAATTAAAACTTTGTGCCCCAACTCACACGCCTGCTTTGAAATTGAACCAATAACATCATCAGCTTCATATCCCTCTTTCGTATAAATTGGAATATTAAATGCTCTTAATCCCTCATAAATTAGTTCCATCTGAATCCGCATAGGATCAGGCATTGCCTCACGATTAGCCTTATACTCAGCATATTTTTCAACTCTAAAAGTCTGATGACTAACGTCAAATGCAACACAAATTGCATCAGGCTTTAAGTTTTTGTTATTTAACAAATCAAATATAGCTTTAAAAAAACCGTAGACAGCCCAAGATGGAACTCCCTCTGATGTCTTCATATTTGTACGTTCCAATGCAAAATATTGCCTAAAAGCAAGCGCATGTCCGTCAATTAGAATTAAAGTCTTTCCCATAAAATAATTGTCGCATAAAATGCGGTAAAGTTCAAGAATATTACAATCAAAAAAAGACTGACACTTTTGTGTCAGTCTTCATTTATTAAATTATAAACTAAGCACTTGCTTCCATTGAATTTGCTCTTGGAAGTTGAATTAATTCTGCTGTGTTTCTATTTTTAACAGCATCAGCAGTTACAACGTGCTTTTCAACATTATCCTTTGCAGGTACGTCAAACATAACATCTAACATGATTTCTTCAACAATAGAACGCAATGCACGAGCACCAGTCTTACGTTTCATAGCTTCTTGCGCAATCAATTCAATAGCTTCAGGCTCGAATTCAAGCTCAACACCATCCATTTTTAACAGACATTGATATTGCTTAACAATAGCATTTTTAGGTTCAGTAAGAATCATTTTCAACGTTTTTTCATTTAATTGATCAAGAACTGCATAAGTTGGGATACGACCAATAAATTCAGGAATCAAACCAAACTTAAGCAAATCTTCCGGTTGTAATTTTTTAAGCATCTTATTAGCGGCAGCTTCCTTTTCAGCTTGAGACATAGGAGCTTTTGCGCCAAAACCAACTGTATTGCCATCACCAGCACGACGTTCAACAATCTTTTCAAGACCTACAAACGCACCACCAACAATAAACAATATGTTGCTTGTATCAATTTCAATAAATTCTTGATGAGGGTGCTTACGTCCTCCTTGTGGCGGAACGTGAGCAACAGTACCTTCAATCATTTTTAACAATGCTTGTTGAACACCTTCGCCAGAAACATCACGAGTAATTGATGTATTTTCAGATTTACGTGAAATCTTATCAATTTCATCAATATAGATAATACCACGCTCAGCTTTAGCAGAATCAAACTCCGCATTTTGATATAATCTTAAAAGAATATTTTCAACGTCATCACCAACATAACCAGCTTCAGTTAAAGTCGTAGCGTCTGCAACAGCAAAAGGTACATCTAACATTTTAGCTAAAGTTTGAGCTAACAATGTTTTACCTGAACCTGTAGGTCCTACTAAAAGAATATTTGATTTTTGGATCTCAACATTTTCTTTTAAATTAACTGATTTATTATGTTTTAAACGTTTGTAATGATTATAAACAGCCACAGATAAAACTTTTTTAGCATCATCTTGACCAACAATATATTCATCTAAATACGCTTTAATTTCGTGAGGTTTTGGAATAGGTTTTTCATTAGAAGTTTCTTCGCCTTCCGCACCGTCTTTATCCTTCGCTTCGAAAAATTCTTCATCAAGAATTTCATTACAAAGTTCAACGCATTCATCGCAAATGTAAACCTCTGGACCTGCTATTAACTTTTTAACTTGATCTTGAGATTTACCACAAAATGAACATTTTAGTCTACTATCATCATGTTTAGGCATTATGTATATTCTCCAATTATTAACCTTTTATAACGTCACGGGTAACAACTTTATCAATCATACCATATTCAAGAGCTTCTTGAGGTGTCATGATATAGTCACGATCAGTATCTTTTTCGATTTTTTTGATAGATTGACCTGTATTTGAAGCCAAGATTTCGTTCAATGATTTTTTAATACGAATAATCTCTTGTGCTTGAATTTCAATATCAGTAGCTTGACCTTGAGCGCCACCTAAAGGTTGGTGAATCAATACACGTGAGTGAGGAAGAGCCATTCTCTTACCTTTAGCACCAGATGATAACAAGAATGCACCCATAGAAGCAGCTTGACCTAAACAAATTGTAGATACATCAGCTCTAATATGTTGCATAGTATCATAAATAGCTAAACCAGCTGTAACACTACCGCCAGGGCTATTAATATATAACATAATGTCTTTTTCAGGGTTTTCACTATCTAGTAATAACATTTGAGCTACAACTAAATTAGCAACCATGTCATCGATAGGAGTTCCTAAGAAAATAATTCTTTCTCTTAATAATCTTGAAAAAATATCGAAAGAACGCTCACCGCGACTTGATTGTTCAACTACCACAGGTACAAAACTCATGATTTAAATTCCTTTCTTTATAAAATTATAAACTCTATTTATTTTGTTTCAACTTTTTCTTTAGGAGCAACTACTTCTACTTTGTTGTTTGCAACTAAATAATCTCTTACTTTATCATTCAATGCTTGTTGAGAAATAGATCCTAACATTTCTGGTGATTGACCTAATTGTTTAAGGACATCTTGTTGCTGCATGCCATACATAGTAGCCAACTCAGCAAATTTTTGTTCTAGATCTTTAGGTTCTAATCTAATATTTTCCTCTTTTGCAATCTTGTCAATTACAAGTGAATTTTTGATTCTATTTGTTGCATCTTCAGTTAAAGTTTCATCTAAATGATCAACTCCGCCTTGAGCTTTTACAAGATCATCCCAATTAATACCCTGATAAGCTAATCTTTGTTTGTAATCAGCCTTCAAAGATGCTACTTCTCTATCAATCATTGATTGAGGAATATCAACTTTAGCAGCAGTAATTACAGCTTTAAAAATCTCATTTTCAGAATTTTGTTTAAGAGTTCTTTCTCTTTGAGTTTCTAAGAATTTTTTAACATCAGCTTTAAGCTCATCAACTGTTTTAAAAGGTCCTACTTTTTGAGCAAATTCATCATTCAATTCAGGCAATTTACGTTCTTTAACTTCATTTACCTTGATTTTAAATGTAGCAGGCTGACCTTTTAATTTTTCGTCATGATATTCAGCAGGGAATGTAACGAATATTTCAAATTCTTCACCTGCACTATGCCCAACGATTTGTTCAGCAAATCCTGGAATAAAACTAGAATTACCTAGATCTAGCGGATAATTTTTTCCTTCACCACCAACGATTTTTTCACCATTAGCGTATCCATCAAAATCAATAACTGCAGTATCCGTTGCACTAGCAGCTCTATCAACAATCTCTAAAGATGCATGTTGATTTAATAGGTTATCAATAGATTTTTGCTCTGCATCAGCTGCAACCGGCGCATCTTCAACTTTTACATTTAAACCCTTATATTCACCTAATGTTACCTCAGGTCTAGTTTCTACTTGAACAGTAACTTTTAAGTCTTTACCTACTTCAAAATCATAAGAAGTAATAGATGGTTGAGTAATTACATCTAATTTATTTTCTTCAATAGCCTTGGAAATCATTCTTGGAGCTAAAGATTCAATTGCTTCCATTTTAATTCTTTCTACGCCAACGTGTTTTTCAACAATCGGACGCGGAGCTTTACCTTTTCTAAAACCATCAATGTTTACATACTGAGCAATTTTAGAAACAGCTTTACCATAAGCATCAGCTGCGTCTTTTGCTGGAACAATAATTTCTAAATCAATAACATTATCTTTTCCGTTTTTTAAAGTTACTTTCATAAGCCTCTTTCCTTTATATACATGTACTTCTGAAGCAATTATACTACAAAAAAGAATATGTGCAACTCATACAAAGGGATGAACTCCAGGTTTTCAGGCAAATACACATCTATTAACATGCTAAAAATTTATGCTATAATAAAAACATGGTAAAATTATTAAACAACAAAACAAAACCTTATTTAATCAACGTCGTTGCTAGCATATTGCATTTTCAGGAGCTATTCACTCACATTGTAGAAATAGATAATCCTGGTATTAGTCCTTGCATATATGCAATGTGGCACGAAAACCAATTTGCTATATACGGCATTAGGGACAAAGGGAATCTAAATGTATTAATTAGCAATTCTGCTGACGGTGAACTTGTTGCTACTGCAGTTGAAGAAATGGGATTTAAAGTTGTAAGAGGATCTTCTGCAAGAAAGGGGTGTGTTTCTGCAACTTTACAATTAATTGACCGATTAAAAAACGGCGAATGCGCTGCAATAATGATGGACGGTCCAAGTGGACCTTTGCATAAAATAAAAGGTGGAGTCTTCAAATTAGCAAGAGAAACTGGTGCTCCAATTGTTCCTACACACTGGTATTCAGAGGAAAAAACATTTGTAACCCTACCTTCATGGGATAAAATGAAATCTCCAATATTAAATTGTCACATCATAAACATCTACGGTAAGCCTATCTACATCAAAGATGAAGATACTAACGAAGAAATTGGAGAACAAATCAAAGCTTCAATTAACAACTTAGTACAAAGAGCTCCCGAAGAATACAAAAAAGCAAAACAACAAAAATTATGGAAGAAAAGAAGATAAACATATCTGCAATACAGATGTGTGCAAAAATTGGGGATAAGCAATCTAATTTTGAAAAAGTTTATCAATTATGCAATAAGATTGATAAAACTGACATAATTGTGTTGCCTGAAGTTTGGTCAGTTGGATGGGCGTGCAATGAATTTCAAAAGAATGCCGAAAATCTTTACTCGAGTGAAACTATAAATTTTCTTTCCCAACTTGCAAAAGAAAAGAATGCACATATAATAGGTGGAAGTTTTATCACAAAGGATACAGAAAACAACTATTTTAATACTTGTCCAGTGATAAACAGAAATGGAAATTTAATAGCGACATACGATAAAAATCACTTATATTCTTATTATGGATGCTCTGAGGGGGAATTTATTACTCAAGGGAATCACCCTACGATGGTTAACCTTGATAACATAAAGGTAGGTTTGTCTATTTGTTACGATATTAGATTCCCAGAAATATACCGAGCATATAGAAAAGCTGAAGCTGATATAATTGTTAATTGTGCAGCTTGGGCTTCAACTAAGCCAATACCTTGGGAAATGATGACAAAATCACGTGCAATTGAAAACCAAACTTATATGGTTGCTGTTAACCAATTTGGTGAAATGAGAAATAACGAATTTAATCTTGGACATTCAAGAATTATAGATTATAATGGGAATGTACTTTCTGAATTGCTTACAGGCGAAGGAATAATTCAAAGCCAAATAAACGTTGAAGAAATGTACAAATTCAGGGAAAAGTGTACTATACTAAATGACATTAAAGAGTCTTACGAGGTAAAAATTATATGAAGAAATTTTTAAATTTATTTTTTGTATTATGTTTTACAATGCTTGCAGCAAATGCTTCCAGTATAAACGGGGCGCTAAAAGACTCTGATATTAATGTCAGTGCCATTTCTATTTCTGTCAAAGACGTTAACTCTGGAAAAACTGTTTACGAACTTAACAGTAAAAAACCTGTAAATCCAGCTTCTACATTAAAAGTTGTGACTCTTGCATCATCCTTAAATGAACTAGGCTACGACTATGAATTTACAACTGAGCTATTCAAAAACACCGACAATGAATTAATTTTAAAACTTGGAGCTGATCCTTTTTTAACATCTAAAGACTTGAAAACACTTTTCAAAACTGCAAAATCAAAAAATATAATAACTCCTAAAACTATAAAAATCGATGATTCTATTATTGATAACACAGAATGGGGTGAAGGTTGGCAATGGGATGACGACCTTAATCCACTTATGCCTAAATTCAGCGCCTATAATATTGATAGAAACTTACTTACAGTTGCAGTAGCACCAACTGTTGTAGGCGCACCTGCTGAAATAAAATTATCAGAATTTTATCCAACAACATTTATGAATTTGGTTACAACTGGAAATTATTCTAATGTTAAATTAAGCAGAAATAACAGTGTTGCTCCAGATATGTTAAAACTTGAAGGAATTGTATCTAAACAAGTAGAAATAGAATTCCCTATTAATTACCCTAAAAGATATTTTATCCTAAGACTTGAAGAAGCCGTAAGAGCTGCAAAAATTGATTACTATGGCTCAATTCCTTCCACAATAATGCAAAACGAAAATATATACTCTGTTGACAAAATTACAACATCTATAAATGATGCAATAAAAGCAATTTTACACGACAGTAATAATATGGTGGCAGAAACTGTTTTTAAACTTGCTGGCGGGAAATTTTCAAACAAAACTGGTTCTGCAAAAGACGGTATTGAAGCTTTTCTAAGTTATTGTAAAAAATTAGGTATAAACACAGAAGATATAAGGATTGTAGACGGCAGTGGTGTTTCAAAAAACAATCTGGTAACTTCTGATTTCATGACTGAATTTTTACTTGCTTTATATAAAAATTCGCCTGAATACAAGGAGTATTTAGCTTCTGCGGGAGAAGGTACTTTAAAGAATCGTATGCTTTATATGGGTGATAACCTAAAAGCAAAAACAGGAACTTTGTCTAATATAAGTGCAATTACAGGATACATTACAACTCGTTCTGGCAAGCTTTATGCATTTAATATTATGATTAATGATGCCAAATCAAAATCTTCAGACAAAAAAATGCTTGAAGAATACATTTTAAGGGCAATCCACTCATCATATTAATTTGTGATATAATTTAATTATGGGTTTGGTATCTAAATATTATAAACAATCAGCAACCTATCGAATATTCAAAGGAATATCCGGTGTTTTTGTGGAGTTTTTAGACACTTTAGGGAAAATAACTGAAGTGGGATTTCACTTACTTCAATGCTTATTCAAGTATAAAATTGATAAAAAAGAGCTTATCGAACAATGCGCCAGATTTGGTGTAAGTTCACTTCCTATAACTCTTTCAATTGTTGCAATGACATCGGTTATTATTGCATCTCAAGTTGCATTGGAAATGGTTAAGCAAGGCGGCGGGAATTTTATTGGCATGATGATGACAATACTTATTGTTAGAGAAATAGCTGTTATTATGTCTGGCTTTGCAATAATTTCAATGATTGGTTCTTCATTAGCCTCTGAAATTGCGACTATGAGAGTAACTGAACAAATTGACGCTATTAAAGTCTTAAAGGTTGACCCAATAGCAAATTTATTTATACCAAGAATATTATCCGGAATAATCATGATGCCATTTATAACCATATTAGCCGCTGTAATTGGGGTTTTAGCAGGAGCCGTAACTTCAGATGCTTTTGCTGGACTTAGCTACAGAGCATATTTTGATTCAGCTTGGCTTGGAATTTATATGAAAGATTTATGGGTAAGCTTGTTAAAAGCAATATGCTTTGGCGGAACAA
Organism: Candidatus Gastranaerophilaceae bacterium; assembly: GCA_045652525.1. Lineage (GTDB taxonomy): Bacteria > Cyanobacteriota > Vampirovibrionia > Gastranaerophilales > Gastranaerophilaceae > SIG32. The sequence continues at coordinate 45,388 of JAZRUK010000043.1, read as the reverse complement.
TAGCTCTTATCAGTTGCACATGCGGTTATTTTGCAACAGGAGGTGCTAAAGGTGTAGGTTTAGCAACAACAAAAGCAGTTGTTTGGTCATTTGTTGCTATAGTAATTTGGGATATGGTATTTGCAATAGCATTTTTCTTTTAATACAATAAGAAGGTAATTATGAGTATAAAAGTTGAAAATTTAAGAAAAAATTTTGGTAATAAAACCGTAATAGACAATGTATCTTTTGAAGTAAATGACGGTGAAACACTTGCTATTGTTGGATTCAGCGGTTCTGGTAAAAGTACCATTCTAAAATTAATTTCTGGACTTATTGAAAAAGATAATGGCGAAATCATTACATCTGACGGAGATATCGCCATGGTATTTCAATACTCAGCCTTATTTGATTCACTAAATGTTGCTGACAATATTTCATTTGCTCTAAGAGAAAGACAAGACCTTAGAAAAAAATATACCCCTGAAGAAATTAATGAAATAGTACTACAAAAACTTGAATTAGTTGGTCTTAAAGGTATTGAAGAACTTTACCCTTCAGAGCTTTCTGGCGGTATGCAAAAAAGAGTGAGCTTTGCTAGAGCTATAGTTACTAATCCAAATACAATTTTATACGATGAACCGACAGCGGGCTTGGATCCAATATCTTCAACATTAATTGAGGATTACATCGTGAGATTAAAAGAAGAAACAAACGCAGCCTCAATTGTTGTTACACACCAAATGTCAACAATTACAAGAACAGCTGATCGTGTTATAATGTTGTACGATGGTAAAATAGTGTTTGAAGGAACACCAGAAGAACTTTTACAACAAAACACCCCATACACAAAACAATTTGTTACGGCATCATTGGAAGGGCCGATGCAAATGCAATCATAAAGGAAGAAAAGGATATGAATAATTTTAAAGAAAATTTATTTAACAAAGACGTAATGTCTTTAGACACATATATTATGTTCAGATTAAAAGAGTTGACTGCAAAACTCAAACCTGAGCTTGTGGCAAAAAATAGAGCTCCTATTTCTTTATCAATGGGTGCTCCTACAGCAAATCCACCTAAATACATTGTTGACCGTCTAAAAGAAATCCTTGACGAAGATGGGATTCACACATATTCAATTCCGAAAGGAGAAGATTATTTTAGAAATGCAATCGCAACAAGAATGAAAAATCGCTTTGGAGTTGATTTAGACCCTAATAAAGAGATTTTCTCGCTCGTTGGTTCAAAAGAAGGCATCTCTAATCTTATGCGTTTTTTGATTACACAAAAAGATACTGATAAAGACGTTATAATGATACCTGATCCTTGTTACGCGTCTTATATTCAATTTATTCAATGCGCAGGTGGATTCGCATACCAAATACCACTAACAAAGGAAAATAATTACATGCCAAATTTTGATGAAATATACGAAAGCTTCATCAAAGACGGTCATAAACCAGAAAATTTAAAAGCTCTTGTAATTAATTATCCAAACAATCCTCTTGGAGTTAGCGCAACTAGAGAATACGTACAATCTGCTATTGATTTTTGTAAAAAACACAAAATTTTGCTTATTTCTGATTTAGCATATGCGGATTTGTATTTTGATGAAAAAGAAAAACCATTCAGCGTGTTCGAACTTGATGGCGCTAAAGATATCGCAGTAGAATTTCACAGCTTATCAAAACCTTATGCAGTTACAGGCTGGCGTTTAGGTTGGGTTTGCGGCAACGAATTTGTTGTTCAAAGGCTTGGCAAAGGTAAATCTACTGTTGATAATGGCATATTTAAAGCCTTACAGAAAGCTTGTGCTGAAATATTAAATTCAAAAGAAGGTGATGATTACATTGCAGAAGGTAACCTTGGATACAAACGAAAACAAGCGATTATGGTAAAAGGATTTAAAGAATTAGGCTGGGATATCGACGATAGCAAAGTTCCTCATACAACATTCTATCTATGGTTACCAATTCCTAGAAAATATAAAACCGCAATGGAATTTTGTGAAGACTTACTATCTACTTCGGGCATAGTAATTGTTCCTGGCACAGCATTTGGAAATTGTGGAGAAGGTTATTTCAGACTTTCATACGTTTGTTCTGATGAACAACTTCAAGAAGTAATTGACCGCATGAAAGCAGACGGTTTTTACTACTAAGCTTTATAATATTTAAACAAGAAAAGGACCTCATTGAGGTCCTTTATTATAATATATCATATAGCTATTATTAGCTTAGTGCCATTAAAGCTTTTACTGAACGAGCATTTTCTCTAACTTCTTCATCTGAATGCATTTCTACAGTTTCTGAAAGAATGTTGATAGCTTCTTCTTTATTTTCAAGAGCTAATAACTCGTTAATAGTACTCATTGCAACAACTGTTGACATATCATTAATACCTTTACCTTTGTTAGTAATAACAACTGATAAAGCATCATGTTTATTCTGTCTAACCAAAGCTCTTACAGTGTGTTCTCTAACTTCATCAACAGCTGAATTTGTACCAATTTCTTCAAGAATTCTTGTTGATTCTTCAGTACCTTTTAGTGATAATGCGTCAATAATATTTTTTGCTTTTCTAAAATCTTTCATTGTTCCTCCTAGCCTATAACGCTCATACTTAATTCAGAACTTAGCATTTCACCTAATTCAGCTTCTGAATATCTATTTGTTAAGTTATTAACACTGTATCTGTTAACCATTGAATCCCAGCTTGATCTCATAGCACGGCCTGCACCTGCAAAATCAATAGTTACTTCCATATTACCAATTTCATGTAATTTATGACAAACTGAAGATACGCCTTCTTTCATTCTGTTGCCAAATGCAACAACTGATTCAATACCTTTTCTAAATGTAGGGAATGCGTCATTGATTGATCCAACTAGTGCACTATAAGTTAATTTATTCTTTGCAGTCGCTTTTGTTTCAAAAACATCAGCAGTCAACACATTACCTTTGAATGATGTTGCTGAAAACGGATTTGATGCATTTGCATAGGTACGTTTTTGTTCAGCTCTTGCTGAAGTACCAATTGGGGTGTTTAAGATTTGACCAATCTTTGCTATTATAGCCATATGTATACCTCTCTCTAACTATTCACACACATAGAATAACATAGTGCCCGAAATATAAATCCACCTTTTGATGTATTATTTAGAATTTTAATTTAAACTTTAGTTGGAGTTTGTGATAAAATTTCTATATGGGATATAAAAATTTAGAAGAATTAATCGAAGTAATACGCAGGCTACGTGCGCCAGATGGCTGTCAGTGGGACCGAGAACAGACTCATCAAAGCCTGCGACCAAACATGCTTGAAGAAGCCTACGAAGCGGTTGATGCCATGGACGATAATGACATGGTTCATTTAAAAGAAGAACTTGGAGATGTGCTGTTGCAAGTAGTCTTGCATGCTCAAATAGCAAGTGAAAATGGTGATTTCACAATAGAAGATGTTGCCCAAGGGATTAAGGATAAATTAATTCACAGACATCCCCACGTATTTGGCGGACAAAAAGTTTCTTCAACTGACGAAATCCTTGCGAACTGGGAGAAATTAAAAGCAGAAGAAAAGAAACATAGAAAATCTGCTATGGACGGTATTTCAAAAGCTCAATCTGCATTAATGACTGCGCAAAAAATAAGCAAAAAAGCCGTAAAAACTGGCTTTGAATGGCCGAATGAAAGTTCTTTATACGAATGCGTATTTTCAGAATTTGACGAATTTAAAGAAGCTTGCCTAGAACAAGACAAAGAACATATGGAAGAAGAACTCGGGGACATTCTTTTTGCTGTTGTAAACCTTGCTCGTTGGAATAAAATTGATGCAGAACAAGCTCTTTTAAAAACAAATAAAAAATTTGAAAAACGTTTTAGAAAAATGGAAGAACTTTCAACAAAACCTCTGGAAGAATATTCTTTTGAAGAATTTGACCAACTATGGAAAAATGCTAAGAAAGCACTACAATAACTCTTCTGAAATTATTCGAGCGGCAGTTTTTATAAATTCTTCACAGGGTCTTTCTTGGTAATATTGCTCTGTACGCTTTGACGGAGTTGGAGAATTGTCTTCAGTATCCAAGAGCTCTCGGCAAATTATAGTTCTATGTTCATTTTTAAATTTATCAGCCAATTTCTGAATTAAAGCGTAGTGTTTTTCTTTTGTAACATCATCATTTGGAGAAATATAGCCTTCTTTAATTCCTGCAATCATAAACATTGAACTTACAGCGCCACAAACTTCACGCATTCTACCCATTCCACCACCAAAAGAAGATGCTAATTTTAAAGCTTCTTCAAAAGACATTCCTATGTCTTCATAAAAAGCTCCTAAAACTGATTGTGCACAATTATAACCCTGCCTAAATAAATCCTCAGCTATTTTTTCTTTGTTATTCATAACTACCTCATATATTTATTATATTATAAAACAAAAAAAGGCCACCCCGAAGGGGTGGCTTTATTCTCGCTTAGTGCAAGAACCTAATGTAGATATAAACCGTACTTAAGATTAATGAAATAAGCATTGTTACAAAACCGTATTTCAAAAATCTCATAAATGATATCGGATATCCCTTGTGTGCTGAAGCTTCTGAAACAATGACGTTCGCAGCAGCGCCAATAATCGTCATGTTTCCACCTAAACAAGCACCCAATGACAAACACCACCACAATGGGTAAGAATACTCAACCCCCATAACTTTTTGAATTTCTAAAAGCATTGGTGCCATGGTCGCAGTGTATGGAATATTATCAATAATACCAGAGATAATACCTGAAGCCCATAGAATCAACATACCTGCAGCTTCTTGAGAGCCTTGTGTAACATTTAATATCCATTTTGCCATCAATGCAATACCGCCTGAGGCTTCTAGTCCAGCAATTATTATAAATAAACCGATAAAAAAGAATATTGTATTCCATTCAACATCCCTCAATATTTCAGTCGGTTTTTCAAATAATAGTAATATGCTTGCACCAATCATTGCAGTTAAATACGCAGGAATATGTGTAATATCGTGCAATACAAAACCAATAATAACTAATGTCAAAATAATTGAGCTTCTAATCATTAATGGGAAATCTGTAATTGTTTTTGAATTATCCAATTTAGCGACAGCTGACATTTTTTCTTCAGTAGTTACCATATCTTTTCTAAATACAAAAATAAGCATTACAAGAACTACCAAAAGAATAACTGCTACAACTGGAGTCAACTCAATAATAAAATCCATAAACGATAGACCAGCGGCACTACCAATAATGATATTTGGAGGGTCGCCAATCAATGTTGCTGTACCACCAATATTGGAAGCAAAAATTTCTGTAATCAAAAACGGTATCGGATTGATATCCAACTGTTTTGCAATAACAAATGTGATAGGCATAATAAGAATTACTGTTGTAACATTATCAAGAAACGCCGAAGTTATTGCAGTGAAGAAGCCTAAAGCAAACAAAACTTTAACTGGGTGACCTTTTGTCATTTTTAATAGTTCGTTAGCAATCCAATTAAACATCCCACTTTTTGTGGCAATATTTACAATAATCATCATAGAAACAAGTAAGAAAATTACTCCAAAATCTACGAAATTAATAAAATAATGAGGATTTAAAACCTCTCCATTTGCCCTTTCTGCACCAACAAGACCCAAGAATATTGTAAATGCTCCACCAATTAATGCTACTGTAACCTTTGGGATTTTTTCTGTTGCTATAAATACATACGCAACAAGAAGAATTGTAGCTGCAATTGCAACAGAATGAGCACTTACAAGTGAATGTAAAAATTCCATATTACTCTATCCTTTCTGCGCTTTTGCATAAGCTAGTGCTATTGCTAACGCAATTTCACTGTCTGATGTATTATTTTGCGATTTTTTAACATACTTATTCACTTCCGGTTGAGTTTCCGGGAAAAATTTATTAATCTTTTGTATAACAAATGCCATAATACGCATTGCATAAACCATGATAACTAAGAATAAAAATACTGATCCCATTCCTAGGCACATAATTACGGCACCGTCTTTCAATAATGAAAGATCTTCCATATTATTTTCTCCTTATTAAATTGTACAAACTATAAACTAAGTATAGTCAACTTAAGGAGCTCTTGGATTGAATGAATTTGATAGGAGATATTCATTCACACAATTATTTAATTTAAAATTTTGATTTAAAGAAATAAATAAATTATTTATATTGAAATCATCGTTCTCTGCAGAACCTAAACTTTCAAAAATATACTCAATCGAACATTGAGAATTATTTGATATGAAATAGTTATCTGACATGTTGCTTACAGCGTTGTATGAATTTTCTTCTACTGCAACAATTTCTATTGGCTCATTAGGTAACGAAACATAAGTTGCCGCATCAGTTTTTGCCAACCCGAATACAAATGAAAATATAATAGCTATAAATACAAATAACTTTCTCATTGTATAAATTGTAGTACAAACACTAATAATTTTCAAATTATAAAAAGCCGATTGCTCGGCTTTTTGTTAATAATCATTTCCTAAATATCTATAAGATGTAAACATATAAACCAATGCACTTATCCCGACAATATCATAGATAAGTCTTGTCATAAATGTCATTTCACCAAAAATTGCAGCGACCAAATCAAAATTAAAAAATCCGACTAAGCCCCAATTTAAAGCTCCAATTATCACTAACACATAAGCCAAAGTTTTTACAAAACGCATAATGCACCTCTCTTTCAAAAATATTATCTATTATTTTTAGAAAAGTTTAATTCCCTATATTGGTAAATACTAAATAACTATAATAAAAAAAGAGACCTGAATTTAATCAAGTCCCTTTTTAATTTTATCTTTGGTTAAAGATTATAATTTGCTAGCAACCATTTTTGTAGTTTCAGCTAATCTTGTAGAATAACCCATTTCGTTATCGTACCAAGAAACAACTTTAACCATGTTGTCACCCATTGTCATAGTCAATGCAGCGTCAACTGTTGATGATTGAGAAGAACCGATGAAGTCAGAAGATACAAGTGGTTCTTCAGAATAGCAAAGAACTTTGCCATCAGCAGCAGCTTTTAATGCTTCGTTAACTGCTTCAACTGTAACAGGTTTTTCAGTTTCGAATACAACGTCAACAACAGATACGTCTGGAGTTGGAACTCTCATAGCGAAACCGTTCAATTTACCTTTCAATTCAGGAAGAACTAAAGCAACAGCTTTAGCAGCACCTGTAGTTGTAGGAACGATGTTCAAAGCACCAGCTCTAGCTCTACGTGGATCTTTGTGACCAGCATCTAAAATTCTTTGGTCGCCAGTGTAAGAGTGAACTGTTGTCATCAAACCTTTAACGATACCAAATTTTTCAGAAATAACTTTAGCAACAGGTGCTAAACAGTTAGTTGTACAAGATGCCATAGAAATTACGTTGTGGTTAGCTGGATCGTATTCAGCTTCGTTAACGCCAAGAACGATAGTTTTATCTTCGTTTTTAGCAGGAGCTGAAATGATAACTTTTTTAGCACCAGCTGCGATGTGAGCTTTTGCTTTTTCAGCATCTGTATAGAAACCAGTTGATTCAACAACAACTTCTACACCCAATTTAGCCCAAGGAAGTGCTGCTGGAGCTTTTTCAGCGAAGAACAAGATTTCTTTACCGTTGATAATTAAACCATCTTCAGCAACTTCAACTGTACCATCGAATTTACCCATAACTGAGTCATATTTAAATACGTGTGCAGCATTTGCAGGTGTTAAGCCTGGGTCATTGATTGCAACGTAATCGATTTCGTTGTAAATACCTTCTCTAATAGCTGCTCTTAATGTGTTACGTCCGATTCTACCGAATCCGTTAATTGCTACTTTTACCATAAGTTTTTTACTCCTTCTTATTATGTAAAATTTATAACATGTAAGTTATATCACCAACACAAAAACTAATCAAGAGTTATGGCTTTACAAAATGTTAAAAAATGATTAAATTATTATTTTTTAAATTATAATCATATCAAGAGGTAATGCTTATGAAAATATCTAAAATTAATCCTAATGTTTCATTTAAAAATGAACCTCAAAAATTAAAATTTACTGACAAGTTTTACGCAAATACACGTAATTCTGCAGACATGAATGACACCGTTGTTGTTCCTCGCACAATATTCAAAGGCTATTTAGGTTTTATGGCGGGTACAACAATGACAGCTCTTAGCTCATTAGCCAAAAATAGCGCAATCAAAAAAACACTCAACGCCGCAGGACTTATAACTTGCCTATATGGAACATGGGCATTTGTTAGACCGTTTGTAGTGAAAGATGCTCCAGGTGTCACTAAAAAATAGTTACTTCGATGATACACAAGCACTAATAGCATCAATCAATCGTTTTACTGGCACAATTTCCAAGCCATTAAATTCTACCTTATTAGCAAAAGGTACAATTGCCTTTTTAAATCCGCAAGCTAGAGCTTCATTAAGTCTTTTTTCAATATTATGTACAGGGTGAATTTCACCAGACAAACCAATTTCACCAATAATTACCGTTTGACTATCCACAACAACATCTCTTGCACAAGTTGCAACAGCCAAGGCAATACCTAAATCAGCACTTGGTTCGTCAACCTCAATCCCACCCATTACATTTACATAAACATCTTGTTTTGAAAGATTTAAACCAACACGTTTTTCTAAAACTGCAAGAATTTGCAATAAACGACTTGAATCTACACCGTTTGTAACTCTTCTTGGGCTTGGATAAGGTGTTGTTCCCACCAAAGCCTGAATTTCTACCAATAAAGGTCTTGTACCTTCATTAGTAACAACAATAGCACTTCCTGGGATAGCGCCTTGTGAACGCTCATTCAAAAATAATTCATTTGGATTTGTTACACAAATCAAACCTTTTGAACCCATCTCAAAGATCCCAACTTCTGATGTGTTACCGAAACGATTTTTCATCGAACGAAGTATTCTATATGACTTATATTTATCACCTTCAAAAGAAATTACAGTATCTACCATATGCTCAAGAACTTTTGGTCCCGCAATACTTCCGTCTTTTGTAACGTGTCCAATAACAATAACAGTGATATTTTTATTTTTTGCTAATTGCATTAAAATATTACAACATTCTCTAATTTGAGAAACACTGCCAGCGGAACTTGCAATAGTCTGAGAATAAATAGCTTGAATACTATCTACAACAACCACATCAGGTAAAATATTATCAATTTCAGCTCTTATACTTTCCAAATTTATTTGCGGATAAATATAAAGATTATCTGAATTAATATCAAGTCTTTCTGCCCTAAGTTTCAATTGACTTGCACTTTCTTCAGCTGAAACATACAGAACCTTTTTATTGTTTTTACAAAGTTCACCACTTGTTTGCAAAAGAATTGTTGATTTACCAATTCCTGGATCTCCAGCAATCAACACCAAAGACCCTTGAACAAGTCCTCCACCTAAAATTCTATCAAATTCTGAAATATTTGTACTAACTCGGACTTCCTCGCCAATATGAATATTAGATAATAAAGATGGCTTTGCTTCATTTAAAAAACCTTGAGGATTTACAGCTTGAGGTTTTAGAGAAGATTGGACCTCCTCAACTAAACTTCCCCAAGCTCCACACTCAGGACATTTACCCAAATATCCTGCGGCTTCATAGCCACATTCTTGACATATCCATTTTGATTTTACTTTTGCCATTTGTTATTTATTTAACCCCGCTAAATCAGCAATCCTTAATGCAAAATATGGTTTATCTTTTTCGATTAAGTATAACACAAAAGCATCCTCAAAGAAGAAATCTCGCGGTTCAGATTTGCCAATAGGTTCCAAAGACATTTTCATAACCAAAGCCGCTTCGCTTTTTAATTTTACACCTTTATTATCTATTTTAAAATCTATAGTTTGCAATGCTTCATCTATTGTAAAATCAGAATTTAAAATTGTTTTATTGGCCAATTCTTTGTAAATATGCTTTGTTTTAAATTCAATAAATGGAACTTTCAACCTATCTTTTTTAGTGAAAGATTTTGAACCTTTATAAACAGAAGATTTAGCCAACATATCATTGTACATCTTTTCAAAAGATACATTGTCATTTGTTCGATACAATATAACTTTATCATTAGTTTTTGTGTAAATTTGAACGGCAAAATCATCCTGAGAATTATAGAACAATACACTAATAGAATCTCTAAGCTCTGATTTTCCATTTTTTTCTACACCAAAATATTTAACCTTTTTACCTTTATTGGCAAATTTATTTTTTTTAAGTTCTTTGAATGCACTCACAAATTCAAAATCTTTTTTTAACATCGCGTAAACTAAAAAATTTTTACCATTCCAAGATAAAGAATCTAAAATATCACTTTTATCATTAAATTTTTCTAACAATCCTTCTTCAATCGTTTTTTTAAGAGATTTAGTCATAACACCATGAGCGGTATAATATGAATTTTCCGATAAGTATTCCTTTTTAAAATTTTGTTTATTCAATTCTGAGGCCAAAGTGTTTTCACCATCAGTAAAAACAACAGGAGCTTTTACCACATTATCCATCAGGTCATTCCAAACAAGTTCAAATGTCCCCGCCCATACTTTATTTTCAGCTGTTATTTCAGAGTTAAAAAGGGGAACAGTTACCAAATCTGCAGATTTAGTTTTTTTAAAAAATGAAAATGCAAATGCTGAACTTGAAAGTAATGAAATTGCTAATGCTGTTAATATAATTTTTTTCATAATACCACCTTTATATGTTTAAAAATCTAAAAAAACTTTGTAAAAAACCTTTTGTATCTTTTGAATGAGGAATATTAGCTGCTTTATAATATTGCTCGTAACTTCTAATTATGTTATCCGGTAAATCCTCACCTTTATCAAGAATATGAGATAGAAACTCTATATAATCATCTTGTTCTTCTCTATATAAATCATCTCTACGACGCAAATCCTCATCAGCTTCATAATGAACTAATGCATGATATGCTGCCATAACACTCTTGTCATCAGTAGAATCAGGAAATGCCAATAACGCATCACGCACATGCATATCCCCTAGCCTGACATGACGTAATAACTCAGCCACTCTCTTTCTGTTTTCTATAATTGTCATAATTATCTAACTAAATATTCGCTGCATTCACGTTCCACAAAACGCAACAAATCTGTATAACTTCCAGCAAAAAACTGATCTGCTAAAGTTTTTACTGATTCTAAAGTCATTTCACGTCTATCCATAGCAGCTTTATAAAAGAATTTTTTACCAACTTTGTATCGAACTAAAACACTTTTTACAGTTAATCTGTCCATAACTGTTTTAATTGTAGTGTAAGCTCTTTCTATACCTGATGCAGCTAAGTCATCAACAATATCTTGAATTGATATATCCATATCCTCATTTTGTTCAGTTAAACTCCAAAACGAATTCAAAATATCAATTTCTAACTTTCCACACACCATAACGTACTTCCTTTGATTAACTATTAACTACTAACATTGTAACATAAAACAAATCCATTGCAATTGTTTGCTTTAAAAACTTAAAATTAATTAATATAAAGGCGACATTATAAAATGTCGCCTTTATGAATTATTCTAAAATCCAACCATTCGTCAAATCAACTTTTACAGGTTTTAAAAGTTTTAAATTAACAAATCCTTCTGCTGGAACTTCTAATTTTTCACCTTTAAAACAAAAACGCACAAACTTCATAAACCAATTTCTATCTTTAACAACTTGTGCTGTGCCACTAAATACTGCAGTTTGATCGTTATTGGTTGTTATAATAGCATTATCAAGAACCAAAACACCGTTTCTTACAAACCATTTGCCTGGACGCACATCAGTTAGTTGACCCTTAAGAGTCGAACCTTCTCTAACCAAAATAAATTTATCTTTAGTTACGTAATTTTGTGCAGCTCTACCCATGTAAATATCACCCGCTTCTGAAGTTTGAGATCCGATGAATTTAGACAACTCAACTGGGACAACAGAACCTGCAGGTATAGTTCCAACACTACCTTGAACAGTAGCATTCTCAACTACAAAACCTTCTCCTGTTTTCTTTCTCATTGCTTCTGCAAGTTTAGCATTCGGATTTAATTTTGCCTGTTCCATCATATTAAACAAAATTGCAGCAACTTCAGCACGAGTAGCTGGTCTGTCAGCATCCAATTTTGCTTTTGTCTCACTCGGAATCACAACTATCATACCCAAAATTTCTGCTTTACCTGCTGGAATTAAAAACCATTCAGGTATAACATGAGAATCCGCATATGCTTTTTTAAGAACTTCTCTTGCTTTTAAAGCACTGATTTGTTCTGTAGTAAGAGCATTAACAGCAACAGACAATGACTCTGCTCTTGAAACTGAATCATCAGGTCTAAACAATTCCCCGTCTTTTTCTACTGAAACTAATTCGAAATACAATGCTTTTTGAATCGCATCATATGCCCAATGTTCATTTGTAATATCAGTAAAATTAACAGGTTGAACAACTTTTGTATTTTGCTGTCCTAAAGCTTTTATAGCCATTGAGGCAAATTCCGCTCTTGTAACATTATCATCTGGTTTAAAAGTACCATCGGGATAACCAACAATAACACCTTGTTCCGATAACAATTTTATCTGTGGCGCTGCCCAATGACTATCTGATACATCTGGAAATGCATTTGCAACTCCGACAGTTAACGTTACAACTAATGCAGATAACAAGCCTTTCAATATCTTCTTCATATAACCTCTCCTAATAAATCTGTAACAGTTACATAATACATTTAAATTCAGGAGTGCGCAATTAATTGTAAACATTAATTAATATTTAACTAGAATTACTCAAGATTTTCACTATAAAAACCGACATAATATATGTAATTGAAAGGATACCTCTATGGGATTTGAAGTAAATGGGCCAAACAACATACACGGTGTGAAAGTAGTAAGCACAGCTAATGAAGTTAAAGAGAACAGCTTTTTAAATACTGTTTTTGGGAATAAAAACAATAACTTTGTGCCACACACAGCTTTTGACGGTGAAGAACAACACATTTTAGGCATTTTTGCAAACACACAAGATTTTGTACTAATTGAAGATTAATTTTGATACCTTTGTGCTATATTAAAAGATATAGCGAGGTATAAAATTATGAGATTAGGTATTTTAGGTTATGGAAACCTTGGACGAGGAGTAGAGAGCGCAGTTGAACAAAATCCAGACTTGGAACTTGTTGCCGTATTTACTCGCAGAAATCCCCAAGATTTAAAAATTAATTCAAAAACTGCTAAAGTTTTAAATATTTCAGAATTGGAAAATTGGACGGACAAAATTGATGTCTTAATTCTTTGCGGTGGCAGCGCTAAAGACTTACCAACGCAGACTCCTGATTGTGCAAAATTATTTAATGTTGTTGATAGTTTCGATACACATGCCAGAATCCCTGAGCATTTTGATAATGTAGATAAAGCGGCTAAATCTGGTAACAAAGTCGCTGTAATTTCAGTAGGTTGGGACCCTGGCCTATTTTCACTTAACAGATTATACGCAAGTGCAATTTTACCAGACGGAAACGATTATACTTTTTGGGGGCGTGGAGTTAGTCAAGGACATTCAGACGCCATAAGAAGAATTGAAGGAGTTAAAAACGCAAAACAATATACTGTACCAGTTGAAAAAGCTTTGGCATCTGTTAAAAATTGCGAAAACCCTACACTCTCCACTCGCGAAAAACACACCCGTGAATGTTATGTTGTTTTAGAAGAAGGTGCAGATGCAAAACGCGTTGAAGAAGAAATTGTAAACATGCCAAACTATTTCGCGGATTATAACACTACTGTTAATTTCATTTCAGAAGAAGAATTAATAGAAAAGCACAGCGGAATACCTCATGGTGGATTTGTTATCCGCACTGGCAAAACAGGATTAAATAAAGAACATAACCACGTTATTGAATATAGTTTAAAACTGGATTCTAATCCTGAATTTACATCAAGTGTCTTAGTTGCGTACGCAAGAGCCGCTTATAAATTATCTAAGGAGGGGCAATCAGGCTGTAAAACTGTATTTGATATTGCACCTGCTTACTTGAGTCCTAAATCAAATGAAGAATTAAGAAAATCTATGTTATAAGGAGAAAATTATGAAAAAAGATTTAGATTGGGCAAACCTAGGTTTCGGTTACATTCAAGCCGAATACAGATACATATCTAATTTCAAAGATGGCAAATGGGATGACGGTGTTTTATCAACAGATGCAACAGTTACTATTAACGAAAGTGCTGGTGTTTTACAATACGCTCAAACATGTTTTGAAGGATTAAAAGCTTACAGAACAAAAAATGGTAACGTTGTTTGTTTTAGACCTGATCTAAACGCAAAGAGAATGGCGGATTCTTGCAAACGTCTAGAAATGCCAGTATTTCCTGAAGATAGATTTATAGAAGCCGTAGAAAAAGTTATCAAAGCAAATATTGACCTTGTGCCACCATATGGTTCAGGTGCTACATTATATTTAAGACCATATATGTTCGGAAGTAATGCAGTAATTGGTGTTAAACCCGCTACAGAATATCAATTTAGAATATTTGTAACTCCAGTAGGACCATACTTCAAAGGTGGAGCAAAACCTATAACATTAAGAGTCCCTGATTTTGACAGAGCTGCACCTAGAGGAACAGGTCACGTTAAAGCAGGATTAAATTACGCAATGAGTTTACACGCAATTGTAGATGCTCACAATCAAGGATACAGCGAAAACATGTATCTTGATTCAGCAACAAGAACAAAAGTAGAAGAAACTGGTGGTGCTAACTTTATTTTTGTAACTAAAGAAGGTACTGTTGTCACACCAAAATCTGATACAATTCTTCCATCAATAACTCGTCGTTCATTAATGTATGTAGCTGAACATTGCTTGGGTCTAAAAACAGAAGAACGAGAAGTTTTAGTTAATGAAATAAAAGACTTCACTGAATGCGCACTATGCGGTACCGCTGCTGTTCTATCACCAGTAGGTAGAGTTGTTGATCACGACAAAGATATTTTCATTGCTAAAGATACTGAAAATATGGGTGAAATAACTAAAAAATTATATGATACTTTAACAGGAATTCAAATGGGAAGAATTGAAGCTCCTGAAGGTTGGATAAAAGTTATTCAATAATTAATTACTAAAGGCTTGCTTAAATAGCAAGCCTTTTTTATATCTTATTAACCAAACAATTGTAGCGTTTATTTAAAACTCTCAACCTTTCAAGATCATATGAATTAGGCAACTGGGATGAAGAAACTTTATTTTCTAGCCATAAAATTTCAAATCTTAACGCCTTGTTAATTCCATCTGAAAAGCTACCATTACACAATATACTTGGAGCAAATACAATCTTTCGAGTTTCCAGATTAGAAAGATACGACAAATCTTTTAGAAAATTAATAGAATTATCTGAAATACTACCGCCAATAATTATTTTTTTATTCATTGACTTCATTAGATCTGATAATTTCTGTGATAATTCGAAGATTATATTTATATCAGGCTCAAGTGAACTTAACCCCAAAGAACCTATCAAATCAGTACGGCCCAAAACAACACCAGAAATTTTTAAGAAATCTTCAGTGGAAATAATTTCATCAATATTATTAATTCCAGTTATGGTCTCGATATTTATAAGCAACACTGGCCAAACTTCATCTGCATAAACACTACTCACAGCTGATACAAATTTTTTAAGCGCATAAGCTGACTCAATCATTGGAGCAACAATCACATCAGCTCCAATCTTTTTTGCATCACGAAGATCTCTAACAGCTTCACAACCACCAATTTTCAAAGTTAAGTCTAACCCAACCGAATCAGCATATTGTTTTAATAGAACAACTTCATCAAAAGACGCACCCTCAGCTTCAAATTCAGCTTTTAAAGATGTAATACAATGATGTTCTTTCAAATCTATTAGTAGGTCTTTTATTTTTGAATCAATACTGTTCATACAATAGCCTCTTGTTTATTTTAATACAAACAAACATTTTGCAATTATTTTTTTTAATGCTATATTCAAGAAAAAGAGGGTATGATATGTTAAAAATTTCTAACGCACAAATACGTGCAAATCATCAAACATTATTTACAGGCACAAATAAAGAAAACAAAGCAAGAAAAACTGTTTTATTAGTCCCAGTTGTAGCGCTATCGATGTTACCTAATATGAACAGTTGTTCTACAATAGATCCTCTTGAACGTGATACATTTGAATTACAAGATTCCTTAAAACGTAATTCAGATCCACACGACACAACAGGTATAGATATTGTAGTTGATACAACTTATAACGAAATTATTCACGAAATAGTGCTTTAGATATTTTTCAACTCGTTTATTATTTGGTCAATACTGTCTTCTTCAAAGCTTGTAAACCAAGTACCATGGTGCTGAGTATTTGGCGGGAATAACATGTAATCCCCATAACATTCAGTAAGAACCCTTTCGTAAGAATTAGGAACATAAAATTCAAACTCACCAAATTGATGTTTTACAAGTGGAAACACCCAATCTTTTTTCAAACATCTAAAATCAGAAGATATTTGGTTAACCAATATATTTGAAGATTCAAGAGTAGTTCTCTTTATATCTTGTTCAAATGGAGTATTTAATTCATCTCTAAAATCTTTTAAAATTATTGCTGTCTCGTTTTTAGAAATTTTCGGATATTTTTTGTAGTATGTACTTCTATAATAATCCCATCTTTCTCTAACAAAAGGTTTGTCTTCGTATTGAAGAGCCGAAGGATGTGAATAAAAAATATCCAAATTTAAATATTCAAAATCTTTATGTGTAATCCTTAGTGTAGCATTACCCAAACGAGATTTTTCAACACCATATAATATCAAATTTGTATTTTTGAATTCGTTTTGCAAAATTTCCACAAGCTTGTCAAATGAGTCATAAACAATTGCTATATCTAAATCATCATCCCAAGGAATAAAATCATTATGTCTAATTGCACCTAACAATGTACCATCTGTTAACCAGTATTGTATTCCATGTTTTTCACAAATATTATGAAAAATATTTAACAATAAAGTGTCTGCAATTTGTAGTTTTCTTAATTTACCCCTAGCTTTTGGACAATTACGTATATCAACAATAGAATTTAACAGATTCAAGACTTCTGTTTGTGAGAAACTTTTTGGAGGTCGTCTTAATTTAATTTTAAAACCTAAAATAGTTAAAATTTTATGTGTTTCTGTCTTTTCTTTCTTAAATAATTTCATTTGCTAAATCCCTTTCTATCCTATTCGCTTCTAAAAATTTGTTCAAAATGTTCAAATATTTTTTGCGATACAAATGGGTAATTACGTTTTACTTCATTTCTAGCGAACTCAATTCGTGCATCTTGTTTAGGATCATCTCCTTTAATAATCACATTATCAATAAAATCAATAATTGCTTTTTCATCATAAGCTATGTAACAATGTTCTAAACACTTTTTACCCAACTTTACAAATTTATTTTCGATATCATCTTCACTTTTTAACATATAACATTGTGGCTTTTCTGTATAAAAATACTCAACTAAATAAGAACCACAATCTTGAATAATACCATCTGATTTAGCAAAAGTTTCAAAGTAATTGCCATTATCATCATAAACAACGTTTTTCTTATTTTTCATTTCTGAGATATAACTATCGACTTTGCTTTTACCCCAAAACTCTTCTTTTTCTAGACACAAAAATAGTGCAGGATGCGGTCTAAAAATAAAATCAATATCTGGATACATATCAGGAAGTTTTAAGAACAAATCTGAATATTTATTAAAGTTTGACAATGCTAGAATATCATTAAAACCACCTTCTACAGAGTGATGAGGTGCTATTAATATTGTCTTTTTATCAGATTTCATATTTTCATAATCCTTAAAGTCATCCATTTTGCAATAACCAACCAACGCACAATGTTTTGTTTTATTTTTACAATAATTTTCAAATTCATCATGGTTATATTTTGTCTCAGTGAACACTTTCCAATATAAGCTATACACAAGCTTTGATATCAACTTAATTCTTTCATATTTAGCTCTATAAAAAGCATAGTTAACACAACATGGTAAAATATTTAAATTTATTATATTTTCCAATGAATATTTATAATAACTAACATCATATGGTAAAGACATAAACATAATATCCGTAAAGGATTTTATATCTACATTATCATTATCATTGTCAATAGGAGCTTTTATAAGAATATTTTCACCGAATTCTGATTTTAATTGTTCATAACATTCATTTTGTAATTTTTTAATATTAGCTTCGCCGAATCTTAAATCAGGAACAATTAAAACTTTAACATTATATTTGTTTTGACTTAATAAAAATCTCATGAATGGTTTTGCTGGAAACATAGCAGCAATACTAACTAAAAAAGTTACGTTTATCCTATCTTTTTTATATTTTTCCTGTAAAGATTGCTCTATTTTATGATACTTATTTCGCAACTTGATTAAATTAACTTTTTGTCTAAATTTCAACTTTACTCCAAACAAAACAAAAATTTTATGTTTTTTATCCGGTGATTTTTTTATCGAAAAAATTTTATCTAAACACTTTTTTAAATACATCCTCCATAAACATTTTCTCAAGCTATTAAAATTATTAAAAAAACGTACAAATATAGACTTATTTTGATGAATAATATTCCTTAACTGAATATTAATTAAACACATTTCTAAAGGAGAACGTTTTACAGAAATGTAACTATTAGAATGAACTCTCCAGTTCGTAAGTTTTTTATCGATATAATAAAAATCGTTATCTACAGCCAGCTGAGTCCACAAATACCAATCCAAAAGCGAAGGGGATGCAACATTAAATTTCACTTTTTTTAAAATATTTTTGTTCAACATAACTACAGAAAAAGTCGAAATGACATTTTGCTCTTCCATATAACTCAGCAAATTAATTGGGTACGACTTATCTTTCAATATAGTTTCAGAAACCATACAATGATTCCTATGTGCTTTTATATGCTCAGCATCTCCAAATAGATTTACGTCATTGAAGATAAATTTTACATCTGGATATTGTTTGATAATTCCTAATTTAGTTTCCAAATAATCCGGTGTAATAGTATCATCAGATTCCAAAAACACAATCCATTCATTTTGCGCTTTTTCTATGCCTAATTTAACAGTCTCAATCAAGCCTTTATTCTCACCATTTTCATGTTGATAAAGTTTAATTCTGCTATCTTTTGCACAATATGATTTTATAACTTCTACTGAATTATCTCTGGAGCCGTCGTCAACTATTACCATCTCCCAATTTGTATAAGTTTGCGCAATAACACTTTCAATTGTTTCTTTTATGTATTCTTCATAGTTATAACTCGCCGTAATTATTGATATTTGCATACACTAAACCAAGTTTTTCTCCCAAGCCCACGCAGTTTTTATACTTTCTTCCAATGTTTTTTGAGGTTGCCAATTAAGAATAGTCTTAGCCTTGGAATTATCCGCAACTAAACTTGCCGGATCACCTTCTCTACGAGGTTTTTGCAAAACTGCAATATTTTTTTGAGTAACTTTTTCACACATTGCAAAAACTTCTTTAACAGTGTTTCCATCATTGGTTCCCAAATTAAAAAAGTTTGTTTCGCCACCATTATTTAAATATTTAAGAGCTAATAAATGCGCTTGAGCCAAATCTTCAACATTTATATAATCTCTTACACAAGTTCCGTCTTTTGTATCGTAGTCATCACCGTACATTTCGAATGTTTTGCCACCACCAAAGGTAGATTTTAAAATATTTGGAATTAAGTGTGTTTCAGGATCGTGCCATTCACCAACTCTGTTTTCAGAATCTGCACCAGCAACGTTAAAATAACGCAATCTGACAGATCTTAAGTCATATGCCTTATCATAATCATCCATAATTTTTTCAATCATAAGTTTTGTTTGGCCATATGGATTTATTGGTTCTTGTGGGTGTTTTTCATCTATCGGAATATATTTAGGCTCACCATAAGTTGCAGCCGTTGAAGAAAATACTATCTTGTTAACGCCGTGCTCAAGCATTGCAGACAAAAGATTTATACTTCCGCAAACATTGTTTATGTAATATTTTTGTGGATTTTTAACACTTTCACCCACTTGAGAAAATGCAGCAAAATGAATTACTGAATCTATATCAAAAGAGTCAAACAAGTTTTTCAAATCGTTATTATTTAACAGGTCGCCTTGAACAAAATCCAAATTGCCATATTTGCTTAAAGTATCAACTGTTTCTTTATGTCCCGTTGAAAGGTTATCGAACACGACAACTTCACTACCTTGTTCTAACAAAGCCATTACACAATGACTTCCAATATATCCAGCTCCACCTGTTACTAAAATTTTTGACATGATATTGTACTCCTATACTTCAAATTACTTTTTTCTTTTAATCTTATATGTTTTACCAAACAGAGTAAGTAATTTGTATTTTCTATCCTTAGAGTTCCTTAGCGAAAATTTTTGCTTTATATTCACTAATTTATTTTGATTTAATTTTGCTTCAATATACCTTAATCTATTTTCATTTTCATACTCTTTATTAGGGCACATAGAAATTGGATAAGGTAAATCCAACCATTCTTCATACACATTTCTAAAATCAATAAGAAGATCTCTATTTTCTTCTCTTTGTGTATAGAAACAAATATGAACAAAAGGATCTGACAAATCTGCGATTATTTTTTTATCATTTAATCTACAATATTCTCTTGTCATATGTTCATCATCACGGCCACCAGAATTTATATTATTCCAAAATGCTTTCTCAAAAAACATTACATTAATAGAATATCTTTTTTGATTATTAACCTCTTCATATCCAAGAGCTTCAGTTCTTTGAATAAATTCTTGAGGATTAAAAGAGGTTCTTTTGTGAAGCCATCTGGAAATATATGGATTTCCCCAAACAGTACCAGACAATCCATCACAAACTTCAACCGAAGATACAAGTCGCAAGGGTTCAACACTATCATTCGGCCCACCTATCAAATGAGGACGTGCATATTTACTAAAAAATTCATTACTTAAATTGAAGATATCTAACATTTTCTTGAAGCCCCAAGGATTATTATTAACAAGACCTGTTATATATCCTAATTGGTCACCATATTTTTCTTTTGAAGCCTCATAACATTTTATTAATTTATCGAGCCAATCTTCTCTTAGTGCAAATACATCATCATCTACTTTACAGATGTAATCAAATTCAGCCATAAATTCACTATTTAAAAGTTCTTTAATTGCTAAATATGGAACTTGAGGTTCTATCCAATCAACAACCTTCACTTTATCCGGAAACAACATTTCATATCTTTTAGCAACTCTATATGTTCTTTCACAATCATATGTTCCTCGTCCATTTTGCAAAATAAAGAATTTTATATCATCATTAAAAGACTTCGAAAATGTCGCCAACGCTATTTCCATAGCCTCAAAATCTGCATATGCTAACATTAAAACTGCAACTTTATGCTTATCAATCATCATAACCCTCTTTTCCTATTATTATATAATATTTTACCTGCAATTTTTACCGAACGTTCTTTTCTATTCCAACGAAAAGAAACTATTTTCTTTCTATTTATCTTAAATATTTTATCCATTACATAAATCATAGGAACGTATCGGAAAAATAAAAATTTCTTTTTTTCGATCTTACTTAAATACCCAGAATTTAAAACATCAAATATGCGTTCAAGATCAATACACATATTTTTTATCAAACTGCTACATTCGTTTTTATTTTTGATTTTTTCCATTCCTAATACGATATCTACATAAGACAACTCTCGTCTTACCCAATTATACAAAATCTTAGGGTCATTTATATCGTTTTTTATCAACCAATTATAGGTGTCTTTACATCTCACAAACGGGATTCTGTAATCTTTCAAATCGTGGGAAATATTAAAATTCAAACGACGCCAATAATAATATGCTTCTGGTGTATAGTTAATCCTTTCTGCCAAACACATTGTCTGAACTTGAAATGGATTATCTGTCCAACCAGCACCAGGCGCTTCAACAAATCTTATATTATGTTTATCCAAAAATTCTTTTTTATAAATACAAGTCCAAATACTTGGATGATAATACAAAAAGAAACTACACTCTTTTGCTGTGAAAGATCTATCTTGCGGAATTTTATCATCATCCCATTTGACCTTCATAATTTTTGTTAATTCTTTAGATTGCAAATTTTCATAAAATCCTGATTTTACAATATCTGAATCATAGGTTTTTGCTATTGCATATAAATCTTCATACATTTTCGATGCAATATAGTCATCTGGTTCAAGAATTGCTATATATTCACCGGTTGCAGTTTCTAAACCTAAATTACAAGCAGCGCCATAACCACCATTTTCTTTATGAATAGCAATTATTCTAGGGTCTTTTGAAGCATATTCATCAATAATTTGAGGACAATTATCTTTGCCACCATCATCGATTAAAATTATTTCTAAATCTTTTAAGGTTTGATTCAATACACTATCAAGAGCTTCTCTCAGATATGCCTCTACACCGTATACAGGGATTATAACTGATACTTTTGGCATTATTTAATCTCCTCAAACAGTTCTATTGCTCTCAAAATTGCTTTATCCATATCATAATACTTATAATCACCTAATCTACCCAAGAAATAAACATTTTTCAAGTTTTTAGCTTTTTCTAAGTATTTGTTATAAAGCGCAGTATTTTCATCTTTTGGAATTGGGTAATATCTTTCATTTTTACCTAATTCAAAAAATTCTGAGTATTCTTTTGCAATTACAGTTTTATCTGATTTGTCATCAAGATAATATTTATACTCGTGAATCCTAGTAAAATCATAATTACAAGGATAATTCACACAAGCATTTGATTGATAATATTCTTTGTCATAAGTTTCAAATTTGAAGTTTACGCTTCTGTATGGCAATTGACCAAATTCATAATTGAAATACTCATCAATAGGACCTGTGTAGAATACTCTATCAAACTTCGTTGCATCAAAGTCTTTAAAATCAGTGTTCAATTTAACTTTAATGTTTTTATGATTCAACATTTTTTCAACAACTTTTGTGTATCCATCTAGTGGAATACCTTGATATTTATCTTGGAAATATCTGTTATCTTTTGACAAATATACAGGAACACGAGCTGTTACAGCACCATCAACATCTTTTGGTGAAACACCCCATTGTTTTGTTGTATAGTGTAAAAATATTTTTTCGTAAACATAATTTGCCAAGAATTTTAAATCTTCATCATCTTGCTTTTGGAATTCTAAAATAGGAACTTTAGAATTAATTTCAAATTTATCCAATAATTTTTCTTCTAATCTTCTTGCCAAAGTAAATGGGAAAACATCGTATAAAGTATTAAAATTAAATGGAATATGAGTTTCTATACCATCTAAATATCCCACAACTTTGTGCATGTATGTATTAAAATCTGTAAATTGTTTCAAAAAATTCCAAACTTTTTCTGACTGAGTATGGAAAATATGTGATCCATATTTATGAATCATAATACCATTTTTATCGCGATAATCAAAACAATTGCCTGCGATATGATCTTTTTTATCTATAACAACAACTTCTTCACCTAATTGAGTTGCTAACAGATTTGCTATTGTTGCACCGGAAAAGCCAGCTCCTATTACTAAATTTTTATTTGCCATTTTTTACTCCATTTTTTTTAGAAAATTTCAATCCTAATATTTCAAAATAAGTTCTATCAGTATATTTTATGTATTGTCCTACAATAAAATTTATCTTCTTTATAGGCTCAGAATTTATAAACAATGTATTGACTTCCTTAATTTTTAAATTTGTAGACGTTTCCTTTTTGTATTGAATGAAAATACTAAACATTCTTTCGCTCAAAAATCCTAAAACTCTACTTTGATATGAATCATAATCTGTTGTGTCAATAAGTTTTTCAGCTTCTCCCAAAACATCAAAAAGCCACGAACAATATTCATTGAAAATAGCTTTTTTCATAACAAACATATTACAGAAGTAACCTTTTTTAGAATTTAATGCTCGCTCCATTGCAGGCACGTAATCCGGATATTTATTCTTGATAATATCTTTTACAATATCCAAATCTTTTACAAAATGCTCTTTTTTATAATAATCATATAAACTTATCTTAAATTTTGATTTTTTAGGCAAAATCATATCGAAATTTTTCATTAATTCTTTAACAACACCGCTATCAAAATCATCGACATTAATTATTGACGGATAAATTTGCCCTCTATATCCGCCTTTGAGATCTAAAAATCTTCTATAATGAAAAAGTCCATAATTGTCAGCATCAACATTCTTCCATAGCCAATACATGCCTGTCAATTCGCAATAACTTGAATTTTTATGTGAGATGTTATCCCCTGCATTATCTCCTGTCATATCTTGCAAAACTTCAGGATGCTGCGCTTTGCCAACATGCAGAGGCAACAAACACTCATTTGCAAATATATCCGATTCTTTATGATAACAAACAATTATTTTTGAAATAATTTTGTTTGACATACTATTCACTTTTTATTCCTCTATACTTAATTCCAATAATTTTCATTTAATTTTTATTTATTTTTCTTAAATTCGTGTTATGTAAAGTGACTAATTATTCACGAAATATGTATTTACAAGAGCATCATAAAACTTCTTCTGCAAAAAGAATGTTGGACGATGAATTATAAAACTAAATAAAGATAAAAACTGTTCTACATATCTATATTCAAACTCTTCTTTTTTGTCCTTTTTCCACGGTGTCAATTGTAAATATTTTATATAATTATTTTTAAAATAACACAACGAAACTTTATTCCAAGGCTTATTCTTTGCAACATAATGAATTATATTTGGACGTTTTAAATAACTTGAACGATTCATAAAATCACTTGTTTGCAGATTCCAAGTATCATCTACAACTTTAATGTTACCTTTACATACCTCGTTTATAATTGTTTGATCGCCACATTTGATTGTATCAATATTTTCTTTTGTCCAAGATAAAAATACATCTTCCAAGTTCTGAGCACGCATATTTTTCAAATCCATAACAAGAACACCCGCATTTACGTATGTCGGATTGATCTTTACAGTTTTCTTATCTATATCATGTGCGCCCGCAAAACATTCTGTCGGCATATCAACATTAAATAATTCTGACAAGTCAGTATTTACGACAGTATCACAGTCAAGATAAATTACTCTGTCAACACTAGGCAACAATGACGGTAGCTTTAATCTGTAATATGTTGCTAAAGTAATATATCCGTGAGTTTTTACTTTTTTGTAATCTTCAAAATCACTCTCGTTGATAGGAACAAAATTGATTTCACAATCCTTTATAGATTTCAAGGTTAATATTTCTTGCTTGTGTTGTTCTGAAATTCCACCATCTAAAACAAAAAAACTTAGTGACGTATCAGTATTAGCATTACGTAAAATTGACGTTATGACTACTCCTGCATACTTTGCATAATTATTATCACATGCCAGACAAATATTAACTTTACTCATTATACACCACCTCTTATTAGATACGTCTTAATCAATGCTTCATAAAATCTTGGTCTTAAAAAGAAAATTGGTCTGTATTTCACATATTCAATCAATGAAGCTATTTGATTATCTCTAGTCCAATGTTTATATTCTTTTTCACTCAATTTCCAAGGAGTTAGTTGCAGATATTTAAAATACAATCCTTTGTGAATACTAAATGATGCCCAATGCCAAGGTTTTTTACGTGCTACAAAATGCACAACTCTCGGATTATTTGTATAACTAGAACGGTTAGTAAAATTAGAAGATTGAACATTCCAAACATCTGAAACTACTTTAATTCTACCTTTACAAACTTCGTTAATAATTGTCTGATCGCCAACTTTTATACTTTCTGCATTAGCTTTTGTCCATTCTAAAAATCTGTTTTCAGTATTGTCTGATCGCATATTTTTTAAATCAAATACAAGCATTCCTGCATTTACATAACTAGGGTTTTTCTTTAATTCTTTTTTATTTAAGTCCTTAACACCTGCAATCAAGCAATCTTGCATGTCAGTATTGAATAATTCCGCTAAACTAGAATTAACAACCATATCACAGTCAAAATAAATAATTCGATCTACATTTGGCAAAAGAGATGAGAGTTTCAAACGATAATAAGTTGCAACAGTAACGTATGAGTGAGTTTTAATCTTTGAATAATCTTCAAACAATGATTGGTCAACTGCCACAAAATTTATTTCACAATCTTTTATTGATTTTAATGAAAATATTTCTGACTTGTGTTCTTCTGAAATACCGCCATCTAAAATGTAAATAGAAAGATCATCTTCTTGAGCAGCATTTGACAATATTGAAGCTATAACCACTCCTGCATATTTGGAATAGTTATCATCACACGATATACATACATTAATATTACTCATCAAGACCTCTCTACACAAATCTAAAACTGCTCTAATATTTATATCATCTTAATTTCTTCCACCATAGTAACATGAATAAAGCTCGCAACGACATTAATATGTAATAATATTAAGAAGAGTAACTTATAAAAAAGAATATCGTTGAAGTTGTTTTTTATTTATTCTAGAATTTATACGAGAATTCTAAAAAAATAAGGAAGTAGGGGTAATGTTATCTATATTGAAAAATCTTTTTTCAATCCGTTTTGATGAAGTCACCAGAAGAACTATAATAACATTTTTAGGTTTTAAAATCAGATTAGCTGGGAAAGCTCTAAAAGAAAATAAATATTCTAAATTTAGAGATGCTGGTGGCAATATAACACAAGCACCAAAAGCCGATGGACTTTTTAGAATAATACAGCTTGCCAATCTTGAGATATTAAAAAGAGTTGATGAAATTTGCCGACAAAACAATCTGGACTTGTGGCTAACTTTTGGCACAATGCTGGGTGCTGTAAGACACAAAGGTTTTATACCTTGGGATGACGATATTGATGTTGAAATGCATCGAGATCACTACAATAAACTCATAGAGATCATAAATTCAATGGATAATTCAGATTTATACACTGAATTAATTCACTCTAAAAAAGATGTAAATATATTTTTGAAAATTCGACACAAAAAAATTCCTCATGTTTTTATTGACATTACACCAATTGATTACACAAACAAAAAGTTATCAAAAAGCCATCGTCTAAAACTTTCAAGAAAAATAAAATTTTTCAGAAGGTTAATGAACTTAAAAATTAGACCTTTATTGAAAGAAAACAAAGAAAAACAAATTTTTGAATATATATTTGAAAAATCTAAAAACTTTTTTAAATTCACTGCAATACCTCAAATCGAAAAATCTGATATTGTATGGGGGATAGATTATCAACACCGCTTCAATGACTATTTGGTTTATTCTTATGATACTTATTTCCCACTAAAAGAAATTGAATTTGAAGGATACAAATTCAAATGCGTAAACAACGAAAAAACATTTTTATCAGAAATGTACGGTCAATATATGAATTGGCCAAATAAAATCTATGCTCACCACTTTATCTTCAAAAAAGATCAATCAGTAAAAGATTATTTTGGTGCAGAAGCATTTGAAGAATTAAAAATATTTTTAAACAAAACTGAAGAAGAATTACACGATATATAGGAGCTAAAATGCAATCAATCAAGAGAAACATATTATTAAATCCAGGGCCTGCTACAACCACTGACTCAGTAAAATATGCCCAAGTTGTTCCAGATATTTGTCCAAGAGAACAAGAATTTGCATCAATGATGAAAAATTTAAGAAAAGATTTATTAAAAATTGTTCACGCTAACGAAGACAAATACACATCTGTACTATTTTGTGGTTCAGGAACCGTTAACATTGATGTTTGCATAAATTCTTTATTACCAGAAAATAAAAAAATTCTAGTAGTAAATAACGGTGCCTATAGCGCAAGAGCAGTAGAAGTTTGTCAGTATTATGGACTTGAACATATTAATTTAAAATTTCCAATCGACGAAAGACCTGATCTTACAACGATTGAAAAAACTTTGACAGAAAATCCTGATATTGCTATGGTTTACACAACACATAATGAAACAGGCACAGGTTTACTAAATCCGATACGTGAAATTGGAGCTTTGGCTCATAAATACAATGCAATATTTGTTGTTGATACAACATCAACATTTGCAATGCGTCCTATAAATATGGATGAAGATAATGTCGATTTTTGTATGGCTTCTGCTCAAAAAGGTCTTATGGCAATGACCGGATTATCATTTATTGTAGGGAATAAAGCCATAATAGAAGAATCTAAAAATTATCCAAAGCGCTCTTATTATTGCAATCTGTACTTGCAATACGAATATTTTGAAAAGACAGGAGAAATGCACTTTACACCACCTGTTCAAACTATTTATGCAACAATACAAGCATTAAAAGAATATTTTACTGAAGGCGAATTTCAAAAATGGGAAAGACACAAACGCGTCTTTGAAGCAATACATGAAGGATTAGAAGAACTTGGTTTTAAAAACGTAATAAAAAAAGAATGGCAAGCTGGACTTGTTGTGTCAGCAATATATCCAAACGATAGCAACTGGAATTTTGAGAAAATTCATGACTATTGCTATGAAAGAGGCTTTACGATATATCCAGGCAAAATTTCAACAACAAATACATTCCGCCTTTGCTCATTAGGCGCAATAGATGTTGAAGACATAAAAGATTTCTTTAAAGTATTCAAAGAGGCTTTAAACGAATACAACGTCGCTATACCAATCAAATATTAATTTATAGGGAGATAATAAAATGAAAAAGGTTTATACATGCTTTTGTACAGACGTAATCCACGAAGGGCACTTGAATATTATCAAAGAAGCTCAAAAATACGGAGAAGTAATCGTTGGAGTATTAAATGATGAATCTATGGTTAAATTCGACAAATTCCCAACTGTAAGCTTTGAAGAACGTGTTGAAATGGTTAAGAACATACCAGGTGTGAGTGAAGTTGTAATACAAAAAGAGATTATGTACGATGAAATTGTACAAGAAATAAAACCTGACTACATTATCCACGGTGATAATTGGCAAAAAGCTCCATTAACCTCCATAAGAGAAAACGCAATTGCTCTTATGCAAAAAACTGGTGGCGAAGTTATAGAAGTTCCATACACTTTTAGTGAAAATGTTCTACTTGTTGACCAAAAAACTAAAGAAAAAAGAGCAATGCCTGAATATAGACGTAAAAGATTGCGCCAGCTTTTAAAATTACGTAATATAGTCAAAGCAATTGAAGTTCACAGTGGTTTAACAGGCTTAATTGCAGAGAAAACTGTTGTCGAACACGATGGTGAACTTGATCAATTTGATGCTATGTGGATAAGTTCGCTTTGTGATTCTACAGCAAAAGGGAAACCTGACATCGAATTAGTTGATATGACTTCACGATTCAAAACAATAAACGATGTCTGCGAAGTTACAACAAAGCCAATAATTTTTGACGGTGACACTGGCGGAAAAATCGAACACTTTGTATATAATGTTAGAACACTTGAAAGACTTGGTGTATCCGCAGTCATTATTGAAGATAAAGTCGGATTAAAGAAAAATTCTTTATTCGGTACTGATGTTGTACAAACTCAAGATACAATAGAACATTTTTGCGAAAAAATTTCAACTGCCAAAAAAGTTCAATTAACTGATGATTTTATGGTTATAGCACGTATCGAAAGTTTAATTTTAGAGCAAGGTATGGATGATGCTTTAAAAAGAGCTCATGCATTTGCTAAAGCTGGAGCGGACGGCATAATGATTCATAGCCGTAAAAAAGATCCTGCTGAAATCCTTGAATTTTGTGACTTATTTAGAAAAGATAACAAAGAAACACCTATTGTTGTTGTTCCTTCATCTTTCAATACAGTTACAGAAGATGAACTTATGCAGCACGGTGTTAATATTGTAATTTATGCAAATCAACTAACTCGTAGCGCTTTTCCTGCAATGGAACAAACCGCTAAAGATATTTTGAAATATCATAGAGCCAAAGAAGTTGATGACAGATTAATGTCAATAAAAGATATTATTTCTTTAATTGATGAGCTATAAGGAAGTAAAATGAAAAATGCAATTTTAATGGCTTCGGGCCTAGGAACAAGAATGCGACCTCTTACCGAAACCACTCCAAAGCCACTAATAACAGTCGGGCAAAAGCCAATGATTGAAACAATTATTGACGCTTTGAAATTGGCAAATATTGATAATATTTACGTAGTTGTCGGATACTTAGGACATCAATTTGAATACTTAACTCAGAAATATTCAAATTTATCAATAATCGAGAACCCCGATTATAAAATAATCAATAATATTTCATCAATTTATGCAGCTAAAGATATACTTTTAAAAGGTGACTGCTTTATTTGCGAAGCTGATCTGTTTATTTCTAACAAAAATATTTTCAATAACATCCCAAATGAATCTTGTTATTACGGAAAGATGATAAAAGGTTTCTCGTCTGATTGGGTTTTTGACTTAGACGAAAACCAATTTATTTCAAGAGTTGGTAAAAATGGCACCGACTGCTACAACATGTCAGGTATTGCTTACTTCAAAGAAAATGAAGCTACAATTTTATCTCAAAAAATCACTCAGAGATATAATACCTCAGGTTTTGAAAATCTATTTTGGGACGACGTAGTTAATGAAAATCTAGATTCTTTAAAATTAAAAGTTTATCCAATAAATACGAGTGACATAATTGAAATTGATACAGTTGAAGAACTTGAAACAGTTAGAAAATCTTTATAGGAGAAAATAATGGATATAAAAACATTTGTAGATAATTTAGGCGCTGATTTTTTCACAGGAGTTCCTGATTCACAATTAAAATCTCTATGCGATTACTTGATGAATAAATACAGCATCGATAAAAAACATCATATAATCGCTGCTAATGAGGGAAATTGTGCTGCTATTGCTGCTGGATATCACCTAGCAACAGGAAAAATTCCTGTCGTATATATGCAAAATAGCGGACAAGGAAACATCATAAACCCAGTTGCAAGTCTTTTGAATGACAATGTGTACGCTATCCCTACAATATTTGTCATAGGCTGGAGAGGCGAACCTGGAGTAAAAGATGAACCTCAACATATTTATCAAGGCAAAGTTACTGTGAAATTGTTAGAAGATATGGATATAAACTCTTTCATTATCGATGCAAATACAACTGAAAATGAGCTACAAAGAGTTATGCAACTTTTTCAAAAAGAACTTGCAAATGGTAAATGTGTAGCATTTGTGGTTAGAAAAGGTGCTTTAACATATGATGAAAAAGTTAAATATACTAATAAATACCAAATGAGTAGAGAAGAAATTATTCAACATATAGTAAAAGTGACAGAAAATGATCCGATTGTTTCCACAACAGGCAAAGCCAGCCGAGAATTGTTTGAAACTAGAGAAGCAAATTCTCAGGGGCATCAATATGACTTTTTAACAGTTGGTTCTATGGGACACAGTTCTTCCATAGCACTAGGAATTGCACTACAAAAACCTGATCAGAAAATTTGGTGTTTAGATGGAGATGGTGCCGCATTAATGCACTTAGGCGCTATGGGTGTAATTGGAGCAAACAAACCTCAAAACCTCGTGCACATTGTTATAAACAATGAAGCTCATGAAACAGTCGGCGGAATGCCTACCGTTTCATCCCAAATGGATCTTGTAGGAATTGCAAAAGCTTGCGGCTATCCAAAAGTTGCAAGTGTGGATAATTTTGAAGATTTAGATAGAGAACTACTAATCTGTAAAAAATCCAGTGAATTATGTTTCCTTGAAATTAAATGTTCAATTGGAGCAAGAGCTGATTTAGGCCGCCCTACAACAACAGCACTTGAAAATAAAATAAGATTTATGGAATATTTATCTAGCAAATAACAATAAATATTAGCAAACAAAAAAGACCCTAAAAAGGGTCTTTTTAATGGTGGGCAGGGGCGGATTCGAACCACCGTAGTCTCGCGACGGCAGATTTACAGTCTGCTCCCTTTAGCCACTCGGGCACCTACCCTTATTCATTTTTCAACAGCCTCGTAAGAGGTTTAAAATTTGCCCTTGACGAGACTTGAACTCGTGACCTCTCCCTTACCAAGGGAGTGCTCTACCTCTGAGCCACAAGGGCTTGATAGGCAAATAGCCGGCAATAGGAATCGAACCTACAACCTACGGTTTACAAAACCGTTGCTCTACCGTTGAGCTATGCCGGCGTCACATGTAATATTCTATTAAGAACAAAATTAATTGTCAAGAGTTTTGTTTTCAAGTTGACATTTATTTTTTAACACCTTAAAATTCTATAAGGGAGAATTTTATAGCCATAGGAGAGATAATGCTGGATCTAAAAAAAATAGATAGCAATATATGTAAATTTAATATTGCCTTATTTTTAAGATCAATATTAATGTTAACTCCTATACTTCTTTTATTTTACCAATATAACGGGCTTACAGTTCAAGAACTGTTTTTCTTTCAAGGACTTTTTTACTTAACGTCTATTTTATCCGAAATTCCCATAGGATACATTTCTGACAGGATTTCTAGAAAGCATTTGCTATTAATTTCATTCAGCTTGTTCATGTTTGTCACTGTTTTTTGGTTGTTTACAACTGGCTATTATGTTGTACTTATTGGTGAAATTATATTTGCAATATCAAAAGTTATGATGGATAATGCAATGCCAGCATATCTATATGATTACTTACATGAAAATAACCGAAAAGAACAAATGTCAAAATATTATGGTTATCTAAATTTTTATTTAGCTTTAGGTACAACAATTGCCGCAATTCTGGGAACGATAATATATTCTAAATATGGATTTAATCACATATTAATATTAGAATTTATATTTATATCAATAAGTATAACCTTAACAATGTCATTACCTAAAATTAAATCCAACAGCAATTCAATTGCAATTTCAAATGAAAAAATTTATAACTACCTTGACAAGACTAAAAAAATCTACAGTAATCCTTCAATCAGATACCATATTTTATATTCTGGCATACTTACAGCTTTCTCAATATTTTTTGTTTTATGTTTTCAGCCTGTAATGCAAAATGCATTATTCCCTATATTTATGTTTGGTATAGTTGCATGCACTAATCACGGTATTAGAGCACTAGCTGGGATTACAGCTGGAAAATTATTTAGAAACTTTGATATTAGAAAACTTATAAAACCACTGTATTACTTATATATAATAGGATTTTGCTGTTTATATGCCGCAACTACCACAAAAAATATTGTTCTCATTTCTGCATTAATAGTCATCCTTTGTTTAATAATAGGCATGCAGCTAATATTTACAATATTACATGTAAGTCGACTACAAAAATTTGTACACTTAGATAACAGAGGAAACCTAATGTCTATCAATAATTTAGTTTCCAGAAGTGCCGCTGCAATAATTTTGTTGACATCAAAGTTTTTTATAACACATGTTGAACTTCAAATTTACTTTATTGCTATGTTTTTAGTCTATTTAATTCTTGGAACAATTCTTAAATCAAAAACATACGACATTAAAGACTAAAATACCTAATTAATAAAAAAGAGCCACTTTCGTGACTCTTCTTTATGGAGCGGGAGACGAGGCTCGAACTCGCGACATCCTCCTTGGCAAGGAGGCATTCTACCACTGAATTACCCCCGCAATTCTTGCTACATTTCTCATTATACATGGAGAATTTTTTTTTGCAAGTATTTTTTTTAAACTGTTATTGGTTCGGGATTATCTAATGATTTAACATGAATTTTAACCCTACCACTGAATCGAGTTTCAATTTTGTTTACCAAGTCATTGCTTGTATCAACCCAAAACATTGAAGCTGTAAGCACTTTAACTTCACCACTATCATCTCGTAATTTCAACATTACAGGATCTGAACCTTTGTACTCACACAACATTTGTTTTAGCCAGAATAATTCCTCATATTTCAAATCTTCCAAAATTTCAATTGTAAAAATATTTGAATTATCAACAGGTTTTACATTTTCAACGAGTATTGACGGAGCTTCTTCGTCGCTTCTGCGATTAACTTTTCCAGATATGATAACTCTTTGTTCTGGTTCTAAAAATGTACCAAATTCAGCTATTTTATTATTGA
Organism: Candidatus Gastranaerophilaceae bacterium; assembly: GCA_045652525.1. GTDB lineage: Bacteria > Cyanobacteriota > Vampirovibrionia > Gastranaerophilales > Gastranaerophilaceae > SIG32. Next base: position 11,210 of record JAZRUK010000043.1, on the reverse strand, counting down.
AACAAATAACATCAATCTTACCAGTCAAATCTTCTACAGTAACAAATCTAATAAATTTTGACGGATCTTTTTTAGTTGGAATTTGTTTAGTTGCAGTAATTAAACCACAAATTGTAACCATTTTATCATTCGGTTGCTCTGCAATTTCTGTGATTTTATGGGTCATCAAAAATGGCAATTTGTCTCTTATTGTAGATAATGGGTGACTTGATACATAAAAGCCTAAAAACTCTTTCTCAAGCATTTGCAACTGTCTTTGATCAAATTCTTCATCACTACCTGCTAATTGGAATTTTGTCCCTGCAAAATCATCATTATTTTCGAGTCCCGCAAATAAACTTACTTGCCCTAACTCTTTGGCCTGAGCTTCCCTATTAGCTGTGGAAATAATATACTCAATATTATCTAAGAGTTGTTTTCTACTTTTTTCAATATTTGAAAAAGCTCCAGATTTAATTAATCCTTCTAAAACTCGTTTATTATTACATTTGGAATCCAATCTACTGCAAAAATCATAAATAGATTTGTATTCTCCATTTTCTTCTCGCTCTCTAATAATAGTATCAACAACACCTTCTCCAACCTGCTTAATGGCTGCCAATCCAAACCTAATCACATCACCATCAGGCGTAAATTCAGAATAAGATTTATTGATATCAGGAGGCATGACCTTGATACCATTTTTCTGCGCTTCTTCAATATAAAGTTGTGTCTTCTCTTGATCTCCAGATACACTTGACAATAAACAAGATAAATATTCAATCTTATAATGGCATTTTAAATATGCAGTTTGATAAGCAACAAAAGCATATGCAGCAGAGTGTGATCTATTAAAACAGTATGAAGCAAATTTTTCAATCTGTTCAAATAATGCAGCTGCATCTTTAGAAGCCATACCATGACGAGCAGCACCTTCAATAAATTTACCTTTTTGTTGCGCCATTTCGTCAAGTTTTTTCTTACCCATCATACGACGTACCATGTCTGCTTGTCCTAATGAATAGTCAGCTAAGACTTGGAACACCTGCATAATTTGCTCCTGATAAACAATAGTTCCATATGTGTCTTTCAACACAGGTTCTAGCAATGGGTGAGCATATGTAATTTGTTGTCTACCATGCTTACGTTCTACAAAATCCGTAACCATGCCTGATTCTAACGGACCAGGACGGAACAACGCAACCAACGCACCTAAATCTTCAAATACGTCTGGTTTTAAATCCTTAACGAGTTTCTTCATCCCTGAAGATTCTAACTGAAATACACCATCTGTATCTCCAGCAATTAACATTTCATATGTAGGTTTATCATCTAAAGGAATTCTATTTATATCAAATTCAATTCCTCTACGTTGTTTTATCAACTTCATGGTCTTCGAAATCATAGTAAGGTTTCTTAAGCCTAAAAAGTCCATTTTCAAAAGACCTAATTTTTCCAAATCAGCCATTGGATATTCTGTTACAATAATACCGTCCTTAGATGGCTGTACAGGAACTATTTCATTCAATGGTTTGTGTGCAATAATAACACCCGCCGCGTGCGTACCAACGTTGTTTTTGATACCTTCTATGGCTTTTGCCATATCAACGAGCTTTTTAACTTCAGGATCTTCATCATAAAGTTTTTTTAATTCCATGCCAGGTTGAAGTGCATCATCTATATGCGTTTTAGGCTCACTTGGAATTAATGATGCTAATTGGTTACTTCTTGCATATGGGATATCAAAAACCCTTGCGACACCCTTCATCGCAGCTTTAGCAGCATAAGTACCAAAAGTAATAATCTGACAAACTTTATCTTCACCATACTTTTGTGTTACGTAATCAATAACTTCACCACGTCTATCAATACAAAAATCAATATCGACATCGGGCATACTATAACGTTCTGGATTCAAAAATCTTTCAAACAATAAGTGGTGCTCTATCGGGTCTAAATCTGTAATTCCAAGTGCATATGCAACAACAGAACCTGCTGCCGAACCACGACCTGGCCCTACTGGTATATCATTTGTTTTTGCAAAATGAATAAAATCCCAAGTAATTAAGAAATATGCTGAAAAACCCATTTGCTCAATAATACCAAGCTCATATTTAACACGTTTTTCAATTTCAGGTGGAACATCACCATAGCGTTCTTTTAAACCTTCATGGACTTTTAAGTCCAAATATGTTTCAACCGTATGACCACTAGGCACTTCATAATGAGGTAATGGACTCTTATCCCCTAATAGAGTTAAGTGGCATTTCTCTGCGATATCAACAGTATTTTTAATACATTCATCGAATGTTTCACTATCCATCCATTTAAACGCATCTCTAAGTTCTGAAGGCGTTTTTACATAAAATTCATTATTAGGAAAATGGAATCTGTTTGGCTCATCCTTTAATGCGTTAGTCTGCAAACACAACAATGTGTCATGCCAATCTGCATCTTCCTTTCTTAGATAGTGTGAATCATTTGTAATAACCATTTTTATATCTAATTCTTTGGCTATTTTTATTAAATCTGGATTAGTTCTCTTTTGTTCTTCTAATCCATGGTCTTGCAATTCAATATAGTAATCTTCACCAAACAAATCTTTATATTTTTGTGCTGTTGCTTTTGCTTTCTCAGGATCCTTGTTCAATAGATGCTGTAAAACTTCACCACCTAAACACGCTGAACAACAAATTAAACCTTCTGAATATTGTTGAATCAACTCAAAATTTACACGTGGCTTGTAATACATACCTTCACAATGTGCTATTGAAACAAGTTTTACCAAGTTCATATAACCTGTTTTGTCCTTTGCAATTAATACAAGGTGATAAAGTGGATTATGTGAAGGATTTTTTTCTTTTATATCACCATCATGAACATAAAATTCACAACCAATAAGAGCTTTTACACCAACTTCTTTTGCAACTCTATAAAATTCGATAGCTGAATACATAACACCATGATCAGTAATAGCAACTGCTGGCATGTTGTTTTCCTTTGCAAATTCGCATAACTGCTTAACCCTGATAGCACCATCAAGCAATGAATATTCACTATGCAAATGTAAAGGAACGTACGCAGTACTCATAAGTATATGTTACCATGCAACAAATTAAATTTCTTTTAATGTTAACAAAAATTGCGTACTATTCATAATTTTTTAGCGTTGCCTTAATTAATTCCAACATTCTTGTCCTAAGCTCTTTTGGACGTTCAATTATGCAGTCATAATCATAACGCATTAATCTTTTAAGCAACATATCTGGTGGTTCAGTCGAATTTACAACAACAATAGACCCATCATCACAAATTTCATCAACGCGTTCACCATCACGTAAAGTATATGCCTTTGCTAAACGTCCTTTTAACCTAAAAACAACAGTTTTTGCTATTTCATTTTCATTTTTTTGACACGGAGAATGTTTAATGGAAACAATATTATTAATCAAAATATCTTCTAAAACTTTCTCATTAATTTTAAATATTCGAAGATATGCATTTTTATTGTCATAAATAACTTGCTGCGCATTACAATAAACGGTTACATCCTCATTATCTTTTTTGTATGTAATATAAACCTTATACTGACTATTACAATAAGTCTCACATAATTCTATCTGTTCTTTTAAATTCGAATAATAAAATGAATAATCTGTATTATCATTATTATAAATATTTTCATATAAAGCTCGAGTTCTATCATCAAATCTATATATTAGCGTCTTAAGCCAATCTTCAACATTTGATTTAACTTTACCTGCAGGTAACTCTCCTGCGACATGCGCGAATAAACTCACTGCTTTTAAATCATCCAAATCAAATTTTATTAAAAATGGTAAATTCTTCGATTCGAATTTTTTATTAGTTTTTTGAATTTTCATTCCAAAAACTTTTAATGTATTTAAAAATTTATTCAAGGTAACATGTTGTTTTTCAAAATCCGCATCATCTTCAGAAAAAATCGCCATGACTTCATCATAATTAGCTTGATCTTCATAAAACAATTGCATCAATTTAAAAATTTTAATACAACCGTCATTATATTTTTCTTTAAATTTTTTCTGCAACATACTCATCCTTCATCTTTTTCAAGATAGATACAAACTCATTTTTAAAATCTTGTGGATAAATAATCTTACAATCAGCTCCAAAAGACAATAATCTTTGTCTTGTAAGAAATCTATTTTTACAATCGATTTCAATTGTATACTTTTCACCATCGTTAGAAATAATTCTTTCATTTTCTAATGGTTCAAAAAGTTTATCATAAATTTCACAGCCCACAATACAAATCTCGTCTGATAAATTAATAGTTCGTTCTATATTTACAACCGGAACTGAAGTTATTCTTGAGAGTAGAAATCGAGCACTACCTTTATGGCTAGAACTTATACCTTGGAAATAAACTTTATTATTTGCAACAAGTATTTTTTGAGCCAAAACATTAATTACACGTTTACCAGATGCTGGAGATAAATATGTTATACTTACCTCATCATTTCTCCGACACGCTTTCAGTAATACCTTAAAAATGTCTAAGTCAATTTTGCTCAATGGTGATACGCATTCTAAAACTTCTCGCAATTTATCATTTTTAACCATTTTTGTTAATTTTTTAAAGAAATTAAATAAATACAATAACTCCTCTACATCAATAGATTTTGCAATAATTTTATAAACTTTAATAAGACTTTTTACATATTCATCATCTATAGATAATTCAAAAGGATGTTTTTCTAGGTGATACTTAGACCCTTCAGCCTTTCGGCCACGTCTAATAATACATCCGATACGCTCTAAAGAATTTATGTATACACGTAATGTATCAATTGATATCGTTTCGTTTAAATATTCATGATTTGCAAAATAATCTCGTATTTCTTCATACGAACGAGGTTGTTCCAATAAATAAGAAAACAATAACAATGATTTAAACGCAGTAAACGACATTAAATTATATGTAACTTTATTGTTTTGCAAAAACTCTTTCATTACAATATTGTACTACAAATTTTCCATGCTCGACATGCTCATATAATTTTGAGTAATTTCAAATTGTCAATGAAAAAAATGCTAAAATTTTACTTAATTTCATTAAATTTTCTTCATTAAGATTTAAGAACTTGAATTTTTGCTTGATAATACTAGGGGCATGGTCAATTGTAAAAAAATAATAATTTTTTTTTGCTTGTCAAATAGTTAACTTAGTTTTACATTAGTATCAATAGGAAATGGCTACCAGAAAATAGCTGAAAGTTGGACACAGAAAAAGAAACAGAGGTGATGGCTAAGCAGTCCGTATAGTATTGAGGATGGCATTGAGGGATAAAAAAGTTGGTTAGGGATTTTATTATTTAGGAAGATTAGGGATTTACATTTTGAGGATAGTTGTATATTAAGAAGCTTGCCCATATGCGAGCTTTTTTATATTATTAAGATATGGAAGAATTAGAAACAAAAAGAATTATTGCGTTAATGTCAGGAACTTCCTGCGATAGTATAGATGCAGGTTTGTGTGAAGTTGCACCAGACTTAACATGTAAGCTTATTTCAGGAATCAATTATAAATATCCTGCACATATCCGTTCTAAAATTTTTCAACTATTTAGAGGTGAAGCTTCAATAAAAGATGTTTGTCAAATGAACTTTGCTATTGGCAAATGTTTCGCTGATGCTTGTAAAATTTTAATTTCCGAATTTGGAAAACCTGATTTTATATCAAGTCATGGCCAAACAATTTATCATTATCCATTTGACGAAATGCTTGATAATATATCATTAAAAAGCACTTTACAAATTGGAGAAAGTTCAATCATAGCGCAAGAAACAGGGTGTACAACCATTTCAAATTTTAGAGAAGCTGATATCGCTGTCGGAGGACAAGGCGCACCATTAGTTTGTTTTGCAGATGATAAGTGGTTCAAAGGTAAAAACGTTGCTGTACAAAATATTGGAGGAATCTCAAACGTAACAGTCGTTTCAAAAGATAATGATACATTTGGATTTGACACTGGCTTAGGCAATATAATGATTGACTATTGCATGCAAAAATTTTATAACAAACCGTTTGATGAAGATGGGAAAATTGCCGCAAAAGGAAATGTTTGTGAGAGTTGGCTAGATTGTCTTATGCAAGATGAATACTATTTTAAAAATCCGCCTAAAACAACTGGACGCGAATACTTTTCACCTCAATATATAGAAAATGCTTTAAAATTTGGGCCTAAAAATCCTGAGGACATTATTGCAACTATAACAGCACTAACAGCAAAAACAATAGCATCTGCATATGAAAGATTTATTTATCCAGATATTGAAATTGATGAAGTCATAATAGGTGGTGGCGGTGCATACAACCCAACTTTGATGAAGTTTTTAAGATATTACCTACCAAAACACATTGAACTTAAAACTCATGAAGATTACGGTATTTCAAATAATTTTAAGGAAGTTATGGCTTTTGCGGTACTAGGGTATTGCACTTATTATAATATTCCTAACAACTTACCATCATGCACAGGTGCTAAAAAACGAGTTGTGTTAGGCAAAATAACAAACATTTAATATTAACTTATGTAAAGATTTCTTTTAACTTGCAACAAATAAAATATTTACGCGCATTAATGTAAATACAAAAAAAAAATTAGCAAGGAGAAATAAAGAATGATTCCAGCATTAAATATCCCAAGAATTGGAAATTACATAGCAGAATTTGTACCTGACAGCGCACCACTAGGAAAAATGGCAAAAGAAACTGTAGATGAAGCACACGAGTTTGTTTCTAACAGCATGTTAGGTAGCAAAAAAGCATTACCAAATCCAAAAACAGAAAACACCGTTGAAGAAATGGTTGGCAAAATTCTCAACTTCTTTGGATAATCTGGTCTATAGCATTAGGTAAAAAACTTATCAAATCGGACGCCATAACTCCGTATTCGGTAAGTTTTTTTGATGCCAATTCTCCAGATAATCCATGCAAATAGACTCCTGTTTTAGAAGCGTCAAATAAATTCAATCCTTGCGCCAATAATCCTGCTATAACACCCGTCAAAACATCGCCACTACCAGCTTTAGACAATGCACTATTACCAGAGTTGTTGATGTAAATTTGTGCCCCATCACTGACTATTGTATTATGATTTTTCAACACAATAACACAATTATATTTTTTAGAAATTTGTATCGCTGCCTTTTGAACATCTTCTAAAATATTTTCTGTAGTAGTATTCAATAATCGCGCAGCTTCAGTAGGGTGCGGAGTGAGAATAAGTTGCTTTGGTAATTTAATTTTTGTTTTTGCTAAAATATTTAACCCATCTGCGTCTATTACAACAGGAATATCTCCAACATACTTAAGTGCCTTTTTAAATAACTGTTTTGCTTGAAATGAAGTCGATAAACCACAACCTATAGAAAGGACATTTGCAGAACATAATTGTTTCTTCAAATCCTTGATGGGAACAAAGACTACATTTTGTGTTTGGAAAGAAACAGCTTGCAACACACTTTCTTCAGAACACAAAAAAGAATACCCGCAACCTATTTTTAAAGCTGCAACACTTGATAAATAAGCAGCTCCAGGCATATATTTTGAACCAGCAATATTTAGAACTTTTCCATAAGTTCCCTTATGAGAATTTTGCTTTCGCTCTGGTAATCTATAATCCAATTTGTCGAATTCCTTCATATGCAACAATCGCAACAGAGTTTGAAAGATTTAAACTTCTTTGTCCTTCTTTCATCGGAATTGTCAAGGCATTTTTGTCTGTAACATATTTTTCTGGCAAGCCTCTAGTTTCTGGACCAAATACAATGAAATCGCCATCTTTAAAAGTTATATCCGTGTACAATCGTTTTGTTTTAGTTGTTAGATAATAAAAATTAGCATCTTTATTACTTTCTAACAATTCATCCATTGTGTCAATTTTATGCAAATCTACACTATCCCAATAATCCAAACCTGCACGTTTTGTGTATTTACTTGATAGAGAAAAGCCCAATTTGCCTACCAAGTATAAACTGGCACCAGTACAAGCACAAAGACGCGCAATATTACCTGTATTTTGAGGAATTTCTGGTTCATATAAAACAATATTTAACTTTGACATAATTAATCCGCTTTTTTAAACAAGTATTTAGCTTCAACAACAACTGGAATACCGCGAACAACACAGAATACAATTGCAAAAACAGCTGCCCAGTATCCGATTTCCCAAACTATATCAGCATGAGGACAAGCAGGAATTTTTGCTGCAACAATCAATACAAACGCAACAACTTTTGCAACAGCGTAACTAATTCTCATAAATCTTGAACCAGTAATAAATTTACAAATTGGATTAACTTGCATACCAAATGGAGTCAAACCTTGCTCCATCGCAGCACTTCTGATTGTATCAGTGATAAATCCTCTTGTAATAGCAATTAATGGGAACAAAATATTAATCCAACCCATTACTGCAAACAGAATCCAATATGTATTTTCAACAATTCTATCGCCCATAATATCTAATAAAGCACCAAATTTAGATTCTTCGTGGAACTTTCTTGCAACATAACCATCAACTCCGTCAAGAGCAAATGCAATAATTGTAAGGATAAGAGCCCAAACATATGCTACTGGATTGCCTTCACAAGCATAAATCAAATATGCTGCATAAAACATAACAAATATTCTAAATATTGAAATAAAATTAGCCATTAAGATATCTCCTTATAAATGCTGTTTAACACGTGACAAACCAAAATCAACTTCATCAAGTTTTTTAGCTCTTTCACCTAACATAACTTTTTCTGCTTCTTCCAAAACTTTTGTAACCATAAAGCCATTGTCACCATCAGAACGAGCTTTTTTACCAGTTTCACAACAGCTGATAAAATGTTGGCATTCAAGCTTCAATGGTTCAATTTCCAAATAATCTAAATTAATATTTTTTGTATTATCTGCTACAAAATTATCATAAACCGTTAATTTATGTTCTGGTAAAGTATCATCCAAAATTGCAGTAGCTTTAGTACCTCTCACAAGTAACTGAACGTGTTTTCTTGGGGTAATCCAACTATCTGAAATGTGACCAATTATACCATCTTCAAACTCAATACCTAAGTGTGTGATATCCATAATATCATTTCTGTCTGATGAACTACCAAGTGCTGAAATCACTCTAACTGGTTCTTTGCCAATAACATAACTCATCATAGAAACATCGTGTGGAGCTAAATCCCACATAACACTTCTGTCATTTTTGAAATAATTAACGTTTAATCTATCACTTTGCGCATAGACAATATCACCTAATACACCATCTTCAATCAACATTTTCAATCTATTGACAGCTGGGTGATATAATAATAAGTGACCAACCATCAACACTAAACCTTTGCTATCAGCCAAATCTTTCAATGCTTTTGCTTCTTCTGTTACGGTTGAAATAGGTTTTTCAACATAAACATTTTTGCCAGCTTCAAGCATTGCTTTAACCATTTTAAAGTGAGTATGGCTTGGTGTTACGACAGCTACAGATGTAATTTCAGGATTGTTAATAATATCATTAAAATCTCTTGTTATTTTTAATTCTGGATACATCTCCCTAATTTTTGCAATATTATCTTCATCAATATCACAAACCATTTCTAAAACATTAAGATTGTAGAAATTTCTAACAATATTTCTACCCCATAGTCCGCAGCCAATAACAGCTATTTTTTGTTGTGTCATTCTTATATCCCTTCTATAAAATTATTGTTGTTGATTTTGTTGAGCATTTAATCTTAACTGATGCATTTGTTCGCAACGTTCCATGAACAACTCTTTGTCCTCATCAGGAAATCTTGTTGCGAATTTTTCTATAAGTTCTTTTGGTAAATATGAAGTTTTTACCATTCTATCAAGTAACTCATCATTTAAAGGATACAATGATCTATAATTTTTCAAGAAAATCATTTTTGCATCATTATCTCCTAATTGTGGTTCTTTGTATAATACTTCACCTAATTTATAAGTTACATAATTACGGTTAAAGTATACAGGCTTGTATTTTTTCATAACTAATCTAATTATCAAATCAAAATCTGCCATATATTTAAATTTTGTATCAAAGCAATTTTCTTTTTCTAAAACAGATTTCTTAAAAAACATACATTGTCTAGGACAAGGCATTACTTGAAAAACATTGAACATAGACGGAGCGTACAAGAATACAAAATCTTCAGGGTGTCTGCAATAAGAAGGTGACACTGAAAAATCCGCATTCTCTAGTTCCATCAATCTCACTAAATCTTGCAATGCAGTAATATCGTGCAAAAAGTCATCGCAACTTAAAAATGCAATATATTTACCTCTGGCATGCAAAATACCTTTATTATAACCGTCGAATTTACCATTATCGCGTTCTGAAAAGAAATTTATGTAACCTTTATTTTTATAATCTTTCAACAACACTACAGTATCATCTGTTGAAGCATTATCAATAACAATATGCTCAATATTAGGATATGTCTGCATATCCAACAGAGTTACTAAAAGATTAAAATCATCTGCTTGACCATTTTCTACAATGTTATGAGTTGTTGTAATAATACTAATAAGTGGTTCCATACTTCCTCTCCTTATATGTAGTCTAACATAAGTAATTTTAAAGCGCTAGATTGTAAAAAAATCTTAATTATTGCCAAAATTTAGAAAAAATGGTAATATAAGTAAGTAAAGTGAGTGAGGTAAGTAGAGTAAGTAAAGTCCTTATCATTAACGTACATTACTCACTCTACTCACTTTACTAACAATACTCACGTAAAAAAGGAGAGAAAAGTATGAAAAGACTTATCACACAAGGCTTTAAGGCTTTAGGGGGGGGGGGTAGAAACGCTCTCCTAGTCTGGGTTTCAGAGGTTTTCACTTATACCCCTCTACCTTTGGGAGAGGGCAGAATTTCAATACGAGGAACGAGTATTAGAAATTCGGGTGAGGGTTCATCAAATACATCTCATCATAAGCATTGTGTGGCAATCCAGAAAAATTATGAAATAAGAGCTAGATTACTTCGTAAACAAGGCCTCTTGTTTACTCGTAATGACGAATTAGCAAGTTTTAACTGTGTGATAAATTTGAATAATAATTTTAGAAAGCAAGTTTCAGTTCTTGAAGCTTGCTTTTTGTCGTGAAAATAAATAAAAGAAAGGATATAAGTATGACAAAGAAAAAAGAAAAGAACTTGCAGTCTAGCGGTCTT
>JAZRUK010000042.1:0-3163 GCA_045652525.1 Candidatus Gastranaerophilaceae bacterium | reverse complement strand
AGGCCTTGTTTACGAAGTAATCCAGCTTTTACATCAATCTTTTTCTGGATTGCCACGTCCTCACTACGTTCGTCCTCGCAATGACGTGCTTGTTTAATAACCTCTGAAATGCAGTCTAGGAGAGCGTTTCTACCCCCCCCCCTAATGGCTTAAAGCCTTGCGTGGTAACGTTTTTGAACATAATAAAATTCTCCTATATACTTAGCTATTTATTTACCTTTTTATACTACCATTTTTTCTAAATCTTGGCAAGATAAAAATTTTGTTAAACTTTATTTTTGCATAACAACACTTATGAGCATATATCGAATTATTACTATAATTAATACTTATTATTATAAGATTATCTAGTTCTATGTTTTTCTTTCAACATATCATTTTGATGTAAATAATCAAGGATTCTAAAGTTCATCAGGTTACGATAATCTTTCATCGCATCTGTAAAAGTATTAACTTCACCGTCACGGACTCTTGGCATTTCTTTGAGTTTTTCTGGTTCTATAATACCAGTTTTATATTTTTTAGGATTATAGACAGTCCACGCTGAATGAGGATAATATGTTGAACGGCACTCATTAGTATTTTTATCAATTAAAATACTTCTTAGCACACTTGCAGACATATCATGATATTCTTGCTTAATAACATCATTATATGGCTGTAACCTTTCAGGTAAAATTACTCTTGGAATTGCATACCAACTGTCATATCCCAAATCATCAATGTATTCAATAGAACCCATCGTAAACAATTTAATAGAATGAGCAAATTCCTCTAAAACACCTTGTTCCTCTGCCATTTTTGACATTAAATCAAGATATGATGCTAAACCACAACCAGAATGAATGTAATCTGTAATAATTACAGGTTTCCCAGTTTTTTTAGCTGTTTTAACTATAGATGCTGGATCACATTTAATACTTTTCATGTATTTTTTATATGCATTATATTCTCTTTCAGTAGGCATCTTAGAAGAATCTTTGTATTGCTTAGGTCCAACACCATAACTATTTCTATGATACCAGTTATCTGAAAAAGCCGCAAATGAATAGTTCTCAATTCCACCTTTCATCCAAATTGAAGCATTTAAAAACCATTTTGGACTTCTTCCAACACAAATAATTTTGTTTTCTCTGTATTTATTATAACTAGCAGAAAGATCTAAAAAATCTTTCATATCATCATCACCACGAAGTGGTAACTTATCTGTCTTTTTATCTCTTGGGAAATGTAACTCACCAATATCAGTCAATTCATAAAATTGATCATAACGAAGACGCAACAACTGCTTTTCTTTCTCAGTCATTTTCATATATTGATCATATTCAATATCGCCAGTTAATCTTTCTCCAAAAGATGGCGTTGCTTTACCTGTAGAATATGCAGCATATGGCGCATTTGCAGGCAAATTCCTTTGTAAATTATCACTTTCCAATACAGATTTTTTCTGTGTTGCAGCTTGCAAACTGTAATTATTCTTAAACGATATTGGGGATATTGTAAGCATATTAACTCCTTTTAATTCCAATTTCTTAAACCTTGAAATTAAAATATTTTGCTAATATACAAAACTATCAATACAAAAGTTTACATTTATTTGTAATAACGCGATTTGCCATTAAATATATTTTTAACAGAATCACCAAATATTGGCTCAGTATCATATACGCGTTTTAAGTCTGAAAAAACCAATTTACCATCTTCAAAACCCTTTTCTTTTCTGTAGACAGTTACACGTAATGGACTTTCAGAATAATCATGTTTGGTAATAAAAACATGTTTTTTATTTCCCAAAATTGCTTCATCAACAGTATACTGCGCATCTTTTGTAACTCTATCTAGGTGATTGATAATCATTTTAGAACGATCCACGTTACCTAAAGAAAAAGTTTTTTTATCAGTTTTGAATAATTTAGTTACGCCATTGCGTATCATTTCAACAGGTTTAACTGCCATTATATTTCCTCCCTCGGGGTTATGTACAAATCAATTATACTTCAAAAAAACAGCTATTGCAAATAATTTACTAACAAATTTATAAATTTACGAGCCTTTTATTAAAAGTATAAATTATATTTTGCAAATTATAAGTACGCAACCAAATAAAACTATATTAGTGAAGTTGATGCTGAACTTAAAACAACTTCTTGCAAATTTGAATAAAGCCAAAGAACGACTTCTAGCTATTATTTAAAAGCTTTAATTAAAAAGATTTGAATATCTTTGTTCAAGCGTTCAACACGTTTAACATATTTTATATCAGTTAATTTTGTAAGAATTAGCACGACTGCTGGCTTTTTCTTAGTCATTTCAGCATAATATAAAGATTGTCCAACACTTTCTGCCCATTTATTAGCAAAATCGAACTCAATAGCATAATCTTTTGTAAGACAATCAACACGAGTCATATCCCACAAAACGGCTTCTTTTCTACCAAATTCCAAATTACACCATTGTGTAACATAAAAATCCTCGTTCCTGTCTGCAGGCATAGTTTGAGTTTCATACAATTCCAATGGAACATAATTTAATCCCAAGTAATAAACACCTGAAAACATCATTAAAAATATAGTTATAAAGGTCAAAACCTTATTTTCAAACTTCCTCTTCTTCGCCATAAGATAATTATACAAAATTTTATCCAAAATGTAAATAAAAAAACAGGATCAGACTTATGTCATAATCCTGTTTTTTTAAAATAGATGCTGGCATCGAGTTATCTTCCCAGGCGGTGGCCCGCCAAGTATTGTTACCGCAGTAAGTCTTTACGACCGTGTTCGGGATGGGAACGGGTGGTTTCCTTACGCTTGGACACCAGCGAACTTGTTAATTTGTGCCAAGCACGCTGAAAGTTGCATAATGATTATAAGGTTAACGCAATCACCTAACTATTGTTAGGAAAAGCCCTCGTCCGATTAGTATCAGTCGACTGAAAATGTTGCCATTCTTACATCTCTGACCTATCAACCAAGTAATCTGCTTGGGGACTTACTAGCTTATGCTATGAGAGATCTCATCTTACGGTGGGCTTCGTACTTATATGCTTTCAGCACTTATCCGCTTGGAACACAGCTACCGGGCGTTTACCGCTGGCGCGATAACCCGTACACTGGAGGTCCCCTCTTCCCGGTCCTCTCGTACTAAGGAAGACTCCACTCAAATC
>JAZRUK010000041.1:0-53596 GCA_045652525.1 Candidatus Gastranaerophilaceae bacterium | reverse complement strand
GTTTTGCCGATAACAAATATGGAGATAAGAAGTCTCTATTTTGTCTGAAACTATTGGAGAAAAAATGAGTACAGTAGATGGCGTAAGTAATAATAGATCTATTCCTATTATCAATTTGCTCAAGCAGAAAAATACTGAGTTTGTAAATTCTATTTTTAGTCAAACTGTTGGAGATAATGAATTAATAGAAGCTTCTGATTTTAAGAATTACAAAGCTGGGCAAAATAGTTACATTGATAATCTTATTAAATCAGGTAAAACTTGGACCGAAGATTTAATTAATAAAGTAACGGATTCTTTTAGAATTAGTAACAAAAATGACAATGCAAAAATTACTAATGCTCCAGTAAAAATCACAATAGGTGATGGAAATATTGAGGTTACAGATGATGCTTTAGATAAATTAGAAAGACTCAATGATTCTACTAATGAAGATTTAAAAACTTCTGTTGCAAATTTGAAAAAATTGTTAACTGTTGATTATGATTTTAATCCAGATGAAATTGTAAAATCTATTGATGATATTTTAAAATTAATTAGCGTAGAGGTGCCTGAAAAAAAAGAACTCTTTAGTTTAAGACAAAATATGATACAACTGAAAGAAGAAAAACAAAGTCTTTCTGAACAGCGTGATCAATTAGTTATTGCTGTTCGTGCGGCACAAACTGAAGAGGAAAAGGAACAGATTCGATCAACTTTGGCTCGTGATTATAGTACAAAATTAGAGGCTCATAAACAGAAAAAAGAGGCTCTAGTTGCTAGTATAGATACTGCAATAGGGAAACTAGAGAAACTAGAGAATAAAGATGCTGCAATAAAAGAAGCTGCAGGACTCGAAAGTGTATATGACCCGTCTGAGGAACGTTATATTGAATCTGTAAAATGCACATTGACTTTTACTGATGAGAATGGACAGCCTAAAGATATGAATTTACATATTAGATTAGATCTCATAGAAGATTTTAGGAATCGAACCTATCGTGGTAGTCATGAAATTTCTTATTCTAAGGTTGTAAAACAAATACTTGCAGAATTTAAAACCGAGATTGATAAACTGCCACAACAAGTGAAAGATGACCTATATAATGAGGTTGCAGATATACAACTTACAGAGCGGAATTCTAGAGGAAAGTTAGGCTTTTATAATGAAGTAAATAGTACCATAGAATTGCCGCTTAAAGCCGAAGGGACAAATGGGCTTTACGAGATTGATAAGTCTGTGCAAGCGCTTGTTCATGAAATTGGACACGCAATTGATGAAAAAGGCTCTGAAGATGCCACAGATGCTTTAAAAGAAAAATTTAATGAATATACAAAGTTATTAGTCAAGAAAGGTATAATACCTTCAAGCTATAGACAGCCTGAATATACTAGAGGCTATTATTCTTTAACTTCAGTTGATGAGTTTTTTGCTGAGGTGATTTATGCAGGGCAAAATGGTAAAGAAAGCGATTTTACTGGTACTAATAAGGCTTTAGCATCACAAGATCTTGAAGTGCAGACAAAATTAAAGGAACTGCTGGATTTAGGAAATCAAATTATTGCAGAGAGAAGAAGCTTTAGCAGGGATGAGAGAATTGGTGTCAAAAAAAATAATCTTTCAGATGTAGTTTACAAAAATCCAGAAATCACAGAAGCTTATTATAACGTAGTTTATGGTATAGAAGATAATGAGTTGTACAAAAAATATGGTAACAATCTTCAAAATCTATTTGAAGCGTATTATGCGGCAAAATCAAATCCAAATGATAATAGTGAGGGTGTGCAATTAATAAATAACCTACAAGAAAAAAACCCTAATGATTGGTCTAAAATTGCAGGGATTTTTGATAAACATTTGAAAAATAATGGACTTATTTAGTTAATAGTTTTATGATTTTTGCATTAAAAAAGAGACCTTAATCGGTCTCTTATTTTTAATGGTGGACCTTGACATACGACTTAACACACAAAATTATGGAAACAGCGTAGGGACTTGGGTTTTAAGTATGTCAAGAAAGTGCAGTTTTTTATGCGACACCTTCAAAAATTTCTGCATAAAAAACTGTACCCCTTTACAAAATAGATAAAATTGGGTATAATTGGATAAAAATGGATATAATTGGATATAGATTGGGTAAAATGATTAAAGAAAACGACATCAAAATAACAAATCAAATGCTATCAATTATCTCAGAATTAGATGAGTTCAAAGGTTCTTGGAAACTGTACGGACAATTATCTCCTGAGAGATTAAAAAGCCTTAAAAAAGTTGCAACTATAGAAAGCGTTGGTTCTTCTAATCGTATCGAAGGCAACAAATTAAGCGATAAGCAGGTTGAGGAGTTGTTATCTAACATAAAAAAACAATCTTTTGCTACTCGTGATGAACAAGAAGTTGCAGGTTATGCAAATTTAATGGATACAATTTTTGAAGATTGGGAAGTTCTTAATTTTTCAGAAAATTACATCAAGCAGTTACATAAAATTCTTTTGCAATATTCTACAAAAGATGAACATCATAAAGGGAATTACAAAACAATCTCAAACACAGTTGCCGCATATTCTCAAGATGGCAAAGAATTAGGAATTGTGTTTGAAACTGCAACTCCATTTGAAACACCATTAAAAATGGAAGAGTTAGTTAATTGGACACGAAAAAATCTTGATGATAGGTATCTTCACCCATTAATAGTGATAGGTATTTTTGTCGTTAATTTCCTTGCTATTCATCCGTTTGAAGATGGAAATGGCAGATTATCTCGTGCCATTACTTGCTTGCTATTGCTAAAATCAGGTTATCATTATATGCAATACAGTTCACTTGAAGCTGTAATCGAAGACAACAAAGAAGGATATTATCGAGCTTTAAGACAAACTCAAATGACATTAAAAGGTGAAAATCCTTATTACGAACCTTGGTTAATGTTTTTCTTGAAATCATTACAGAAACAAAAAATCCGCTTGGCGTATAAGCTAGATGAAAATGATATTAACTTGAATAAAAACAACCTAACAGAACTTGAATTAAAGATTTTAGAGTATTTTGAACAAAACGAACGTGGAACAAATGCTAAACTGTTAGAATTTACAGGTTCAAACCGAAACACACTCAAAAAATCAATATCAAACCTTGTAGAAAAACGCTACCTAACAATGCACGCCAAAGGTCGTGGAACATGGTACACTAGATTCAAAAATAAATAATAATAAGTAATTTTATTTACCTACAATCATAGCTATATATTGCATTTTAGCTTTCAAAAAATTTATCATCGATAACAAAGGTTGGATAAAGTTGATAATACGCACTTTCACCTGCTAGTTTTTTGTATCTTTTTAATACAGATAAATCATAATTTGTATTATAGATATATTTAACTGATGTTCCGTCATGTATACCTAACACACCGTACCACAAGAGAAAATCTGTTAGTTTATCCCAATCTTTTTCATCAATTCCTTCATAATTATATAAATCGTTTAATAATTTTGTATCTAATATATCTTCTTGTCCAATAAACATAAAAAGGGCATCTTTAACTTTGGGCAAAATATCTCTTATTTCTCTACTTATTTCTTGAATTATATCGTACGAAAATTGTTTTACTCCATCCAAAATGTCATTTTCTTGTATTTTTTCATGTCCTCTATTTATAGCAACACCAATACAATTTTTTATACAATCTATTAAAGCTCTCGGACGCATTAATGTTCTATCAATTATATATTGAAAACTATCTTCACCTTTTACAAGCTTTACACAAATTGTATCCCATAATGTTTGAAAATCACACTCTTCTTCGGAGATACTATAATTTAATCTTCGCTTTATTATTTCAGCTAAAGCTGTTGGGTCAACCCAATCAATTATAACTCTAGCTTCTTTTCCTCTATCTGGCGTGTAATCAATTAATAATTCATAAACATCATTTCTTAAAAATATTACAGTTTTACAATCAATATCGTTATTACTTAATTGCTGCTCTATTTTTCTCGATGCATCTAATAAAGTTCTAACAATAATTAAATCTTCTTTGCATAAACCATCAGTGTTCCATCCTTTGTCTATATTGTCAAAAAGAATCCATACACTATCTTTGTATTTTAAATACTGTTTTAGTATTTTTTTAATTTCCCCTATATTATGCCTATAAATAATCTCTGTTACTTCAGCACTAGAAAGTCGAACGTTCTTTTTGTCACCAAATTTAACTTGTACTTGTTGAATAATTAAGTTAATAATATACGCTAAACGTTCAGAAAAATCACCTTCTGCAGTATATTCACCATTTTGATAAATGTTTACTAATTGTTGATATAAATCAGCAATATCTGGATTTCTATAATAAATAGATTGATCTTTTTCTAGAATTTTATAACATATTTCTAATAATAAAACATACTCCCAAAAAGCAACTAAAGTGTGATTATATGTGCCTTCTTGCATACAGGCTGTAATTGTTTCCTTAAACTTTATTAATTCATAGCTTTCAGGTTTTAAATCTATTACAATATTCTTCTTATTTTCTCTTAATTTATTTCTGTTTTGCGCAAAGAGGGCTGTTTTACCAGATCCTTTTCTTCCGCATACAATTCTAGCTTCCCCTCTTAATACTCTATTATATTGATCTGTTTTAAAATAATAATTGGGTAAACTTCTAAATTCATTTTCTGCAGCTGAAGAACCTAAATCAATTTCTTCTAATAATGTTTTCTTTTCAAGTTTATTATTATGCCTGTTTTGCTGTAGTTTTTTGACAATATTTCCAGCCATTTCTGCTACAGCCTCATCTATTTTAGCATCAGTTGGACATTCTTTTACCATGTCTCGTAAATCAATAGGTATATCACATTGATCAATTTGTAATATAGATATAAACTTACCCATTCCAAATGCTAATCCTGCTATAAAGGCAGCTCTAACGTTATGATTGAACGAATCATTGTATGTATCTGGAAGCCATGAAACAATTACCCCAATAGATCTTGCGACACTATTAATTACATCTGTAGGAGACATTCTATAGGTTTCGCTTGGATCAAAGCTTCTGTAAAAAATACCAGACTTCTTAATTCTTGAAGCAATTCTAATACTTTTATTTGTTTTTACGTTGCTATCAAGTAAGTAAATTGGTGTTTCTATATTAATATCTTTTTCATCAAATTTAAGATTGTTTTTTCTTATTGTGTTATTAATATATTCTAAAGCTTCATTAGTGTTAGAATACTCTCCATATCCTAGAGTATCAAATATTCCAATTTCTTTTATTTGCTCTTTTGTTGAATTATTAATTGCTCTATTACTTATTAATAATATATTTTTTCTTTTAGCAATAGCATAACCTATTTCAAATATAACATTGTAATTTAAAACAGAAATATCGCCAATAAAATCCAATGCTCCATCAATTTCTTCATATATTTCTTGATTAATGCTATTACCTAGAATATCTAATTGAGACCAAGTTTTATTATGTATTCTTGATTTGACATTATTTATAGGTTCTAAAGTTTCACCTATAATCTTAGGATTTGCAGCATATGCTATAAAATTATAATTATTTTCATTCTCTTTAGGCATGGTTAGTATTATACCATATATCATTAAATACTAAAAATTTTTAATATTATTTAAAAAATAGTATTTAATCCATATAACTAGAAATCATCTTATAGATTGTTTGCAAATCTTTTCGTTGAGTTTTTCCAATCTTAATAAGATTTGGCATTGCTTCATTTCTTAAGACATAAACAATTTCATACTTTTCAGACATATCCACTCCTTTGTTTTTATATCATACAATAAAATGAGATAGAGTCTCGCATATCTTAACATTTGGACATGACTACTTTGTTTTGCTATAATTTCAAGGTTATAGTTTGAGGGATATTATGGCAATAGATAATAAGAAAGAGCAGGAGAGAGCTGAGCTTCATAGAACAATATGGAGTATTGCAGATGATTTAAGAGGTTCTGTTGATGGATGGGATTTTAAACAATATGTTTTAGGTATGTTATTTTATCGATACATTTCTGAAAATTTGAGGAATTATATTAATGAAGGCGAAAATGAAGGTGGTGCATCTAATTTCGATTATGCGCAATTAACTGACGAAGAAGCAGAATCAGCTAGAGAAGAATTGGTACAGACAAAAGGATTTTTCATTTTACCAAGTGAATTGTTTTCAACCATTCAAGCAAAAGCTTCTGAGGATAAGAACTTAAATGAAACATTAGAAAAAATCTTCAGAAATATTGAAAATTCTGCTCTTGGTTCTGAAAGTGAAGCAGATTTCAAAGGTTTGTTTGATGATATAGATGTTAATAGTAAAAAACTTGGTGGTACTGTTAAAGAACGCAATGAACGTTTAGTAAAACTCATGAACGGTATTGCTAGTATGAATTTAAAAGATAGCGATAACACTATAGATTTATTTGGCGATGCGTATGAATATTTAATGGGTATGTATGCAGGAAATGCAGGTAAATCAGGTGGTGAATTCTTCACTCCTCAAGAAGTTTCGGAGCTTTTAACAAAAATAACATTAGTAGGAAAAGATTCTGTAAATAAAGTATATGACCCTGCATGTGGTTCAGGTTCGTTGCTACTTAAATTCGCTAAAATTTTGGGTAAAGAAAATATTAGAAATGGTTTCTTTGGACAAGAAATCAACATTACAACTTATAACCTATGATTGGTTTGATCAAATTGCTAGTTTAATGGGTACTGTTGAAACTCTTTATTCAAGAAAATCAACAAAATATGAGTTTTTTCAGCAATTGTTAAAACCTCCAACTATTAAAGAACTTATTAGTTATAAGAAAAGTGCAGAAATACAGTTAGAAAATATTATACTTGAACTTAAAACTGTTGGGTTACCTAATTCGACCTCACATTCTTCAATATTTCATAATGAAGTAACACAAAATGTTGCTCAAACAGTAAATATTGAAGTTGTTTCCGTTCTAGAAAACCAAATACCACCAGTAACAATCAATGAAAGCATTAAAAAAGAGCCCGAAGGCTCTGTTTTCAATAGTTCTATTTGTTTAAAATGGTGGAGGTTAGGAGATTCGAACTCCTGACCCCCTGCGTGCAAAGCAGGTGCTCTACCAGCTGAGCTAAACCCCCACATTTCTGTGGTGCAACCTTTTAATTTCGGCTACATTTAATATCATACATGATGATTTTTTTTTGTAAAGTACTTTCTTATAATTTTTCTTGAATTTTTTCAAAAATTTCTTCTAATCGCAATTTATTATGACTAAACCACCAGCCAACTAATGTTTCAAATGCCGTTGCCTGTCTGTATTCTGATTGGTTTGAACGTCTTGCTATTGGCACAGGCAAATTTCTGCCACGTCGTGCAATTTCTTGTTCTTCTTCTGTCAAAAATTCTTCCAAATATTTTAAAAGTTCAGCCTGAAACGATGCCTTAACTCTGTCAGTCGTAATTTTATGCAAATCCTTTGAGTTTTGTGTCCGCAAAACAGTCTTTTTTCTGATGTGTAATTCCCACACCGCATCGCCTAAATATGCGTAATTTCTCATATGCATTTCTGTCATAAATCGATTTTACTATAAAAATTTTTATGTTGTATTCTGACCTCAAACATGCAATAATAATCTCAAGGAGAGATTTATGAAAAATTTATTAATTATATTATTCTGTTGCGCTTTAACAACAACTTCCGCTTTTGCAAAATGTAATTGCAAACCAACTTGCAATTGCGTTTCAAAAAAAGTTGTTAATGATGAAATGAAATTCTACAAAAACTATGCAGAAAGTGTTAAAAAAGAACGTGCGGCTGTTTCAAATGCGCTTCAATTAACCGAAGAACAAGTTCAGTGCAGAAATGAACTTATGCGCGAAAATACAATTATTTTGCAAGAACAATACAAAAAATTGTACAAAGAAACCAAAACTTTAAATAATTTAAAAACTCAAAAAGCTACTCTTAAAGAAATTAACTCACAAGAAAAAGTGGTTAACTGTACAAAAAAAGATATTAAAAAAATCGTGAGCAATGAAAACAAACAATTCAAAAAAATTCTTGATCGCGATCAACGTGCAAAACTTAGAATGATTCAAAAACTCCAAAGAAAGACCATAAAAGATTTAAACAACCAAAAAGATTATTACAAATCTAATCCTAAAATGCGACCTTTTGGCCAAAAAACAAACTGTCGCTGTAAATAAATCAATTATACTTGTCATTGGTTTTTGTTACTATATAGTTAGTTAATATTCCGCGAGCAAAAGCTATTGCTACCGCATTTGCTCTGTCCTTTGCCTCTAATTTATAAAATATATTTTCGAGTGTTTTTTTGACGGTACTTGTAGATACAAACAACTTTTTCGCAATCATCCAATTTCTATACCCCAAAGCAACAAGTGATAAATACTCTATCTCTCGTGGTGTTAATTTACAACTATCTTCTTGATATAAAATCTTTTCACTTGCTTCCATATATCAATCATATGGGTCTAAAAATTTACAATAAATTAGGCAAAAGCCTAATATTTTTTAAATTTTGAGCATGGAATTTAATTTTTTCACTCACAAATGCCAATATTTCACTTTTACTAATATTTTAAACTAATAAAAAAGACGACCTGTTAGGTCGTCTTTTTTATTTCCATAAACTTTTTACGCTATGAATTATTTCAGCGATTAAACCTGCAAATGTAAATTCTTCTTCAGGTACTTCCAACTGTCCGCTCATACTGAACGTATCTACTGTCGGTTTTTGAGCAAAAATATTGATTTCTTCTCTTTTTTCTTCTTGCTCACGTCTGCCTTGACTCATATAACCTAAGTTTCCGCCGCCGCCATCATTTTGCATATTTGCGGCCGCTTTGATAACTGGTTTTGAGCTCAATACGTTTACATCGAAACTCATTGCTATGTCCCCTATGTTTTCCCTTATATATATAAAGTATATTTTTCATGAAGTTTTGTTACATTTTGGAATAATTGTAACAAAAAATTTACAATTGGTTATTGTTCGAATTTAAAGACTACTTGTGTTTTAAAGCCAATTTCAAAAAGGTCTTTCTTCCTTATTGCGTGGGATATATCTGGGTGATAATCAAAATTAAGAGAAGTTAAAAATATTTCTGTAATATTGTTTTCTGAATCATATTGAATACGAATTTTTTTAATCAAGTTCAAATGTGCTCTATCTAAGCCATCTGCAATTCTTAAAATGCCACCGAGGCGTTTAACGATTTTTCTGTCTTTTTTGTCAAAATGGCAATAGATTTCGTGCTCTTTTTTGTCTGGCAAGCTTCCTCTGTGATAACGGCAAACACAAGAAATAATTTCTTTTTGACGTTCATTATAATCTTCAAGACCATATTCTAAAATCAATTTTTGGCTATGTTTGTTATGACTTTTTGTATCAACAGAATAGCCAATATCATGCAAAAGAGCCGCGCATTCTAAATATTTTCGCTGTTTGTTAGACATTTCTTTAAACGTTTCATTCACGCCATCAAAAATCATCATTGACAACTTTCTGACTTCTTCTGCATGAGAAGTGTCTTTCACAAATTTATCTAACATTTCATCGACAGTTAATTTCATATTTAGATTTTAACAAAAAAATATTCCGACAACAAATTTTATGATATAATGGTTTTGAATATGGAAGATAGACGTAAAAACAATTTGGGAGAGAATTTTGACTTACCTGCATCTGTGTTGGATGAAATCCAAAAGAACATTGAGGATATCATCTCAAATTTTGACATACCTGAAGGCAACAAAATCGATGTAATCAAAAAGATCAATTTTATGTATTCTCAAACTCGTTATCTTTCTGTTACTGATCCTTTGACAGGTTTATACAACAGACGCCATTTTGAAGATAATTTGGAGCGTGAATTTTTACGTGCAAGTCGATACAATAACGAATTGAGTTTTGCAATTATTGATATTGATTTTTTCAAAAAAGTGAATGATACGTACGGTCACAGCGCAGGTGATTATGTTTTAAAAGAAGTTGCTTATTTGATTTTACAAAATCTTCGAAAAACTGATATGGTATTTAGATATGGCGGTGAAGAATTTACGGTAATTATTACAGAAACACCCATAGAAAGAGCTGTTGTTCCTCTCGAAAGACTTAGAAAAGCTGTTGAAGAATATCCATTTAATCACAATGGTCAAAAAATCCAAGTAACTATAAGTGTTGGAGTTTCAGAAGTTAGCAAAAAAACAGAAACCGTTAATCAGCTTTTTGAAGATGCCGACAAAGCTTTATATAAGGCAAAAGAAAACGGTCGCAATCAAATCCAAACTAGTCTCTTTCAATAAACATGTTTTGGAATTTTACACAAGCAGCTAATGCATGTTGAACCGTTTCCATCTTAACAACGGAAGCGCTTTTAGGTACACCCAATTCTTTCCAGTCTGCTGAATTTGGGAATCCACCTTTCAAAGGCCCTTTTTGAATTTGTGCAAGTCTTAAAAACTTCATACCAGTATCAATTGACTTCATTATACGAATTTTCAACAAATCATCATCGATGCAATTGTAAGTCGCAATTAAACCTTCAATAATACACGCAATATTTAACGGTTTTAAATCATCAATCAATGCACCATAATATTGCTCACTCTTGTTCACTATTTGTTTTGGAATAAATTGTTCAACCATTTTAATAAGATGATATTTTAATAATACTATTTCTTCTTCAGTTAAACCATTATTTGGAGTCTTGAAAAGTTTCTCGGTTGCAAGCATTGCATTATAATCAAATTGAACTTCTTTTCTGTCTTTACGTTTGTTTGCAAGATATAAAAGTCCTTTGATAGCAGCTTCAAGCCATTTTTTCTTTGGATTAAATTCATAGAGATATAAGAGGCCTAAAGGTGCATCACCAGTAAAGTTTCTGTTTGTATTTTCATCACCCACACCATCATTTTCAATATCATAATAGTTGTAGAATTGACCGCTTTTCATTTGCATAAATAATAAAAACTGTCCCATCCCTTCAAAAACTTCTTCTGGAATAAGCCCTTCTTTTCTCAAATCTGAAAATGCAACAAGTGCCATTGCTGTAGAAGATAATTTTGCTTTTTTGCATTTTAAATTTTCTTCTTCCGGATCAGAAATAGCTGCATAACGCCCAAAACCAATTGGCTGAACATATCTGTCAACAAAATATTTTGCAGAAACTTTTCTTCTTTCAGAAAGTCCTGTAATACCCAAATCTCTTTCGCATAAATAAAGAGAATAAAGCATTCTTGCGTGATTTGTTGTGTTATAAAGCGTCTTATCTGTTGTGTATTTGTTTTTGATATCTCTAATATAAACAAAGCGTCCATCGTCCATCATATTTTCATTGATATAAGAAAGCGCATAAATAATTGAATTATGTATTTTAGAAAGACTGTTTTCACCGCCAAGATATTTCTTTGCATCTTTGGCAATATACCAAGCAAATATACCTAGAGCTCCAGCAATAAGGATTATATAAATAATCTGTAAAACAGCACCTTCCATAAATTAATTGTAGCATAAAATTATTGCCAATGTTTCGGAAAAATGGTAATATAGGAGAGTAAATGAATAGATAAGTACATAGGAGAATTTTATTATGTTCAAAAACGTTACCACACAAGGCTTTAAGTCGTTAGGGGGGGGGGTAGAAACGCTCTCCTAGTCTACGTTTTAGGCGATATAATAAATTTGAATAAATATTTTTAAAAAGCAAGTTTCAGTTTTTGAAGCTTGCTTTTTGACGTAAAAAATAAGGAATGAGTAAAAAAAAGAAAGGAAATAAGGATGACAAAAAAAGAAAAAAACTTGCGGTCTAGCGGTCTTGCAAACTTGCAGGCTTCTAAAAAAGCCTTCACCCTTGCTGAAGTTTTGATTACTTTAGGTATCATTGGTGTTGTTGCTGCAATGACTATTCCGACATTAGTGGCTAATTATCAAGCTAAATCTTGGGGTACTGCGGCTACTGTTTTTGAAAGAAAATTAGAAGAAGCTTTAAAAACTATGAATACTCAACAATCTCTTGCGGGGTATACTACTACTGAAGATTTTGTTGCTGAATTATCTAAACATTTTAAAATACTAAAAACTTGTGATAATACTAAATTAACTGATTGTTTCTCTGATACTGTTTACTGGGGTGGGGGTACTGCTACTCCGGAAGAAGTTGACATGAGTGTTGTTAAAACTTCTAAAAACTTTGGTCAAAATGATTGGGGTACTAATATTGTCGGAGTTCAATTTGCTAACGGTACTAATGCTTTAATTGCGTATAACCCTATTACTCATAGTGATGATTCTACAGTTAAAGTTTGTAAACAAGATCCTTATTCTAATCAAATTACAGGTAGTGATTGTTTAGCTATTCTTTATGATACATCTGGTTACAAATCTCCTAATACATCTGGAAAAGATTTAAGAGCGAATGAACATGTTAAGTCGTTAGGGTCTGGTTGTGCGTTTAAAATTGGAGAAACTTGTTATACAACAGCTCCTTTCTTTCCTGATCCTATGACATATGAGGAATGCGCAGGAGAAAATGCGACTAGTGCAGGAACTTCTACAACAGCAGGAACTTATGCACAAAGCTTAGGGATTAAAGAATGCTATTATGCAAACGATTATTGGGCAGGAGCAGTAAAAGCATGTGATGGGGTAGACAAAATGCCAACAAATACACAACTAACAGAACTGGCTGATTATTTATATGATATGAAAATAAGTAGTAGTAGTCCGAAATATTGCCCTACAGATGATAGTGGTAATTATACAACCTGTAGAAATACTGAATTAGCACTTTCTCTAGGTTTTAAAAATTCTTCAGGGACCTTAACTAATTCTGATACATTTTGGGTGTTCCAAGGTAAGGAGAATTCCGCAAACAGTGCGAACAGCAGAACCTTCTCTTCAGTTTACACGGAAGGTTTTTACAATAATTGGCAATATATCCAACGTAACCAGGGTGGTGTTATGACTATCTGTATAGGTGATTAAGATAAGATTTGTAAAAGCATAAAAAACACAGGAGGGTGATTTGCCCTCCTTAATTTATAATTATAACATTTTAACAACTTGACCAAATCTGAAAAAGGTTTACAATAGAGGAATGGAAGTTACTTTTGACAAATATTCCCTACTGGTTGATGGAAAGAGAGTTTTTATAAAAAGTGGTGCATTCCACTATTTTAGAACACCAGGCGAACAAATGGCTCGTGACCGTTTCGCTAAAATGAAAGCTGGCGGATACAACACTGTCGATATTTATTTCAACTGGAACTATCACAGTATTAAGCAAGGCGAATACGATTTTACAGGGATTAAAGATGTCAGAAAAGTACTTCAAGCCGCAAAAGACACCGGATTATTTGTAATTGCTCGTCCAGGGCCTTTTATCAACGCGGAAGTTAACGCAGGCGGACTACCTTTTTGGCTTTTAAAAATGGAAGATGTCATTCCAAGAAACCGTATCGGGACAGAATACAAATATTCTGAAGCCTATATGAAATACATCGCAGAATGGTATGATCAAATAATTCCAATCATAAAAGATTTTGACAACGTAATTTTGTTCCAAATCGAAAATGAGTATGCCACAGATACGATGGAAGAAGATTATATGCGCGAATTATACAAAATGGTTCGTGACAGAGGAATTACTTGTCCGATTTTCCATAACGACGCATATTTTGCAGGGCTCTGGGCTGATGTTGTTGATATTTACGCATTAGACTTATATCCATACATAAACCCAAATCAAAACTGGAAACAAGATCATTTTTGTTTTGATACTTTGGACAATGTTGAAGAAATTTTTAGAGGTGCTAAGGAGAATTCACCAGCATTTATTGCAGAAATGCAATCAGGTTGGTTTGACAAATGGGATGGCTCAGGATACAAACATATTCGCGATGCTTTAGGCGACGAACACATCAACATTATGACCAAAACAGCTATGTCGCAAGGTGTAACTCTATTTAATCATTACATGGTCGCAGGTGGAACAAACTGGGGCGATTTGGCTTGTGATGAAGTTTATACGAGTTATGAATTCACTGCACCAATTGATGAATTTGGCATACCTCAAAGTAATTTCTTCAAAGCAAAAGAACTTAATTATTTTATAGATTCTTTTGACGTAACTTGCACCGATCCAAAAGATTTTGATTTTTATCAAGAAAATATTTATACAAAACTTCGTCACGACAACACAAACAATTGTGATTGGTTGTTTATCAGAAATATGAATAATCAGGTTACAGAAGTTAAACTACCAAACGAAAAAACTGTCAAATTAAAACCTTATGATATGAAAATTTGTACTTGTGATTTACAATTAAAAGCCTGCGAAATAGAGTTTTCTGATGTGGAAATTTTTGCAAAATTAGAAAACAAAAAAGAAGAAGTTATCTTTTTAATCGCAGACAAAAATGCAAATATCCATGTTAAAGAGCACGGCATTATTTCAGGTGATAAAAAAGATTATGATAACATCGCTTTCCACAAAGAAGATAAGACAACTCAATTTGTGTTCTTAACCAAACGTTTAGCTGATAAGACTTGGTTTTTGAAAGACAAATTGATTTTCAATGCAGATTATGTTTTGCCAAACGGAGCTGTTGCAATAGAAAGAAATAGTGAAATCGCTTATTTCGATATGAAACATAAATTTGCAAAAAAATATTGTGTTGTGAATGCTTTTCAAGATCCAAGCAAACCACAAATTATTGAAAACTTTGATATAGATTTTTGCTCACCTGAAATTGATCTTCACTATGATTATTCAAAATGGGATAAAATCGGTGAAAAAACAGATTCTCTTTCTTGTAGTTTATACAACGAATTTGTATGGTATAAAGGACAAGTTCCAGATAATTTAGAAGAAATTACAATCAGCGCAAGACATCTTTTTGCTGTTTACATCAATGGCAGAGAAGTTTTAAACAGAAACAGTTATAAACTTGAAAAACTTCAAGAAGTTCCTGAAACAATTTCAATTCCACTTGATGAAAATATTTTATCGCAAGATATTAATGAACTGACTATTCTGGTTCAAAATTTAGGATTTGATAAAGGATTTTCTGGAGATACAAATTGCCCAAGAGGTCTTGTTACTCTTGAAACCAAACCTGATATTCCTATAGAGCTTTACGTGAAAGAAAAATTGTCAATTGAACGTGGAGATTTTAGAGAAAGCGACAATCCATATTTAACAAAAATTACAGTAGATTTTGATGTTGATTTTAGAGATGATGTGTTTTTTGCAAAATATCTTTCATTAGAAAATTTCTGGTATCGTCGTGCAACAATCTTTTTGAATGGCGTTAAAATCGGCAGATACATCAAACGAACACACGTTCAAGAAAAATTTTATCTTCTCAACGAATTTTTAAAACCACACAACAAGCTTGAAATCGTAATTTGGGAAAAAGATAGAAATATAAAATCATCATGGGGCTTTAAATCTGACATGAAAAATGTTATAATACAGATAGGTACACAAAAAATGTACCAGTTATTTAAATAGCTGCATTTGTATGAACAATAATAGAAAAGAGGTATCCTGATGGTTGTCGTTCCTGAATTTTTGATCAGAAGAATTTACAAAAAAGGCTCGCTTAAAAAGCTTGAAAACGGTGCGAGCGTCGAATTGAAAAACGTACTTGGCCCTGGTTTTATTAGTGGTTTTAATTACGTCAAAATCAATGACGTAGTTTATGACGCAAAAGATGTAAAATTTATTACTGCAGGAAAAGAACTTACAAAAGATGATGTTTCGGAAGAAAATCCTCTAGCTTTTAGACTGGGACAAGAAGGTACTCTTGTTATGACTGGTCAAGATAGCGTTGTTTCAGGCGTCAATAAAATTATCATTGAAGCAATGAATCCTGAAGCAGGTAAAGTTCAACTTTCTGTTGAAGATACTTTTGCATAAACAATAGCCCAACTAGCGAATTTTGGATTATTCCCATTATTTTTATAATTTGAAGTATGGATATAATGATTACTTCTAAAAATAATGAAATGTTCTTTACTGACAAATTTGTCATTACTATAGGAACAAATAAATCATATAACTTTGAATTAGATTTAAACTACGATACTTCTTTGAGTATTCAATATGATTTTTTTACCAAAAGTTATTTTATCCTAAACACTTTTTCAAACTCTAATGTACTATTTTGTAACAAGCCCTTGAATAAACTTGAGCTCGGTCAATTTAACAGATTGCATTTTAAAAATTCCGATGAGTTTTTAATTATACGAGTTCTCAAACGTATTTCTGCATAAAATAAAGCCGGCAATTTTTGCCGGCGGGTTTTACTTTTAAAGTAAAGAGGTGATGATTTAGATTTTAGAGTTTACTTCCTACTGCTTTATAAAGTCCTATGTAATCTACCAAACATTCGACTTTATTAGAAGCTAGTAATTTATCCATTACAAGAACATTTTCTTTAACCTGAATTAAATCAAGTTTTGAAATTGTTCCTTGTTCATATCTTTGTTCATTGTAACCAAAATCAGCTTTTTCCAAATTTGCTTGCTTTTGTGTTTGTTCAAACTTTTGAGTATCCATTTTGATACTTACAAGAGAGTCATTAACTTCTTGAATTGCAGTTAAATTAGTCTTATAGTAGTTTTGTAAAATTCTCTCATATGCTGCTTTTTTAATTTTTAGGTTAGCAAATCTGGATCCGCCAGTAAATATAGGATACATAACTGATCCACCTAACATTGAAAGCATTCCTTTTGAATTAAAAATATTGCTAAAATTATTTGCATTAAATAATGCCAAGCCTGTCAAACTAATTGACGGTAAAAATTCTTTTTTTGCAACTCTTACATCAATACCAGCTTTTTCAACCATTTTTTCAGCTTTCATATAATCTGGTCTTTGAACAATAACTTCTGATGCTATTTCCGCTGGAATTATGCCTGAAAATTCTAAATTATCAAGTGAAGATCTTGCTATCGTATTTGCATTTTCAGGGCTTTCACCAATCAAAACACACATTTGATGAAGAACTTTTTCACGTTGTTTTTTTAGTTCGATTAAATCAGCATTGCCACTTACATATGCTTTATTCGCTCTAACTGTTTCAGCAGTTGAAGCCAAACCTTCTTTATGTCGAAGTAACATCAAATCATAAATTTCTTTTCTATCTTTTACAATTTCTTCTTGTAAATCTATGATTTTATCTAATTTTAAAATGTTCAAATAAGTAGTTCCAACAGCTGAAGCTACAGAAATATATGCGCTACGCTCATCTAGCTTTGAACCTTCCCATAGTTTTTTAACAGATTTTGTTTTATCTCTGTTCTTTAAAAATAAATCTATTTCATATTGCGCAATTGCGGGCGCTGCATACATTCCGTGATAATCATTTGTACCTGGATTTTTTATAACATTTGGAGCAAAACCAACATTAACTTTTGGTAATTCATTAGCTAAAGATGATCTTGTTTGTTGGTAATATTCTTCAACAGCCAAAGTTGCCATTTTTAAATCGTAATTGTTTTGAATAGCTTTTGCTATATAACTATTTAGTATCGGATCATTAAAATTTTGCCACCAAGCTAAATTAACATAATTATATTTATATTCGTCGCTTGTTTTTTTATTTTTCTTAACACAACTTTTGAATTCTTTTGGGGTCGCAGATGATTCTTTAACATCGTCTATTGCAAAAACAGGTGCAATATTCATTGTTATAAAACCTGCTAAAAGTGCTATAGTTATTGCCTTTTTCAATTTGTTCTTCCTCTCAAAAATAAATGCTTGCATTTTTTATAATCATATGTTAGCATAATATTGTTGCAAATGCAACATATTTTTTTTACAACATAAATTCAAATTATAAAGGATATATGAAAAAGACATTTGGAAGAAAACATTATACAGAAACAATTCACTATGATATAGAACAATTAGCAAGATTAATGAAACTTGCTGCAGTTCAGACTTTCAATAAACTACAAATTGAAATAACTCCTGATGAATTTTCTGCATTAGATGTAATTTCCTGTCATAGTGGAATTTGTCAAAGAGATTTGGCAAAACTTTTATTAAAAGACAGAGCTAATACGGGCAGAATCCTTGACTCTTTAGAAGAAAAAGGCTTGGTTACAAGATTTGTTGATACAAAAAACAATCGTTTGGTTAAAAAAATGGCCGTAACCGAAAAAGGCTACAGATGTTTAATTCACACTGCAAAAACTATTAAAAATCACGTTCAGCAAGTTGAACAATATTTTCAAAAAGATGAAATCGAAGCCTTGCAAGTATCTTTGAAAAAATTTCGTACTAATATAGAAAAAGTTTTAGAATTAAATATATAAAAGGAAATAAAAATGGAAGAAAAAGAAATTCAAGAAACACAAGAGAAAAAAGAAGAGAAAAGAAAAATTAAAAAACCTGCACTTGTTGCAATAGGACTAATTGTTGCAGGATTGATAGCATATTTTGTAGTAGATTCAATTAAGTTTCAATCAACAGATGATGCTTATGTTGAAACAACAACTGTATCTGTTTCACCAAAAGTTAGTGGTCAAATTGTTGAAGTTTTAATTAAAGATAACCAATTTGTTAAAGAAGGCGACTTGGTTGCAAGAATTGACGACACAGACTATAAAGTAAAAGTTGATCAAGTAACTGCTCAATATGAAAGAACTTTATTAGATCAAGAAAATGCTAAAGCAAACTTCAAAGCTGCAGATACAAATATTGATGTTGCGAAAAAAGATTTGGAAAGATATACAAACCTATATGAAGCAGGGGCTGTATCTAAACAAACATTAGACAGCGCACAGGCAAAATATGATGCTGCTAAAGCACAATTCACAAGAGCTGAACAATCAGTATTCTCAACAAATGACAGCAAAGTTGCTGACGCTGATTTGAAAGTTATTAAAGCTCAAAAAGAACAAGCTGAATTAAACCTTTCATACACCAATGTTTACGCTCCACAAAGCGGAACAGTTGCTTCAAGACGTGTTGAAAAAGGTATGTATGTTCAAGTTGGAACACCTTTATTTACAATTGTTCCAGAAGAAGTATGGGTAGTTGCAAATTTTAAAGAGAACCAATTACGTCATATGAAAGCTGGACAAGAAGTTGATATTAAGATTGACACCTATCCGAACAAAATTTTCAAAGGTAAAATTGACAGCATTCAAAGAAGTTCAGGTGCTAAATCAAGCTTATTCCCACCTGAAAACGCTGTAGGTTCATTCGTTAAAATCGTTCAAAGAATTCCTGTAAAAATTGTTTTCACAGAAGAAATCGATCCTGAAAAATTTAACATTGTACCTGGTATGTCAGTTGTACCAAAAGTTAGAGTTAGATAATAATTTGAAAGAATTACAATAAAGAGTGAAAAAAATTCACTCTTTATTGTAAAAAGGAATAAATGGCAGAAGAAATTAAACAACAAGAATTTTATCCCGAAAACCCGTGGCTTGCAGTTTCACCTGTATTGATGGCTGTATTTATATTCGTACTTGATGGAACAATTGCAAACGTAGCTTTGCCTCATATGGCAGGGAGTTTTTCAGCTACTCGTGATGAATCTATTTGGATTTTGACAAGTTATATTATCGCAAGTGGTATTATAATTCCTGCGGTAGACTGGTTTAGTAAACTTTTCGGTCGTAAAAACTTTTTTATTTTAAGTATATTAATATTTACAGTTGCATCATTACTTTGTGGTTTAGCAAATTCAATGACAACAATGGTTTTGGCGAGAATCTTACAAGGTTTTGGTGGTGGTGGAATTGTACCGATTTCACAGGCCATAATGCTTGAAAGTTTTCCTAAAGAACAACGTGCAAAAGCAATGGCTGTTTTTGGGATGGGAATCATTATCGCTCCGATTATCGGCCCTGTTTTGGGTGGTTGGATTACAGACAACTGGACTTGGCCTTGGATATATTTTATCAATGTTCCTTTTGGTTGTATTGCAGCAGTTATGTGTCAAAAATTATTGGTAGATCCTCCATATGCAAAACGTCAAAAAGGTGTAAAAATTGATGGCTGGGGATTTTTATTTTTGGCAATTTGGGTTGCAACTCTACAAATCGTATTAGACAAAGGAAACAATGCCGACTGGTTTAATGCTACTTGGATTTGCTGGCTATTCACAATTTCTTGTATCGCAGGTTTAGCATTTTTCATATCACAAATCAAAGGAAAAGATCCTCTTGTAGATTTAAGCGTATTTAAGGACATGAACTTTTTAGCGGGAACTGCAATACAAATTGTTATTCAGGCCGTACTTTATGCTTCGATTGCGATATTACCTCAATTTTTACAAAGTATGATGGGTTACACTGCATTTTTAAGTGGATATTCAATGATGCCACGTGGTATCGGTAGTATGCTTTCAATGATTATTGTTGCAAATCTTGGTAATAAAGTAAGTTACAGACTCCTTGCAATGATAGGTTTAACACTTATTGGAAGTGGCGGATTAGTATTAGGGTTCTTGAACCTACAAATTGCAAATATCAATATTATGATACCGAACTTTTTAATGGGTATGGGTATGGGCCTTGCAATGATTCCTATTATTAACCTGTCAGTTGATACATTAAGAAATGATCAAATGACAAACGCATCAGGTATCCAAAACTTGTTGAAAACAATCGGTGGTGCAATAGGTACATCACTTGTTGCAACAATGCTTTCAAGATTTGCACAAATGCACCAATACATGATGGTAGGCAATTTATCTGACTTAAATCCTGCATATATTGAACGGCTTCAATCAACCGCTGCAGGACTAGCACAATACTACCCACAATCTGTAGCTTATGAAATGGCTCAATCCTCTTTGTATGGACAGTTAGTTCAACAATCCACACTTTGGGCGTTTATGGATTCATTCAGAATATTTGGTTTGGCTTGTATTGTAATAATTCCATTGTTACTATTTATAAGATCAAACAGAAAAAAAGAAGCATAATAAAAAAGATTCAAAATGAATCTTTTTTATTGATTAATTCACACAAAGCACTAAATGATTTGGTAATAAATCCCTATCACCACTAGTGCTTGACGATGCAAATCTTGAATAAAATGTCCAATATGGGGCCATAAGAGAATTATGGTCTTCATTTAACCATATTGAAGGATTCCCAGATAGCCCTAATTCAGCCATTCTATCTTCATTTCTTGTAAAATATTTTCCACCACTACCGGAAGATGTTATTAATGACGTATTATACACATAGTTTGAAATTTCAGCTGCCTGTGCAAAAGTAGGAAGTTTACTGATACCACCACATGCAATTGCAGCTCCAGCATAATAATCAGACCCATTAGTTCCATATGCTATACAACCAATACCATATTTTGACATAACTTCTTGATCTTCTGGATCACTGGAAGTTCCATCACTATTACAACCTTTCCATTTATATGGTACTACTGCTGATGCCATAGATGTTACACAAGTTGAGCCTTTTTCAAAAACACACCCTGTGCCCAAATTTTTCACATTTAAAGTTCTTAAATCTTTTGCATTTTCGTTTGGACTTTTAAACCCAGATGTATCATAAACTATTACAAGAGCATTTGTTCCAAGTTTTACAGAAGCTGTCTTTGCACTTGATGAATCTCCCGAAAAAGTTACTATTTGATTGGAAAAAGGATCTTGCGTTGCACTAGGATTATATGCTAATAAAGCATTAACACCATTTGCAAATTGTACTCCAACAACATTTGTTTTCCAGTCATGTTGACCTAGATTTTTAGCGGTTTTTACAACTGTTAAATCAATTTCTTTCGGACTTAAATCACCACTACCCCAATAAACTTTTTCAGAAAAGCATTCCATAAGTTTATCGTTTTGACATACCTTTGCGATTTTAATATGTTTACTTAATTCATTGACAAAATTTTCAGTAGTTTTTTGACCAGCTAAGGTCATTTCACTATTCATTACTTTTAAAGCCTCACCTAATTTCCTTTCAAAAACACTTGCTGAGGTATTCCAAGATTTTGTTTGATAGTTTGCAACAAGAGTTGGAATAGTCATTGCAGCAACAATACCAATGATACCTAAAGTAATCAACACCTCTGCCAATGTAAATGCACACCTACGGATGTTAACACAAATCCTTGGGTGTATAGCACCCTCTGCTAAAATATAACCTTTTTTCATAATAAATTCCTTTCTTGGTGCTATATATAGAAAACAATAAAACTATTTTATCATTAGAATTCTATGTATGCAACATCTTAACACTAGGAAATCTAAACTTATTTTTGAGGCACTATCAAA
Organism: Candidatus Gastranaerophilaceae bacterium; assembly: GCA_045652525.1. Taxonomy (GTDB): domain Bacteria; phylum Cyanobacteriota; class Vampirovibrionia; order Gastranaerophilales; family Gastranaerophilaceae; genus SIG32. The sequence continues at coordinate 31,323 of JAZRUK010000041.1, read as the reverse complement.
AGCCCTAAAAAAAGAAAGAATTAAGCAAAACAAATCAATAAGACTTTTAGCTGATGAATATGATTTGCAAAAATCATTGATTAGTCGTTTAGAAAATTGTATTAATGAACCTAAATTAATCTCAATTTGGTCAGTTTGTGAGGCATTAGGCATAAAACCTTCGGAATTGTTGAAAAAAATAGAAAATAATTTACCTGAAAACTTTTCATTAATAGAAAAATAAAAAAGAACCTTTACGGTTCTTTTTTATTTCTAAAAATTGATATATCATCTAAAGTTGCACTCAAGTTTTTGTCAAAAATATTAATTTCTGACGGATTAAATGAAACGTCAGAGGCTTTGCCTCCCCAATAATCTTCGGGAAGTCTAGGAAGTCCTGTTGGAATTTTTTCGTTGAAATCTACCATATAGTTCTCCACAATCCATAACGACAAAAAACATGAAAACTTTACAAATTTTCGATAATTTTTAACATGTTTTTACAATTAAATTTCTTTAACTACATTCTTGTTACTGTCAAAAGCATTTCGTTTGGAATGCAAAATTCTTTTATTCCTAAATGCGCAATAATAAACATAAATTCCAGCGTTTCACCACGTGGTATATCCAAAACTTCAAACGGGATTCTCAAATCCAAAACATTTGTATAAGCCGCTTCTATATCCTTTTCTGACGGTTGAAACGCCCATATATTACCCGGAATTGCCTTTATCAAACGTCTTAGTTTTAATTCATTATTCTGAATTGAAAGCTGTAATTCATTATGAAATTTTTCCTTAGACATTGGTAAAATATTTTCAGTTTTGTTAATCAATCTTGATGGAGAAAGTGCATGTTTTTTGTTTGCATTTCTCGTATAAACATACATTTGATAAGTTCTTTGTACTAATTCAGGGTTTTCCAAAATATATTTGTTTAAATAAAATCTCAAATAGAAATTATCTTTGTCATATCCATAACAAACTCTATCAAACAGTTTTGAATCTCTCAAAACTGGACCATCAGGGATATCTATACAGCCAGCATTTAGCCAAGAATCATCCTCTTTTGCTCCTAATGACGGTGTAAATTCACCCTTTGGCTGACGAGATGGTTTTGTTATTGCATTTGTCAAAGGTTCATCCAAAAATTCAGGTGGCTTTAATCCTAAATATAAATAAATGTTTTTTAAATGCTCACGGAAAATATAATCAAAAATATTATCACGTCCAGAGTCATTTGGTTCACCATACCACCAGAACCAATCACTACCTTCACAAATAAATAGCTCTCTTTTTGCATATTCAATATGCGGGTTTAACGGGTTCTTTTTAACAAACATTGAAAAATCATGACGAACTTGCTTTAGATAATTCCACGCCAAATTTTTCATTGGCTCATCGATCCAAAGTTTAAAATTACGATTTATCCAAGAACCTGACGCTATTTTTGACAAATCTTTATGGTGTTTTTCTTTATCAATATATTCACTTATTAAAACGGTTTCTAAAGAGTCATCTTCTTCAATTAGTGTATAAATTGCTTTCAAGAATGACAATCCGTCTTCCATATAGTTTTCCCAACAGTTTTCACCGTCCATTGCAATCGTCAACATATGTTTGTTATCAGGCGAAGAAAGCAACTTGTTTTGAATAACTTTAATCCTGTCATACAAATCATTTGCCGCTGCTAAAGGGTTGTGATTCGGATATTCAAAACTTATCAAATTAGGCAATGTTGAATCTCTAAAGATAATTTTGATATCTTGTTCAGCTTTTGTTTTGTAATTATACGGTTTTACAAGCGGATATGGATCTTCTAAATGCCCTTTAAAATCTCTTATAAACTCATTATTGATAGAATTTGCTAAAATCCCTTCATCAGAAATTGTCCAATCAACTCCTAACATTGATAACATATCAAGAGTTTTTGGCCCAACACAATGTTCAGAAGGCCAAATACCTCGAGGACGTTTGCCAAAAATTTCTTCAACTCTATCTAATGCCATTGCAGTTTGCATTTTAGCATCTAATTGCGTGTTTAAATTTTGAGGATAACCTTCTGTTGTCTTTTTGATGTTTTTATTTTCTAACAATATAGGCAAAATCGGGTGAAAATAAGGACTTGTTGTGATTTCAATTCTGCCTTTTTCCATATATTTTTTGTACATAGGGATAATTTTTCTCATAATATCCCTGTGGATTTCTATAATTTTAACCCTGTCTTCGTCTGTATAATTTTTACCTTTTTTATATAATTTTTTTAATTCTGGATATTTAGTCTTGTGCGTAGGGTCAATCCAAGCCAAGTTAAAAAGCGCCATCAAATCTGAATATTCTTGGTCTGTAAAAACCTCTATGCCTGCATCTGGATTACTTTGTACTTTGTGATAAAGCCTATTATATTCTTCATATGGAAATATCATTGATTGATAATTCGCATCAAAAAAGTTATTTATAACAAATAACTTAGCATCACTAGATAACAAATTAATAGGAGTTACCGTCAATCTGGAATGAATATCATGCATTCCTCTTTCAGCATAATCAATTATTGAATCTAATAAAACAGGTACTAAATTGAAATTTAGCTTTAATTTATTAAATTTTGCTAATATTTCAACCATATCTAAGTAGTCTTTTACAGCATGCAATCTAACCCATGGCATTAAAAAATCACCATCTGGGCTCAATTGATAAACTGGTTGGTGCATATGCCAGTAAAAAGCTATAGATAGTTTTTTAGTCCGACTCATCATAATGAATTACCCTACGGGTTTATTATATCATTTTTTTTTAAACATGTGAATAGCTAATGAAAAAAAGCGCCTAGACCGTAACAAATTGATACGATATTTTAACATTTAGGTAAAAATCTTCGGGTTTAGGCATGTTTCTGCTATAGTAGTAACAGGTGGGTTGGTTAGCCGAATTTTTTTATTACACCACCGTGAAAGGAAAAGTTATATATGAAGAGAATTTTATTGGTACTATTTACACTGTTATTCAACGTCCAGTTTGCGCATGCCGTAAACGTTGACGCATTAATGGATAAATATGTCGCCCCTGTTTCTGATTGGATTGCAAATTTAATATTTTTCCCAATCACGATAGGCTCTTCTCAAGTTCCTTTAATTATTTTCTGGATTTTATTCGCCGGAATATTTTTCACATTCTATTTGAAAGGTATCGCTTTTTGGGGCTTGAAACATGCTGTTGATCAAGTTGCAAAACCAGCAGAAAAAAATTCTGATGGATCTACAGGTGAAGTTTCATCATTTTCTGCTTTAGCTACGGCATTATCAGGAACAATCGGTATAGGAAGTATTGCAGGTGTTGCAATTTCTATTTCAATTGGCGGTCCTGGTGCAGCTTTTTGGATTTTCTTTGGCGCTATTTTAGGTATGGCAATTAAATTTGTAGAAGCTTCACTCGCTGTAAAATATAGAAGATTCAACCTTGATGGAACTGTTTCAGGCGGTCCGATGCACTATATTGCACACGGTTTAACAAGAAAGAAAATGCGTTGGTTGGGTCAACCATTATCTGTTTTATTCGCGATCCTTTGTATTGGTGGCGGTATTACAGGTGGTAACATGATTCAAATTAACCAAACTGCTCATCAAATCATATTTATAACTGGCGGAAATGACAGTATCTTCCATGGTTATGCATGGGTATTAGGAACTATTGCAGCAGTTCTTATCGGTTTGGTTGTAATGGGTGGTATCAAAAGTATCGCTAAAGTTACAACAGTACTTACTCCAACAATGTGTGCATTATACATAATTTCTGGATTAATTGTAATTTTTGCTAATTTTACAAGTATACCAAGCGCATTAGCATTAATTATTCGCGAAGCATTCAACCCAACCGCAGTAGCTGGTGGTGTGTTTGGTACTATCATCATTGGTTTAAGACGTTCAGTACAATCTAATGAAGCAGGTACAGGTGCTGCTGCTATTGTTTACGCAACAGCTCAAACTGATGAACACATTTCTCAAGGTTTCGTCGCATTGTTAGAAACATTCTTAACAGGTATTCTTTGCTTGTTCACTTCATTTACAATTGTATTTTCAGGAATCTTAGAAGAAACTACTATCGGTCAAATTTCTGGCATTGAATTAGCTTCAAATGCTTTCCAATCAGTAATTCCGTTCTTCCCAATTATTCTTTCAATTATTGCTGTTTTATTTGCAATGTCAACATTGATTTCTTGGGCTTATTACGGACAAAAAGCTTGGACATTCTTGCTTGGCGAAGGTAAAAAACGTGTAGTAGCTTTCAATATAATTTATTGCTTGTTTATTATTATCGGTTCAGCTATGAACGTTAAATCTATCATCGATATTACAGATGCTATGATGATTGCAATGTGTGTACCAAACCTTATTACTTTGTATATTTTAGCACCTGAAATTAAAGAAGATTTGAAAGAATACTGTCGCAAGTTCAAAGTTGGTAAATTAGTTAATAAAAATTGGATTGAACAAAAAGAGGTAGCGTAAATGTCAGAAAATCAAATTTTTGTTACTGTTTCAGGAGTAGATAAAGTAGGTATTGTTGCAAAAGTTGCAACAGCGCTTGCACTACTTGAAGTTAATATTGAAGATATAAAACAAACAATTATGCAAGACCATTTTGTAATGTTTTTGCTAGGGAACATCGAAAAATCTAAATTTTCGTTTAAAGAAATCAAAGATCAATTGACTGAAATTGGAAATGAACTTGGAATGGAAATTTGGGTACAGCGAAAAGATATTTTTGATAAAATGCATAACGTTTAAAAAAAGCTCGCAAGTTGCGAGCTTTTTATTATCTGATTTTTTTACCTAATTCATTTATTGTTTTAATATCATCTTCGGGGTTTTTACCAACCGTTGTTAGATAATTACCAATTAAAATACCTTCAACACAAGTTTTCAAAGCCTTCTTTTGATTTTCATCACTAAGCTTCATTCTACCACCACAAAAACGTAAAACAGATTTTGGATTCGCAATTTTAAACACTGCCAAAGTTCTTAAAATATTTTCCTCATCAATTTTATCGTGATAATTTTCAAACGGAGTTTGCGGAATTGGCATTAAGATGTTAATTGGGATTGATTCAGGCTGAATTTCAGCAAGTTCCATTGCCATTTCGACACGTTGTTCAATTGTTTCACCCATTCCCAAAATAACACCACAGCAAAGCTCCATTCCGTATTTTTTGACAAGTTTACAAGTATTAATCCTATCTTCATAAGTATGTGTTGTACAAACGCTACTGTAATAAGAACGACAAGTATTAATATTATGGTGAAAACGTTTCAATCCAGCTTCTGCCAAAGCTTTTGCCATTTCATCATCAAGAATACCAATTGATGCGCAACTTTTAATTCCTTCCACATCATTAACAGCTTTTATTAAATCAATTACTTTATTAAAATCTTCTTCTGCTGGAGTTTTCCCTGAAGTCACGACAGCAAATCTGTCTGCGTGGTTTGATCTTGCTTCTTCTGCTGCTTTTATAACTTTCTCCGTTTCAATTAATGGGTAAGTTTCAATGTCAGTTCTATAATGTGAACTTTGTGCACAATATTTGCAATTTTGAGAACATTTACCATTTCTGGCATTTACTATTGAACAAAATTCAACATTTTCTGAAACGTATTTAGAAGAAACTTCGAGTAATTCTTCTAAATCCATATTATATAATTTTAATAATTCATCTTTTGTCATATTTCGGCTCCAATCTTCATTAATTTTACGCTGAAAACAACAACAAATCAATTCCTAAATCATATAAATGATGATTTTTTAACCATAATCGTTATAATAGTAGTATGAAAAAATTATTCGCGATAATTTTCATACTAACTTTGTCTTGCCCTGCTTGTCTTGCAAAAGCAAGGGCAAATTATGATGGCATGGGTTACGTTGGCACTTTACCTGATGTTACAAAAAGCTTTGCAGCAACAGAACCTAAAGCTACAAAACCTGTTGTTGAACAGGTCGAAAATTTCCATTCTGCTGATCAGGTAAAACCTGCTCCTCGAGACAATCCCGCATTTGTAAATATTATTTTGAAACAAGATAAAACTTCTCAATATATTAATGATATTAATGAATTTATTCCGATGCTGGAAAAGATTTATGACTCTATTGAAAATAAAGAAGGCGTTCAACTTTTTAATGCTAGAGTTTATTTCTTTACCAAAAATGCCGAATATTTAAGGTCAAAATATAAAGAAAAACCAGAAGAAGAATACATTTCCTTCAAAAAACTTATGGAAGTAAGCACTCATGCTGGCTCCATTGCCCTTTTAAGAGCTGAAGCTCAAAAGTATAACCCTTATTTGGCATATACCGGTGCAGGATATATTTATGACCCTAATAATATTAATCAACAACTTGAATATTTAAAAGTAGAATTAGAACGCGTAATTATGCTTTTGAAAGACGCACATTAATCAATATCCCATTTAGCTTTAAGTTGTCTTATAACTCCTTTATTTACCAGTTCTGTTATCTCAAAATCTATGAATTCTTTTAAACTTGCAGACAGTTCACCTTTTCTAAATGCTACCGCATAAGGCTCTTTTGAATAACGTTTTGGTAAAATTTTTACAGTATTGTCTTGTCTTTCAAACCCAAATAAGATTGTATCATCCGCAATCATTGCATCAGCTTTTTCAGCTTTTAATGCATTGAACGCTTCAAGATATGTCTTATATCCAATTATTCTTATATTTGGAACATTCGAACGCAAATTTCTTTCAACTGTTGAACCAAATACAATAATTGCTGTTTTATCTTTCAATTCCATTAATGAAGAAATTTTGCTATTTTTCTTAACCATAATGGCTTCCCCTGCAATGTGGTATGGAACTGAAAAGTCAAGAATCATTTGACGCTGCGGAGTAATAGACATAGTTGCAATAACCATATCTACTTCACCAGATGAAAGTTTTTTAATCCTGTCTGTTGTATCTACAGGAACAAATGTTATTTTACTTTCATCATCAAAAAGTTTTTTTGCTAGAATCTTTGCTAAATCAACATCAAAACCAATATTATTTCCATCTTTGTCTAAAAAACCAAATGGAGGAGTATCTGTTTTAACACCAACAATAACTTGGCCACGTTCTTTTATAACAGATAAAGTATCAGGTTGTACAACTTCTTTTTTTCCACAACCACAACAAATTAATGATAAAAATAATAAAGCAGAAAAAACTTTTTTAAACATAATTTACCTCTCTTGAGATAATTATAACACGAAAAAGGTCGGCGTAACCGACCTCTATTTAATATAAGTCATTTTATAGCCTTCATCAATGATTCTTGCCCCGCAACCTTCTCCTGATACACGTTCTGTTAGCAAAGTTATAAAGGCCTCATTTGCATTTTCACCTTGTAAATCACTCCAACCAACATTAACTGTTGGAACTGACTGATTTGGAAGACCACACAATAAAGGATCTTCTTTCCAATCACTATAACTTCTGTTCAAAACTTGTTCCATCGCAGAAGAACCCTCAGGTATTAACCCTCTATCTTTTGTTAAGATAAAATTAAAGACATCATAGCCAAATCTATTAGGCCCTGCATCACCATTAGTATCTACCATAATTTGATAATTATCTATATAAAAATAATTTGGACCTAGTCCACCACTCCAAGAACTCATTTTATAAATAGCTCCGTCCATTGTTTGGAATATTATACAAGCTTGGTCAATTGCAGTGTTAGAACTTGATTCACAATTAAACTTTCCTGCAGATAATTCTGTTTTAAATTCATCTTTAAGATTCATACTAGAACGGTTGGGATTATCAATACAATCATCTTTTTCGTAACTACAACTTTTTGCAACCTTAAAAGTGAAATTAACAAAATCTTTTAGTTGATTCATATATTTTTGTACAACTTCATCACGTTGACCATCTCCATAAGTTTGTCTCGCTAATAAACCAGTACATGTCATTGTATCGCAACCCATAGTTGCTGGATATAATTTTGCTGCCTGACTTAAAGTTGAATAGGATTTCTGAAATCTTACTAAATGTTGTTTATTTTGATAATTAGTAATTAATGTTGGCACCGTCACAGCTGCAACAACACCAATAATTCCTAAAGTAATTAAGACTTCTGCAAGAGTAAATGCTTTCTTTTTCATCATTCCTCCGTTTCAATATTATTATATCATTTTTTTTACTTTATTGCAATAAAAAGAGCCCTTCAAAAAGGACTCTTTTCTAGACCACCTTTCTTGTATTCAAAATTAATCAAATACATAAGGAATGATAGAAGCTTCTCTAGCACGTTTAATTGCTTTAGCAATCATTCTTTGGTGTTCTGCACAGTTACCTGTGATACGACGAGGAATGATTTTTCCTGCTTCTGTCAAATATCTTTTTAATTTTGCTGCATCTTTGTAATCGATTTCAGTTACTTTATCTGCACAAAGGCTGCAGTTTTTACGTTTTTTGTCTTTTGACATATCTAGTTTTGCCATTTTATTTATTTTACCTTTCTATTGTGTGCTTTTGCACTCGACCTAGTTTTAATTCCGAATATCTTATTTAAGATTACTTCGAAGATGTTTTGATTACATCTTTCAACTTCTTTTACTTTTAAATACAAATCAGGCTCTTGTCTCAATGTAAACTTTTGTGCATTGTGTCTATGAGTTGATTTTATTGTACTCTGTTGTATTTTTCTAACAAGTTTTTGACGGTTAGCTGATACCGCTAATTTATATCTATTTCCCATAATTAAAACGGTATTTCGTCCTCACCTATCAATTCATTAGCAAAATCATCAGATTCAAATTTAACAATATCATCTGATGAATAATTTGATGAACTTGCTGCAACAGCACCTTCACCCATTTTTTCAATTGTATTGGCATCAATTTCATAAATTCTTTTTTCAGAGCCGTCGTCCATTTTAACAGCAGCTGTTTGAAGTCTACCTTCAACAAGAACTTTTTCACCTTTTGACAAAGTATCTACAACTTCATCAAGAGCTTGACGTCTTGACACAACTCTTACAAGCATTTCTTCTCTTTCACCAATATCAAGAACAAAAGCAGATACCGCAATATTGTTTTGCGTAAAACGTTTTTCCGGTGCTCTGTATACTGTTCCTGTTACAACTGATTTTGCTATTGACATTTTTTACCTCAATTCACTATTACTATACGCTTGCTTTTTTAGCAACTTCTAAAAACATTGTTCTTAAAACGTTGTCATTCAAACGTAATTGTCTTTTGAATTCAGCAACTTTGTCTGCTGGTAATGCCAAAACGATAGTTGTGAAAAATCCATCTCTAAAGTTTTGAACATCAAATGCTAATTTTTTTCTACCAATTTTGTCTGTAGATTCTACTTTTCCGCCAAATTCAACAACATCTTCGCTGATTTTTGCAATAGCTTTATCAACTTCTTCAGCATCTAGATTTGGTTTGAATATAGCCAATAATTCATAAGTTTTCATGTTTATATTTCTCCTTTTTAGTGTTATGGGTTAATATTAGCATGAAAACAAACAAAATTACAACATGTATTCAGCAGTAAAAGAGTATTCAGCAGGACCTATTAAGAAAACGTGTTCTTTTAAGTTTTCGCAATTTCCTTGCCATTCAACGAATACAGGCCCTCCAAGCAAGTTTACCTTTACTTTTTGTTCTGTTAAGTTATTTAAAACACACTGCACAACTGAACCACAAGCTCCAGTTCCACACGCAAGAGTGATACCACAACCTCTTTCAAAAACTCTCATTTCAATTTCATTTTTAGACAACACCTTCACAAACTCTGTATTGGTTTTTTCTGGAAAATACGGATGCTTCTCAACATCAGGCCCGTAATTTTTTGCCAAATACATTGGGTCTTCTGTTGTAAAAATAATACAATGAGGATTTCCCATTGAAACAGGATATATATCAAATTCTTTATCAGAAATTTTTATCGTTTTTTCGCCTTTAAAAGGAATCTTTTCATCTTCTAAAATTGGCGCACCCATATCGACTTTAACTAAACCTTCATCTAGAATTTCAGGTTTTATCACACCTGCAAGAGTTTCAACACTAAATTGTTTTTTATTTACCAAACCCTTATCATAGACGTATTTTGCAAAACATCTCATTCCGTTCCCACACATTTGGGCGGTTGTGCCATCAGAGTTATAAAAATACCAACCTATATCAGTATTTTGAACATCAGTTTTTGGAATAATCATTCCATCTGCACCAACTCCGAAATTTCTATCACAGATTTTTTTTGCCAATTCTGACATTGACATATTTGTTTTTAAATATTCTGCGTAATCGATTAAAACAAAATCGTTTCCGCAACCTTGCATTTTAGTAACTTTAATCATATTTGCATAATATCAAAAAATAAACATGCCAGTCAAATTTTTAATAGCAAATTTATTTTTTACGAGTTTTAAAACAATATAATGATTGTAAATAATATCAGATTTAATACATATATTACCCCTCAATCTCCAAAACAAGAACCTAGTTTTGAAGCAAAAATGCCAATAGACTTGAATTATGTTTTGGAAAAACGTGCACATCTTTTACCTAAAAGAGTTTTAGGTAAAGTTCAAGAAATTGCTGCTTCAAAAACAGAAAACATGCCTTCTTTAAAAGAAGTTCATCTAAAAACATATGCACCTCTTTTAGAATGTAAAACTCTTGAAGAAGCACAAGAACTTTTCCCTGAATTTGCAGGTGTAAAAGAAGCAAATATCTCATTTCAAAGAATTACAGGCAACATTAAAAAACTGAAGGACGGTGGATTTTTAGAGGAAGGATTTTCTCTAAAGATTCTACAAGAAGTGTGGGCTAAATTAAAAAGTCAGGATGAAATTGCTCAGGATTTTGGGTTAAAAAACAGAAATGCCATAACTTGGGTATTACAAAAAATTGGTTTTGTTAATTATGACACCAATTATAAAACTCTTTTGATGGCATCAGATGCAGAATCAAGAGCAACCATTGCCGGCAAAACAATTGCTTGGAATGCTAGTCATCCTGACTTAATGAGAGCAAGAAATAAAAAAGCTGCGCAAGGCATGAAAAAACCTGAAAATAGAGAAGCCCATTCAAAAAGAATGAAACAACATTTTGTTGACCATCCTGAAAGACGAGAACAAGTTTCTGAAAATTCTACTAGGTATTGGTCAGATCCTAAACACAGAGAAGAACAATCTCAGCGTGGCAAAGATTATGCAAAAGCACATCCTGAAAAAGCTCAAAAATCTAGCGAAAGAGGTAAAGCTGCTTGGGCATTAATCCCAGAAGCACGTGAATCCTTAAAGAGCTTTTTTAAAGATTATACTGCAGAGGATAAAGTTTTGGCCTCAAGATTAAAAGATGTTTTTGCCAAAAGATCCAAAGGGCTTCCTTTGACTGGATATGAACAGATGATTTTAAGCAAATATAACAAAGCATGTGCTCAGGCTCACCCTGAAATTGGTGGAATGATATCGCAAGCACATAAAATATTAAACGGTGAATTCTAAAAAAGATATTGACAAAAATTTTTGTCCAAGTACAATTAAGAGGTATCCAAAAAACTGTTTGGAGGAGTGCCAGAGCGGTTGATTGGAGCAGTCTTGAAAACTGTCGAACGTTCACGCGTTCCGTGGGTTCGAATCCCACCTCCTCCTTATAAAAAGCAGATAGACATTCGTCTTATCTGCTTTTTATTTTGTGTGCGTGAGGGTTTGAAACCACCATCTTGTGGGTTGCGTGAGTGTATTTTATTGTCCGTTTTGCTCGGAAGTGTTTTTTGTCATTGCGAGGGTAAAAGCCCGAAGCAATCCAGCTCTTGCCGATTTTAAACAGTCGGAAGTTTAAAAATCCAAACTGGACGAAAACGGTCTTTTGATGGACTTTGTTTTCCAATGTTCCTCCCCAAAGGGGGAGGTTAGGTGGGGTGCAATACAAAATCGTTCCCCCTCTAACTCCCCCCACTGGGGGAGAATGTCCTTAGCTTATTCAAATTTGAGCCAAGTCCATAAAAAGTCACTTTTGAGAATTTTGAAAAATTAAAGGTGCATTACAATGCACCCTACACTACTATGCCAACAATAAATAAAGTCGGCTTGGTAAAGCCGACCTATTTCTTATTATAGTTTTATCAAGCTTTTTGCCTTTTTTAAACCCTGTAGTAAACCATTACTATCACAAAAACAATTTTCAGAAATCTCTTTTTTAAAATTTTCTAATTTATTGCTTTTTAATTCTTTAATAGACTCGTCTATAGTAATTTTTCTACCTTTATGAATAAAACGAATACTATTTCGAAATTCTTTATCTTGTGCAGCTTTTTTACAAAAATTTTCAAAAGGTTTTTCAATAAAAAATTTTGCATTATATGGATTTATTAAAACCATTTCCGTAACAATAGATGATGGATTTTTTAATACTCCGTATGATGTTATTATTTTTGATACTTGCATATGTACTCCTTAATCCAGTAAATAAATTATACAACAAATCTAAAAATATTTAATCAAATTTATCAAACCCACTGTTCTTCCTTTTCAAACCGAATGTTTATTTACAACTACTTAGGGACTACTTGGGGACTAAGGGTGTTTTTTAATAATTCTTAATATGATATAAATTAATTAAATTTTTAGTATAATTATTTATAGTTATACAATAAATTAGATTAGGTATTAGTAGTGCAATTAATTGAAAAAATAGAAATAAAAAGTTTTAGATCTTTTGGTAATCAGAAGAAAAACAAAACACAAATCTTTGATTTAAAAGATTTGAATATTTTTTCAGGTGGAAATGATTCAGGTAAATCTAACATTTTAAGAGCTCTTAATTTATTTTTTAATCAAAAAACTAATTTAAACAATTTTATTGATTTTGATAAAGACTTTTTTAAACCTAAAAAAGGTTATGAGAACAATTTTATTGCTGAAGAAATGATAACTATAAAAATTTTCTTTTGGAATAAAAAGAATGCAGGTTTTAATAAAAATAGCAAAAAAAGTGCTAAATTACCTGAAAGATTTTGGGTGTCAAGAAAATGGACTAAAAATTCTACTTATACAAATTTTAATCAAGATCATGGTGTTTATAAAGAATTAGAAAGAGAAAAAGGTGAAAATTGGAAAGATTTTTCAGATTCTCAAGGTAAAATATTACCAAATATTCGAGCAAACATTGCAAAACAATTGACTGATTTTTTAAACTCAATCCAGTATCACTATGTTCCAGCTATTAAAGATAAAGAATACTTTGCTCATCTCTATGGAGAATTGCAAAAGACTTTATTAAAAGAACACCAATCAGAAGTTACTAAAACAAAAAATAACTTTGAAAACGCTTTGCAAAAAAGCACAGAAGAATTGATGCTTGAATTCAATAATGTAGTTAATTCTAAAACATATGATATTAGTGCTGCATTTGAATTACCAGATTTAATTAACCTTTTTCAAACATTAAACGTACAAACAGGAAACAATATAAGTCTAACATATAGAGGTGATGGAATACAAGCAAAATTGATTCCAGAAATTTTGTATTTTATATCTGTTAAAGAAAAACAATTCAAACAAACAAATATTATAAAAGGAGAAAAGGTTAAGAAATACTTTATATGGGGTTTTGAAGAGCCAGAGAATTCTTATGAATACAAAAATGTTAGATTACTAGCTGACAGATTTTTAGAAGTTTTTTCAAGAAATGCTCAAGTTTTTATAACAACTCATTCTAAGGAATTTCTTTCTCTTCAACCCAAATTAACAGATAAAGAAGTTTCCATTTTAAATAATACAAAGTTTAAAAAAACTGAAAAATTGCAAAAAATTCAAAAACTTGTTGACGAAGATCGGTCATCAGAAATATCACTATATCGTGTGTGGAAAAATGAAAATACATACAATGCTTCACAAGTCGTTAGATTTAATAATTCTAAGAACGAATGGGATAATATTGAAAAGGATTTAGGACTAGATGATTCTTTCATAATTCAAGAATCTAGAATGGTTGAACAATTACAAAAAGAAATCCAAAAACAAAAAGAAAAAATTGTTCTTTCTGATATATCAAACGAAAAGAAAGAACAAGTTATAAAAATGCTACAAAATAATATTGAAGAATTAACTTCTAAACTTGTGGAAGCAGAAGATATAATTAAACAATTTGAAAAAATTTGTGTATATTTTGAAGATGAATATTTAAGTATATATAAAATAGCTTATTTAAAATTGAAAAATATTCCTTGTGATGAAAATAATTATGAAAAATTGTTTGAAGAACACGCACCATATTTGTTTTTTGGAAAAGCTGGTAAACAAGAATTATATAAATGTTTAGACCCGTCTAAGATTCCAGAACACGAATGTAGAAAAATTGTAGGTGTTTTTGATTTTGACGAAGCTTATAGTGATTTCAATGGTTTACATAAAGATAGATGGGGTATTATTGAGGGTACAGAACAAACTGGTTTATATAGAAAAAGAAAAGATAATGAATCTTTTTATGCAATGTTGTTACCAGTTCCTGCTCATCGTTTATCATATGCTAGTAAAATTATTGGTGATGATTCAAGATTAGAAGTAGAGTTATTTTTTGAAGATGATATTCTTAAACAATTGAACGTTTGGGGTGAAAAAATAATACCGAGAACTAACCCCATTCAAAAGGAAACCATTTTTACTGGTAAAAAATCTTCTTTTGGACAGATGTTATTTTCACTAGAAAGAAATGCTTTTTTAGCATTTGAAGCATTATTTGATAGAATTGACAATTTATTTCTGCAAATCTAACAACTTGTCTTGCTATTAAATTAAATTTTTAATACACCTCATATAATGCTCATTGAAGTCCTTGCAACCACAAGCAGGTAGGGTGCATCGTTTGATGCACCGACAAATTTATCAAACCCACTATTCTTTCTTCTCAAACTGAGTGTCAAAATAAAGAAATCACGAAGTCAAAACACGGAATTGCCGTTACACGCGAGCGAGCAAGACACGAATCCCACCTCCTCCTCCATTTAGAAAGCCACCTTGAAAGGTGGCTTTTTTAGTGCAAAAATAACTAGCAACTTATTTTTTTAGGTGTTTTAAAATCTGTATGATTGTAGGTTTTAATCCAAACTATAACTTTAAATGGGGAAATTATAAATTTGCTCCGACAAGTCATGTTAATTTTGAAGGGACGAATCGTTCTAATACGACTCCAACTTCTGATTTTTTTGAATCTTCGACAAACAGTCACACCTTTTCAGAAAAAACAATGACAACAACAGAAGTATTAGAGCAATTACGAGCCTTTCAAAAAAAATATAAAAATAATCGAAATGTTTTTTCAGAATATAAGGTTGGCGGTTTTCTTGACGCTGTTGATTTAGATAATGCTCAACGTCATTTAACAAATTTGGAAAAATTATTAATACTTGATAGTAATAGAGTTGACAATGTTTGCACGAATGGATATTTCTCCTCAGTTGAAGGCGCAGAAGCTTTCGATTTTGTAATTGAGCATTTTAACACTGAACCAAAAAATGAATATGTATCAGCTGTTGATACTGTGTTAACATTCCTATCTCCTAAAGAAATTTTTAATATTAAAAACCGAAAACTCATACAATTAGATAAAAACGACAACTTGTTGACTGATAAAGTAAATATCCTAGCAAGATTGTCTGATGAAGAATATGCCAGATATATTAAAAGTAATCAAGAAAAATTAATTTATTTATCAGAAAATGATATGATTAATGAATTTTTATTACTTCTTGAAAATCATAAAGATCCTGATTCTAGTATAAATCTTGAACGAATGCGAACATTTGATCACATTATTAAAAAAGATTTATCAGCAAATCCTGATAACGAAGCTGGTATCATTAACTTCTATATTAAATTAGCTAAAAACTTTGATTATAATACTTCTAACCTTATAAATATTTTAACTAATTCAAAAAAATTAAATGCCTTTAAAAAAGCTCACACATATCTTGAAGAAAATGGCATTAGTGATGCTAAAATAATAATCATCAACGATTCAAATAAAATAAATTACCATAAAATAGATACTCCTGTTGATGCAGAAAAAACTGAATTAAAAAATAACTCTTGGAAGGTTGCTTTATTTGATGCTGATGGAGATTTTATCAGATATAATTACGGTTTTAACAAAGATATACACACTTCAGAAACTGTTATTACTAAAGATTCTAGACGAAAATATAATGCCGAATTAGAAAACTTAGATAAAACAACCACTATAGTAGAATCAACCAAAGAAACTTTAGATGCAAAAGGTAATTTAATCTATGTGGAGCGCTATATTAAATCAGAAGATATTCCAAACAAATATGATATATACAGAGAGTTCCCTAATGGCAAAAAATATAAAATAGGTCTTGCCGAAAAATCTAAAAACGGTAATATCTCTATTGAAAAAACATTTACAACATCAAAAGGAATACAAACTGATTACAACTATATGGAAACCCCTGATGGATCAAGATTTTCATATACAAAAATCACAAATGCTAATGGTGATATTCTTACAGAAAACAAATATAAATACCAAATTCTTGATGATTGTCATTTCAAAACTACAGAGAATGATGTCGAATATTACATTCAGTATAATGAAAGTATTTTAGGTAGTTTTGTAAGAGTTTCATCAACTGATGGAAGAAACATTGTATTACCAATAGGAAGAAATTCCACCTATGCCTCTAGCGTTCTATCAAAAAATTTATTACCATTATTGAAACGCATGCCAGGATCTTTTTATTTTGATATTGCAGAATACGGTTTGAAAAAAATAGGTTTGGATATTGATAATGTATCCTCTGATGGTGCACATTATGATATATATGAAAATCTCATAGCACTTTCTAGCACATGGAAAGATGCTGATTTTACTTTGGCACACGAAATTGGCCATTATCGTGATAA
Source organism: Candidatus Gastranaerophilaceae bacterium (assembly GCA_045652525.1). Classification (GTDB taxonomy): domain Bacteria; phylum Cyanobacteriota; class Vampirovibrionia; order Gastranaerophilales; family Gastranaerophilaceae; genus SIG32. The sequence goes on along the minus strand of JAZRUK010000041.1, from coordinate 14,404 downwards.
ATTTAAATGCATTTCTGAAAATCCGGAAATCACTAAAATATATCTAGAAGAACGAAAAGATTTTATGACGAATGAGCCTCAGAATGAGGTCCTTGCCACAGATTATATGATAAATGCTTACCCTCGCACAACAGAAAGTTTTGTTGATTCATTGGCTGAGCTTGTTGCAGAAGTTAATGCATTTTTGTATGCTTCTAACATGGATCCAAATATTGAAGTAAGAGGTCAATTTATACAAGAACATTTTCCTGAAACATTTGCCAAAATTGCTAATTTGCTATTAAACAAATAAAGGTGCAAAATTTGCACCTTTTTCATTTTTATAATTATCGTTTAAGTTTTGGTACAAGAGCTTTTGCCCATCCTCTTAAATTTGGATATCTTTCAGTGTTATGGCCGAATTTCAACCACCTGTCTTCACTTTCAACTGCAGATCCAATTCCTTTCAATCTCTCATATATATATGCACAAAGACCAGTTCTATCTTTACCTTCTAAACAGTGCATATGAGCTTTGCCGTTATTCTTTTCAACTTTTTCCATTACATTTAAAAATTCTGTAATGTTTTGTTCGGTCGGGTTTCTGTGGTTTATAGCAATATTATGGTAATTCATACCAAGTTTTCTAACTTCGGTACCTTCATCAAAAAGAATGCTTGTGTCTGTATTGGTTCTTAGGTTAATAACATCCGTAACACCATCTTCTTTCAACCAAGCAAAATCTTCTGGTAATGGCTGAGCAGAACGAGTAAGATTTGCATTAACTATACCATAATTACTTGGCTTCCCTTGAAATGTAAGTGGGCTTATTAGTTGAATTTTCATAAATCACATATCCTTTTATTTTTGTTTATTATTGATATTCTATTACAAACAAATTGTTTTTAGATGAACTTTATTATAATTGTAAAAGTTTTTAAACATGTATTACTATATTAAATCCCCTTTACTTTTATAATATTCTACCATTTCTTTTGATAAAGATGGTTTTTGTTTTTTAAGAGCTTCAAGTAAACCTTTTTCACTTATTGGATCATCCGTTTTTACAGCTTTTGAAGCTGCCGCACGAACTACCATTCTAATATCATCCGCTGTATAATATTCTGTTAAATTGGCAAGTTTTTCGTAATCAATACCGTCTTCTTTATACAAACCATCAAGATATCTTGAGAACAAACCTGCTCGTGTTTCCATATCTGGTTCGCCTACATAAACTTTTCTATCCATACGGCCAGTTCGTTTTACTGCATTATCAATTTTTTGTGGTTCGTTTGAAGCAATAATTACCAAAACTTCTTCACCTTTGCAATTATTTATTTGTTGCAACATTTCAGTTACCGCACCTACTGTGTCGGAATTCCCACCATCAAGTAATTCTCGTTTAGATAAAAGTGCTTCTGCTTCGTCAATGAAAATAATAGATGGCGCATTGTATTTCGCATTTTGGAAAACATTTTTGATATTTTGTTGAGGTTCATATTGGTACTTACTACCAATTGATGACGGTGAAATTTCATAGAAAGTTCGGCCTGTTTCTTCGGCTAACATCTGAGCAACAAATGTTTTACCACATCCTGGAGGACCATACATCAAAAAACCATTAACTACATTAATACCATATCTGCTATATTTTTCAGGATTTCTCATTGGAGCAATAATATCCTCCATAAGAATTTCTTTCATTTCTGACATCCCAACAATATTTGCCAACCCTTTACCTTTAGGACAATTATATGTTGGTTTACCCAGAATAATAAGTTCTCCTCCTTCAATTTGAGCTTCCGAAATGGATGGTGTTCCTGAACCATCTCGACTAGCATAAACCTTACCATTACCTTTTTCGAATACAATCTTACCAGTAATTTTTGATTTATCTCTTAAACTAATTTCTGTATTATTACCTGTTATTATAATATCATTAATTAATGCATCATCTCTTAAAAAAGTTTCTGCATTATTTCCAGTTATTGTAAGATTTTCAATAATAGCATTGCCTTTTATATCAACTTTATCTCCCACAACTGCATTTTTTATACACGTATCACCATTCATAAATAATGTATCTGTTGACACTGTTTTAGCTTTAGCGGAATCTGTCATTTCCAAATGTTTTGCTTTTACATCTGATGCATTAACAACAGATTGAATTAAAACCTTGTTGGCATACAAACCTTTTGCCTTTTTAACTAAATTATATGAACTATTACCAATACTAATTTCATCGGCACGTAAATCCCTGTCTATTTCTGGAGTTTTTGAGATTTCGTATATTAATTTACCATTGGTAATTTGGTGTTGTCTTATGCTTGGCAAAATCCCTGCTCTATCATTTAGTCTTAATTCTCCACTTCCATTTACAAAAGTGATATTACCAACTTTCACATTTCCACTTATTGATCCATCATCTCTATAACCTTGAGCAATCAAACGATTTTTTCTATCAGTATCAATTTTTAAATTTCCAATTTCAAAAAAATCTTCTTTTGATACATAAAGATTAATATTCCCTGCTTCTAACATTCCTATTTTAATTGTTCCTGGACGATCTATAGATGAATATTCTAGGAAATTAGTATTAGCAGAATTAATCGAACAATTTCCACTCATCATTATATTGTGAGCCTTGTTGATTCTACCAATTTTAACAGGAGCTCCACTATAACTACCAATAGAAACAATGTCTGCTTTTTTTATTTCATCAACAGAAATATTTCCGTGCAAACGCAATTCCGAAACATCTTCTTCAATTTTACCGATTTTATGAACTCCATCAAAAACAAGGACTTCAATACAATTCCCTTCTTCAGAACATATTCTATCTGCATCAATTGAATTATGAACAGATAATGTTGTCCATTCATCTCCCAAAAAAGGTCTGCGAGTTTGTACAATTAATTTCCCAATATGCGCATCACCATATAAATCGCCTTTAGCTCTAACTTCACTATGGTTACCATTGTAACGATATTCTTTAGCACTAAAACTTGGTGAGGTTGCAATTTTATTTTGCTGAATCGTATTTGATCTTCTCAAATATCCACTATAAGAAACAGGTTGTATATACATGAAAAATTCTCCTTGTTACACATGTAAAAACTGTAAAATTTTTTTTTGCTAGTTAGAACAAATTGACAATTCCCCCTTATTTAATCTTAATTTTTTGCAAGTTTTTGAGACATATGTTAAACTTGCTTTATGCTAAATATTTTTAAACAAGGTCACCCAAAAGGTTTATATCTGTTATTTTTTGTAGAAATGTGGGAAAGATTTTCTTTCTACGGAATGCGAGCTCTAATTGTTTTATACATGGTGCAATCACTAATGTATTCAACTCAACAGGCTGGCAATATTTATGGACTTTATACAGGACTTGTCTATCTTACACCACTTATCGGCGGATATTTAGCTGACAGATATTTAGGGCAAAGAAAATGTATTGCTACAGGTGCATTTTTAATGGTTTGCGGCTTATTTTTATTAGCTTTTGGCTCTAAAACTTTCTTTTTGTTATCACTGTTTTTGATGATAATAGCAAATGGATTTTTTAAATCAAACATTAGTTCTGTTTTAGGACTTTTATATGGGAATGACAACGAACGAAAAGATGCTGCTTTTACCATTTTTTATATGGGGATAAATCTTGGAGCATTTTTCTCTCCGTTAGTCTGTGGAACTTTAGCTGTAAAATTTGGTTTTGAGTACGGATTTGCAGCTGCCGGAATTGGTATGTTAATCGGATTAACTTTATATAAAATTTTTGAACATAAATTACTTGGTGAAAGTGGTCTATATCCTGTTACAAAATCAAACGATTTTGATATTGTTGAACCAGAAAAAGAAAATAACAGCCAATTTATTTCTTTAATTGCTTTAATGTTATTTACAATTCCATTTTGGATTTGCTTTGAGCAAGCTGGGTCATCTTTGACTCTATTTGCTGAATATTCTACAAATAGAATGTTTTTGGGGTATGAAATTCCTACTGAATATTTTCAATCATTAAACCCTCTTTTCATAATTACACTTGCACCAATAATATCAGTTTTGTGGGGTGCTTTAAGAACAAAGTCAAAAGAACCAACTTCTGTTGAAAAATTTGCTATTGCATTATTTTTAATTTCAATCTCATATGTAATATTGGCTTATGCAGGGCATTTGTCATTAACAACACTTGTTTCACCTCTTTGGTTAGTTGTCGGTTATTTTATAATGACTGTAGCTGAACTTTGTTTGTCACCAATAGGTTTGTCTTTAGTTTCTAAATTAGCACCAAGAAAATTTTTATCTCTTACTATGGGATGTTGGTTTTTGACAAGTTTTTTGGGTAATTTAATTGCTGGGATTTGGAGTGGTAATTATGAATCAATGTCTCCTGCTCAACTTTTTGGAATTCTTGCAATTTTATCATTTATAACTTGTATTCTTTTAATATGCTTTATGCCAATATTGAACAGGGTTATAAAAAAATAATTTTTCGTTAGCAAAAAAATTTATTCACAAACTTATACTGAAAAACGGAGACAACATGAACAATAAAATTTCTAATAACACAAATTTTGGTATGAGCTTATATATGCCATCAACAAAAAAATTTACAAAAGAATTTGGAAAAGTAGCTGCTGACGAAATTGAAAAAGCAAGACCTGCCTTAAAAAAACTTGCTGAAGATGTTGATATTTTTGTAAAGCCTTACAAAGCATATTTTGAACCAGAAAGTGAAAACTGCTGGGGTGTTGTAATGACTCTTGATAAAAAAGATAACCCTATTATGGCAAGATTAAGATCGCTTTATCGAGAATATAATATTTTTTCTAAAAAAGGTTATGCTTTTGAACGTATAGAAGATCATCCTAATAGTGGTGAATTATCAAAAGCTATTGTCGATAATGTTACTATGTTAAAAGCAAATAGATAAAAATTGCCTATATTGTAAAAAATTATAACTTTTACGGTTGAAGTCATCTGAAACATAGGTTATAATGGAAGTAGCAGTTAAAAATATTGCTTTTTTGTTCATTTAGAATGGAAAGGGGCGAAGAGCCCCTTTCTATTTTTTATATTTTATTTTATCTAAGGTTGAAATTTTCATAAACGAGAGTTATAATACAAGTGGTCTTATTTAGTGTAAAGGGGTTTACTATGAGTGTTTGCGAATTTGATACTTTTGAAGATGAAGCAGAATTGACAATGTTAATTAAAAAACTTCAAGAACAAAATAAAGAATTTTTACAAGAAAAAGATCCTTTAGATGTTCCTCCATTGCTTCAATAATCTAATTCATTCTTATAATTTCGAAATTTAAATACGCAGCAAATATTAACCATAAAAAGTATGGTACAAGTAAATATGCTGCCATTTTTGATGTTTTATGAAATAAAACTATAACCCACAATACTAAAATTAAAAGTAGCAATATAATACCAAAGGCTAAATATACATTATGCGAACCGAAAAATATCGGTGACCAAAGTAAATTAAGAATTAATTGAATTCCAAAAACCCAAAGCGCAAATATTTTTTCTTTGTTTATCCCGCCTTTTATGTATAAAAATACTGAAATCGCCATTAGAATATAAAGAATTGTCCAAACTACAGAAAAAACGTACCCTGAAGGTGTTAGCGTAGATTTATTGAGTGATTGATACCATAAATTATCATACATACTTGTATTTTAAAGTTGTATTAATTTTTTCACATCCAACAACTATATATTAAACAATTCGTCATATTTAGATTTGAAATCTGCCATTTTTTGTCCTAGTGTTTCTTTAAATCTAGACATAAATGTTTTAAAATACAATTCCGCTAAATTATCCGCATCTTTATTCGCTTTAGAAATAATTTCGCTTTGGTGTTTCGCTATTTCTGCAGATATTTCATCATCTATTTTTATTTTTGGTTGTTGTGGTTCAGTATTTTGAACTTTTGGTTTTCTACCTCGTTTTTTAGGAAGTGTAGATGCCTCAGAATTTTGAACTTCTACTTGTTGCGATTTAGGTTTGCGCCCACGTTTCTTTGTAACAGGCATTTCTGTTGTACTGCTTAATTCCCCATGATTTTTTTCCAATAATGAATTTAATCTCTTATCTTCAAGATCTTCAATTGAGATATCTTCTATTTTTTGTTTTGGTTGAGGTTTTTCTTTAATTTTTAAAACTGTAACTTCTTGAGAAAGTTCTTCACCGTCTTTTGCTTGTCTAAAGATTTCTTTCATATATGTATTAAATTCTTCTGCCACATTATTTTTAGCAATTTCTTCAGGGGTATAATGATAAACCACATCATTCATAATGACAGGTTTCCCTGTTATTGAATCTGTTTTTAAAAATTCTTTATTTAACAAATCTAATGAAATAAACTTTTTTTCTCCTGTTGGCAGTGTTTTGCGTATAGAAATATATTTTAATTGATCCCCATATTCAGAATTCATAGTTTTTAATACTCTTAAAGTACCACCGTCTTCCGTTTTTAAAGAAAATGCAACAACTTTACCAGATACTGGTGAAATTTGCGAACTAATATGTTTTGGCAATTCTTCTGGGGTACTTTCGAATATTTTTATAAGTTTGTTAGGTTTAATCTCTACAATTTTAGCAATTTGTTGAACTTCAACAGGCTTTTTAATTTCTTTTATTGCTTCCTGAATTTTTTTTGGCTTTCCGTAATTTTCTAAAAAATCTGTATATTTAGTAAGTTCTTCATGAGCTAAAGCAATGTATCTTTTAATACCTGAAGAGGCAACTTGTTCTGGCGACATATAACGCAAGTTTGCAGGTATTATAAACGGTGTATTTTGATTAACATTTGCAACTGTTTTATCTAAACCATCAATCAAATAGTGTGTAGCATTTTTATCTTTATCTCTAACAACTAATCTTAATAAATTTGAATTTTTATTACTTCTTGCAACTGTTAGTGTTTCAATTCCATCAGGATCATCTTTTAAAACAAAAGTATGGCCTTTATTTCCTTTATAAATTAGCAATGGTTCATATTCTTGTTTTATTTGAGAAGCTTTTGTCGGAACCATATCAGCAAAATATTTTCTAATAGTTTTTAGTTTTGTATATATACTTTGTACTGTATCTTGAGTTGCTTGATTAAAAATTCCAATAGGGGTATCTAATTTGGGAGCTTTAAATCTTGCAGAAAAACTAACCCTATCAATAGGATTTTGCATACTTGGTTTATACTGCATTTGACTGTTTTGTGTGTTGCGTTTGTATGAATTAAAAACAAATAAATTATTCGTTACTCTCATCTTCTATATCCCTTTGTATATCCTTCATCTTCTTGCAAATATGTTATTTTGTCAATTTTTCAATAATTTTTCATATTCTGACGTTGTTTGACAGAGACGTTTTGGGATAAATTCTACATCATATTTTTCAGCTAACTTATCAATTACAGGACTTGCAGAAATTATAACAATTCTGGTTGTTTTATATTCTGGATAAAATTGAGCTTGTTTGATTACCCATTCGCCTGCATTAAGAGGCAAGTAATCCGTTTCCATTTGCATATCAGTAAAAATAAAATCAAAAGGCTCATCTATATTACAAGATAAAATTTGATCTGCTTCACGAGCTGAAAACGCTGTTAGAATTTCAACATTTTCTTCTCCTAAAATATATTTTATGTTAAATACGTGATGTCTTACCCAACTTGGAGAATCATCTACAACCAGAAATTTTTGCATATGAAAATTTTAACATAAATAATTGTTATTGGAAAAGCCCTTTTTCAAGGGCTTTTTATTAATCTTCTTGCGGAATAATAGGAATTGTGATTACGTAATCGTCACCTTTGCGTTTTTTAGTCATTTTACCCAAGTCTACATCGTCATTGAATTTATAACTTTGGATAAATTCCATAATTGATTTTCTATCTCCAATCCCATGGATTCCGGCAGCTTTTACTGTTAAAATATCACCATTTGTTTTGACTTCAACATTTCTTTCATTTTCGTTAAGCGGAATCAAATCAACAATAACTTTATACTCCTCATCCGTTTGTTCAAGTCTGATAATTCGATTTGCTCTTTCTTGCATTTTTTGTGTACCGTTGAATGCTTTCTTGAAAGATCTTTCGATTTCTCTGTCACGTTTTTCTATTGCTTTATCCATTCTTCTCATTTGATTAACTGGATCTAAAACAGATTTGAAATACCAATCCGTTACCACATAAAATGCTAAAAACGCCCCTAATAACGCCAATAAACCATAAAGCAAGTGTTTTAAAATCGGATGTCTTTCAAAAAAACTTGTTTTGTGTTCATAAATGTTTGTTTCGCAATAATTGTTGTTTTCGTCCATAATACTCTCTCCTTTCAAATTGTATGGTATTCAAATGTTTATTTTTTGTCCATAACCTTACAGAACTAACCATGTTGCGGAATATTTAAATGTGTGTTAGTATATAACCTAAGAAGAGGAATTTTATAACATGGCTAAAATTTTAGTAACAATGCCTGATGAGTTTTTAAACAAAGTTGACGGGCTTGCAGAAACAGAACAAAGATCTCGTAGTGAACTTATTAGAGAAGCTTTGAGAACTTATATGCATAGAATTTCCGCAAAACAAGCTAAAAATGCACCTAAAAATGCTGAAATTCTTGAATCTCTTATCGGTTAAATTCTTTAACGAATAATTCAATCCACTTTATTAACTGTGGAACTTCATAAGGTTTTGGAAAATACAAATCAGCCCCATTGTTTAAAATGGTTTCTTTGTCGTGGAAGATAGATGTCACTATTATTTTTGTATTAATAAGATTTTCATCTTGTTTTAATTCTTGACAAATATTTATACCGTCATTTATATCTTCATCACCAACGTCCAATATAATAACCGCAGGAGAATCTTTTTTTTCTACAATTTCAAATCCTTGCAAATTCAAAATTGTGGTCAAAAGTAATTTCATAGATTCATCTGGTTCTATTATCGAAATTTTTCTATTATAAATTTTTTCAACAACAGAGTTTTCAGCAGTTATTTTAGGTCTTTCTATCAAATAGTTTGATTTATTTGATTTTCGGGCCATATCTCTGGTTTGTACAAGTGCATTTACCAATTGTGTAATATTATCAAATTTATTAAATTCATTTGTAACTATCCCAATAGTTGTATGTACAAAATCCGAACGTCTGCCCGCATATTCATCACCATGCATCAAAATATAGCCTCGATTTATATCTTGTTGAGAATAAAATTTTGGAGAAACGGATTCAAACGCAAAAGTTAAAAATGTTGCCATTTTATCCATTTTAAATTGATCTGTAATAATCAAAAATTCGTCGTCTGAAATTGTACCAAAATAATCATTTTCGCTAAGTGTTGATTGAATAATTGCACAAAAAGTTTGAACCAGTTTATCAGATGCAAGCTCTGTATAACTTTCCATATAATTTTTGAAATTATCAATTGTAATAAGCATTGCAGCCCAAGGAGTTTCTGTTTTTATTATTCTTTTTAATGCTCTCAATGTATAATTTTTGCTTGGCAACATTTTTTTTGAATCCAAGTTCGATTCAAATTCACGTCTTAAATGTGCTTTCATACGCATAACAAATTCATCAGAATTTACAGGCTCACTTATAAAATCGTCTGCACCAGATTCAAGCACTTTCAATCTGTCTTCTAATTCAGCTGATTTTGAAACTGCAACAATAATAGGTCGCATATTATAGGTTAAACCACGAATTTTTCTGCAAAAATCTGATAAATCACTATCAATACTGTCTGAAATAACAATCAAATCAGGTTCTCTATCCTGAATTGTTTTTATTGCCGAAATCAAATCCTTTGAAACAAGAACTATGTTGTTTTGGGACTCCAAAAGTTTTTTATATTTTGTTGAAAGTTCAAGTCTTTTATCTATCAATAATGTTACTGATTGCATTTTGCCCTCGCTTGATCTTCAACTGATTTTACTGGCATTAGAATTTCAAAAGTTGTTTGACCATTTTCAGATTTTACTGAGATTTTTCCATCCATTTTTTCAACCAAATTTTTTGTTATGTATAACCCTAATCCGCTACCTTGAACTTTTCGGGTCAATGGGTTATCAATTCTTGAAAATTTGGTGAAAATTTTATCATAATTCTCTTCAGCAATACCAATACCATTATCAATAACTTTTATAGAAACATTTTCTCCCACAGGAGCTGTTTTTATTGTTATTATTGTCCCTTCATCAGAATATTTTGCTGCATTTTCAACTAAATTCATCATTACTTGTTGAAATTTATATCTATCAATCAAGATATTTGGCGTTTTTTCATTATGTTCAAAAATATATTTATGAGTTGGATATGTATTTTTAACAATCGAAATTACTGGGTCAATTATTAATTTTAAATTAGATTCTTTATAAATTAAATTTTCTTTTTGTGCTTGTAATTTATTCACAGAAAGCATATTTTCAACCAAATTAATAAGTCTGTTTGATTGCTCTTCAATAATTTTTAGAAATCTTTTTTTTGTTTCATCATCAAGTTTATCCCAAGAATTAAGCATAGTTTGAGAAAACCCTCTAATTGAAGTTAAAGGTGTTCTTAATTCGTGACTAACTGTTGAGATAAAATCTTTATCCATAAAAGCATTATAACATTTTTTTTTAATGTAGTAAAGTTTCGTTCGTGCTATTGCTCACTCGAACAAAAAGAAAGTCTCGTCGAGTGACAAGACTTATAAATATACATTTACCCCACACCTTTTATATCATAAATACGCATGATTGTCAAGTCGTAAACATTGTTATACAATCGATTTATGAAGAAAACAGAACTTTTAGCACCCGCAAAAGATAAACATACGGCCATTTGTGCAATCAATAGTGGTTGCGACGCTTTATACATTGGCGCACCGAAATTTGGCGCTCGCCAGAATGCAAGCAACTCAATTGAAGATTTAAAAGAAATTATTCAATATGCTCACAAATTCAATGTGAAAGTCCACGTTACAATTAACACAATTCTTGATGACAATGAACTTGTTGAAGCAAAAAAATTAATTAAAAAACTTTATGACATTGGTGTAGATGCTTTAATTGTTCAAGATATGGGGATTTTAAAAGCTTCTATTGATGGTGAAATCCCGCCAATACCAATTCATATGAGCACACAATGTGATAATAGAAATCTCGAAAAAGCGCAGTTTTTTGACAATCTTGGAGCTTCTCGTGTGATTTTGGCACGTGAAACATCACTGGAAAACATAAAAGAAATTTGTACAAATACCAAAACTGAAATTGAAACCTTTATACACGGCGCACTTTGTGTTTCATATAGTGGTCAATGCTACTTGAGTTGTTCAATTGGTGGACGTTCAGCCAATAGAGGAGAATGTGCACAAAGTTGTAGAAAAAAATATTCACTTGTAGATGAAGACGGCAAATTTATTGCAAAAGACTTGCATTTGTTGAGTTTAAAAGATTTCAATGCATCAAAGCATCTAGAAAATTTTGTTGAATTTGGTGTTAAATCTTTTAAAATAGAAGGTCGTTTAAAAGATGAAAACTACGTCAAAAACGTTGTCGCATATTATAGAAACAAACTTGATAAAATTTCTGAAAAAACTTCTTCTGGTAAAATATTTTTAGATTTTGAGCCCGATGTGAACAAGAGTTTTAATCGTGGTTTTACTGATTATTTTTTGGAAAATCGTAAACAATGTTTCAATTTTAATACACCAAAATCTTTGGGTGAAAAATTAGGTAAAATTAAAAAACTCGATAAAAGTTACTTCGTTCTCGATGCTGAAATTAATCCTCAAGATGGGCTTTGTTATTTTGTTAATGGAGAATTAAACGGTTGTTTAGTAAACAAAGTTGAGGGTAATAAAATTTTCCCAAACAAAATGGACAATTTAAATATCGGAACGATGATTTACAGAAATTTCGATGCAAAATTTGAAAAACAACTCACAAATTCCAAAACAAAAAGACGTTTGGGTGTTGAATTTATTTTTGAAAATAACGTTTTGACTGCTATCGATGAAGATAAAAACACAATTTCAAAAATCCTTTCTTCGCAAGAATTACCTAAAAATCCTGAAAAAATGGAAGAAAATTTCATTACTCAATTGAATAAAACTGGCGAAAGTGATTTTTATGTGATTGATATAAAAATCAAATCTAATCTTCCATTCATGCCAGTATCTGAAATAAATAATCTTCGTCGTGAAATTTTAGAAGATTTAATTCAAAAACGATTAGAAAATTACAAAAGAGAAATTCAGCTTCCGATGCAATATGTTGATTTCCCAAAGAAAGAGCTTGATTATAGGGCAAATGTTCATAATCAAGATGCAAAATGTTTTTACGAAAATTGTGGTTCAACGGTTTGTCAAAAGTCTTATGAATCAACAAGACCTAAAGGCGTTGAACTTATGAGAACAAAACATTGTCTAAAATATGCTTTTGATATGTGTAAATCACCAACTAAATTATTTTTAATTGATGAAAAAGGTAAAAAATATCCACTATACTTCGATTGCAAAAATTGTGAAATGGTTATAATCGGTTGACATATAAGAAAAAAACCTTAAATATAATACAAAAGTATGAGTTAAAAATACAACAAATATTATAAGATATTGTTGTAAAACCAGAGGTATTGTAAATGGGGTTGAATTTAAATAACGTATATCAACGACCATACGTTGCTCCTGACAGACGTAATCAAGTAAAAAGACGTCAAGATGAGGAGCAAACAACCTCTAATGCGCAAAAAGAACAACAAGCCGATCAAAATAGTAAAAGCAAAGGATTACAATATACAGAACAACAACCTCAAAAAGCTTATCAATCAACACAAAATAACATTACCTATCAACAATACCAAGCTGTAAATACCCCACAGGCTGAAATTACTTATCCAAACGAAGTTGCAACAGCTTTAGCTCAACGCAACCCTAATATCAATATTGCTCAAATTCTAAAAGATTTCAAAAATACAGCAATTGCGATTGGCACTCCTGATGATTTAAAAGAAGAAGTAAGCGGTTATTTAGAACTTATTGAAAAGCAAGTTACAAAAGAAAAACCTAACAGCAAACTTATTAAATCTAATTTAAAAAATGCGGCTTCTCTTTTAGATAACTACATTTCAAAAACACTTGATAAAGATTCAAAAGTTGTTGAAAACTGGGTTGATGCGCTTTTCTTGCAACAAATTGATTTTAAATACAATGAAAACGATATAAATGCACAATTTTTAGTAAAATTCCCTGAAGACTCTAAAAAAGAAGAAGCAAAACCAACAGAAGAACCTGTCAATCCTCTTATTCCTCAGGATAAAGAATTGAAAAAATTATTTATTAAAGCAAAAAAATTATCATACGCGAGTAAACCAAAAGAAGCCATTTTAGCTTTTCAAACAGCTTTAAATAGAGCGAATGAAGTTGAAGACAAGGAAACTCAATCAAAAATCTTCCTAGAAGTTGGCAAAATTTATGATAGTCATGATTATTTAGCACAAGCTTTAAAAAGTTATAATGAATCACTTCAAAGAACTAAAGATTGTAATATAAAAACTCGTGCCCATTATTCTATGGCAGAAATTTATAATGATGTCAATAAAATAAATCCCGCAATTGACCATTATTTTAGCACTGTTTCATTTGCAGGTGAAGCTGAAAATTTATCAATCCAATCAAGATCTCTAACAAAGATTGGAAATATCTACTCTGATATGTATGAAAAAGAAGCTTTCAACTACTTTGAAGTTGCAGATAACTTAGCTGATGAAACGGATAATGCAAAATTAAAAGGCTATGTATCAGCAAGCCTTGGCGATGCACACGATAGATTTGGCGAATCTCCTGCTGCCTTAAAAGCATATTCAAAAGCTGTCAAAAATTATATTGATGCGGATTCCCCATTAAAAGTAGCTGAAAACTACTACAATGCTGCTGAAATTATGCTTGAATTTAAAAATGAAGACAAAGCAAGAGGGTTATTAGAAAAAGCCCAAAAATATGCTCGTAAAACAGACAATGCAGAACTCTTAACCGAAATCAACAATTCCTTGATAAGCATTTCGTAGTTTTTAAAATTTGAACTTTTATTTGTATTTTAGCAATCTTGACGGTTTTCGACATCAAATGGTATAATAAAGAAAATGCAAGATGTGTAGGTTCACACCCAAGATGGTCTTTCCGTTTACATCTTTAAACTATTTTTTGTTGCCAATTTTTTTATTGCCTTTGCTTAGAAAGGAGGTTTAAGTATGAGAAAATTATGATATTAATAAAGTAAATACTAATCTTATCAATAAATAAATATTAAAACATAAAAAATAAAATCCTGAAAATATAATTCCAACATAAAATAATTGTTTATGTTGGGATAATTTTATTAAATATTTTTTAAAAAAATATTTTGGAGTTTGTTTGGAAAATAT
>JAZRUK010000040.1:0-10169 GCA_045652525.1 Candidatus Gastranaerophilaceae bacterium | reverse complement strand
CTAAAGCACTAACACCATCAGCAAATTGAACACCAATAGTTTCAGAATCATAGTTACCATCTTTATTTAAGTTTTTAGACTTTTTTAATTCTTCAGTTTTAAATGTATCATCATTAGTAGAGAATTCAGAAACAAAACAACTAGTTAAGTGTTCAGAATCACAAGTTTTAACTATTTTGATATTCTTACCTAATTCTTTAACAAAATCTTCAGTAGAGTTATATCCAGCTAAAGAAGAATTAGAGTTCATAACTTTTAAAGCTTCACCAAGTTTTCGTGTAAACACATTAGCTGCAGTATCCATAGATCTTTGTTGGTAATTAGCTACTAATGTTGGAATAGTCATCGCAGCAACTACACCGATGATACCGAGTGTGATTAAGACCTCAGCTAAAGTAAACGCCGAAAGTCTTGCTAGGAGAGCGTTTCTACCCCCCCCTAATGACTTAAAGCCTTGTGTGGTAATGTTTTTCATCTTTTTCTCTCCTTTTTTGCGTGAGTATTGTTAGTAAAGTGAGTGGAGTTAGTAATGTGCATTAATGATAAGTACTTTACTTACTATACTTACCTAACTCACTTTACTTACTTATACTACCATTTTTTCTAAATTTTGGCAATATTATTCATATCTTAGTGCATCAATAGGATTTAATAACGATGCTTTGTACGCAGGATAGTATCCAAAAAGCACGCCTATTGCTCCAGAAAATCCCAAAGATAATGCAATTGAGCCGCTTGAAATTGCGACGGTCATTGCTCCAGTCAGGTCAACGATTTTTGCTCCAAGTATTCCTAAAAGAACTCCAGCAATACCACCAATGATTGAAAGTAAAAACGATTCTATCAAAAATTGGATTCTGATATCTGATGCTTTTGCGCCTATTGCCATACGAATCCCGATTTCTTTTGTTCTTTCAGTTACAGATACGAGCATAATATTCATAATTCCTATGCCACCTACAAGGAGTGATACAGAAGCAATTGCGCCTAAAAGTATGGACATTGTCTTTGCAGATGACTTTATTGTTTCTTGCATTTCTGCTAAATTTCTTATTTCAAAGTCATTTTCTTGGTTTTTACCTATTCTGTGACGAGTTTGTAAAAGTTCTGTTATATCTTCTTCGGCTATGGATAATACGTCTGAATTTTGTGCTTTTACGTTAATCATTTTGACAGTACCTGGAAAATCAGTTCCGAAAACTTTTTTCTGTGCCGTTGTAATTGGAATGAAAACTAAGTCATCTTGATCCATACCCATACTGTTTTGACCTTTGGTTTTCAAAAGACCTACAATTTTAAAAGGAACATTACCGATACGCATTGTTTTATTTATTGGGTCCATATCGCCAAAAAGTTCGGTAGCTATTGTGTTACCGATAATTGCTACTTTTGTATTGTTTTTTATGTCTTCGTGTACAAAATTTCTACCTGAAACGATCTCATAATTTCGTATAAATAAGTATGATGCTGTTGTCCCGCCGATTGTGGTTGACCAGTTTTGATTTCCGTATGTGAGTTGTTTGACTTCAGAAGAGTATGGTGCAACTGCAAGGATTCCACGACAGTATTTTTCGATAGCTTCTGAGTCTTTTAAGGTAAGTGTAGGTTTTGTGCCTGAACCCATTCTGACTCCGCCTGATGTTGCAGATGCAGAACGGACCATTAATAAATTACTTCCCATAGATTCCATATCTTTAGCAATTTTTTTACTAGCACCTGAACCTACGGCAAGCATTATAATTACTGCACTAACCCCGATAATTATACCTAAACTTGTTAGTATTGAACGCATTTTGTTTATTTTTAATGACACGATGGCCATTTTAAGAGTTGATTTGAAATCTATCATCTTTTAACCTCATCGGAGATTATGTTTCCGTCTTTGAAACGTACAACACGTTTACAGTATTCTGCAATATCAGGTTCGTGAGTTACTAGAACAATGGTTTTACCCATTTGCTCGTTTAGTTTCACAAAAAATTCCATAACTTCTATACTTGTTTTAGTATCCAAATTACCGGTAGGTTCGTCTGCTAAAATCAACGGAGGATCGTTTACTATTGCCCTTGCGATTGCTACGCGTTGTTGTTGGCCGCCTGACATTTGGTTTGGCATATGATCTTCACGATTTTCAAGACCAACGATTTTTAGAGCTTCTTTTGCTCTGATTCGTCTTTCTTCTTCAGAAATTCCTTTGTAAATCATTGGAAGTTCTACGTTTTCTAATGCGCTAGTTCTTGAAATAAGATTAAATCCTTGAAAAACAAATCCCATTTTAAGATTTCTAACTTCGGCAAGTGAATTGGTATCCAAAGAAAGCATATCTATGCCATCAAGATAATAACTTCCGCTGTTGGGTTTATCAAGTGTTCCGAGCATATTCATAAATGTTGATTTGCCAGAGCCTGAAGCGCCCATAATTGCAACGAATTCACCTTTTTCTATGGACAACGAAACATTATTTAGTGCGTTAAAGCTATCGTCACCTGTTTGGTATGTTTTTATTGCATTTTTAACTTCTATTAGTGCCATTAAAACATCCTCGGGCCTCTACGCATAGCGCTGGCTTTAGTTTTAGCTTTCGAATTACTTGAACTTGTGATAACCAAATCACCTTCTTTTATTTCTTTTGAAATTATTTCAAATTTTGAATCGTCACTTGCACCTTGTGATATGTTAATTCTTACAGGTTTATTTTTATCAAGTTTCCATACACCTTGTTCTTTATATTTTTGACCGTCTGTTTCTGGTGTGAATTTCAATGCTATGTTTGGAGCGCAAAGTACATTTTCACTTTGTTCAGTTATTACTGAAACATTCGCGGTCATACCTGGAACAAGTTTTAGATCTTCGTTATCGACATCAACAATAACAACGTATGTTACAACGTTTGAAACGGTTGTTGGAGAAATCCTTACCTGAGTTACTTTGCCTTCAAAATTGCTATCTGGGTAACCATCTAGTGTATATGTAACATCTTGTCCAACTTTTACTTTACCGATATCTGCTTCAGAAACATTTACTTCTATTTGCATTTTTGTTAAATCTTGAGCAATTGTGAATAATTCAGGAGCTTGAAAACTTGCGGCAACGGGTTGACCAAGGTTGATTTCTCTCGAAATAATTGTACCGTCAACGGGTGCTATAATTTTTGTGTAGCCTAAGTTTGTCATTGCAGTTTTATATGTTGCACGAGCTTGTGAAATTTGTGCTTTAGCGGATTCAATTTGCGCTAAATTTGAAAAATAATCACTCTCCGCTTGATCTAATTCACTTTTAGCTATAAAGTTTTTTGCATATAAATTTTTATATCGTGTGTATGTTTTTTTTGACATCTCTGTAACGGCATTAAGTTTTGCCAAATTAGCTTCTGCATTGTTTATTTGTGCGGTAGCTTGATCTACAGATGCTTGGAAGTTTGCTGGGTCAATTTGTGCTAAAATTTGGCCTTTTTTAACTTCTGAATTAAAGTCAACGTAGATTTCTTTTATAAGTCCAGATACTGTAGAACCTACGCTTACCAAGTTTACAGGGTTTATTGTACCAGAAGCTTCAACGACTTGAGTTATTGTACAACGTTTTACAGGCATAGTTTCATATTTAACACCTTTTGTCCGTTTTGTAATCACAAATAATCCAGTGATTAAGACGATAACTCCTAGTCCTATTGCAATGTATTGTTTTTTAATTTTCATTAATTTATGTCCTCAATTGATATTGTAATTTCTTGTGGAAGAGCAATTGCTTTTTCGAGATTTGCTCTTGCGACATTGTATTTGTATATTGCTTCAACAAATGTGTGTTGTGCATTGTTATATTTAACTTTTGCATCTTGAAGTTCAATGTAATCTCCAAGTCCGACTGCATATCTGCCGTCTGCAAGTTCAAAATTTTCCAATGTTTGACGGACTTTTACAGCAAGTAATGGTACTTGTTTTTCAAGTTCAATCATATTAATGTATGCATTTTGTACTTCAAAATACACGTTCTGTTTTAGTAAATTTATTTCATTTTGTGCTAAGGCAACTTGGAATTTTCCAGCATCAATTTCATGTTTTTTGCCTAAAATGTTTACGTTACTTGAAACGTTGATACCTACGTTGAATGAATTTGTTGCATTTAAATCTCTATAGCCATAACCTGCACGAGCACTAATTTCGGGATAGTATTCTCGTTTGATATACAACAGATTTTCTTCCATAGCTTTTAAAGTCGCATCGTATGCCTTGATGTCAGGTCTGTTTGCATATGCAAGTTCTACGGATTTTTCAAAAGTGTATGGAAATGCTTCGAATTTATAATCAGTTAAAATCTCAGCTTTTTCTGCTTTTGCTGTTAAAGTCGCATCATCTATGTTTTCAGGTAGAACACTTAAATCGCTTTTTTTATCTAATTCTTCCAAATTAACCATGTATAAATTTTCTTTGTATTTAAAAGTTTCTGTTGGTTGAAGCTCATAATCAGGAGAATGCGCGATATACATAGAGTTATTTAAAGTTACCATGGCGTTTTTGTATGTTTTTTGTGCATTGACCAATGTGACTTTTGAATCGCTCAGGTTTACTTCAGCGTTTACTAAATCTATTTTAGATTTAATACCTTCTTCATAGTATGCCTTTGTTCTTTGATAATTTCTTTCATTAATATCAACATAAGCTTTGTTTATGTCGACAGAAGCTCTTGCTGCTAATACACCGTAGTAATTTGTTCTGACTTGATAAATTGTGTCTAAAACGTTATCGTCAAAATTGAATAAAGCGGTGATTAAATTAAATTTTTGCATTCTTATATTGGCATTTGTCTTTCCAAAGTTCCAAATTAGTTGATTTAAAGAAGCTTCAGCGCTGTACAATTTTGAATCGGTATTGTTTCGATTTGTATGTGTATCAGTAAAATTATATCCTGTACCAACACCTATTGTTGGGAAGTATGCTGATTTTGCTCTCCCTACATTACTTTTTGAAATGCCATAATTATATTTGAATTTTTTGACATAAGGGCTGTTTTGAAGTGCAATTTTAATACAATCGTTTAGTGAAAGACTGCTATCTTTTTCTATTTTAATTTCTTCTATAGCTAGTGCAGAAACACTCGTTAAAAGAGTTAAAGACAGAGCTAAAGTTATAATTTTTTTTATATTAAAATGCAAAGTTGTTATCCTCAAAATCGCTATATGATTATACAACGATTTAAGCATATATTTTGTTCATTTTAATCATTTATATAGATTAATTTTGTTTTATAGTCCAAAAATCTTTTTGTAAAAAGATCAAAAATGGAATTAATTCCAAACGACCAACTAACATATTGAATATATAGATTAATTTGGTACCAAAATGTAAGCTATCGTAATTGCCCATAGGGCCGATAGTCTCACCTAACCCAGGGCCGATGTCGCCGAGGGAAGTAATTGCACCGGTTAATCCAATAACTGCATCTTGTTCAATTATTGCCATTAAAATAGCGGATACTCCGAATAAAAAGAAATAAAAGAACATAAATACGACAACTTGTCTAATGATTTCTGGTTGGATAATTGTGTTATCTATTTTGATATTCGTAACAGCGTTTGGATGAAGTATTTTAAAAAGTTCTTCTTTCATTGATTTGCATACCAATAACCAACGAGTCATTTTAATGCCGCCACCCGCTGAACCTGCACAAGATCCAGTAAACATTGCGATAAATAGTATAATTTTTGCACTAAATCCCCATTGTTGGTAGTCAATGCTTGAACTACCTGTTGAAGTTGAGATACTTATAACTTGATATAATGAAGCAGTTATAGCATCAAAACTTGTGTAGTTATGACTAAAATATAATATAACTGCGATTATTGCAGATAGTGTTAATATAGTGTATGTATATGCTCTAAATTCTTCACTTTTAAATAATAATAACGGATTTTTTTGAGTAATTACTCGAAGTTGTAATATAAAACTTGCACCAGCAAAAAACATAAATGCGATAATGATCCAGTTTATTAAATTTGAGTGATAACCTGCAATACTTTGAGCGTTAGGTGAAAAACCACCAGCAGAAAGTGTTGACATTGCATTACAAACAGCATCAAATTTTGGCATTCCTGCACAATGTAACAAAATAGCGGCAAGAATTGTTAAGCCAAGATATACAACCCATAATGTTGATGCTGTATTCCTTATTCTTGGAGATAATTTATCTTCTGTTGGACCAGGAGCTTCAGCAAAAAACATTTGGCGTCCAGCAACCGCAAATTGTGGTAATACAGCGATAAACAAGACAATTATGCCCATACCACCTATCCATTGAGTAAATGATCTCCAGAAAAACATCGCTTTTGGGTAATCAAAATGTGTTAATATTGTAGCGCCAGTTGTGGTAAAACCAGATGTAGCCTCAAATAACGCATTAATTGGTGAAAATCCGTACCATAAAAAAGGAACAGCGGCAATTAAGCAAAAAACTATCCAAGATGTGGCTACAATGAATAATGCTTCGGATTTTTTGATATCGTTTAAGTTATCAATAGAATTTGGTGTAAGCTTTCTAATTCCGTATCCTAAAGCTGAAGCCAAAACTCCAGCGGAAAGGAATGAAATTACTGAAAAATAATCGTGGTAGTACAAAGCTACTGATACTGGTACTAACAAAACAAGTCCAGCATATAACATTACAAGTCCTATAGCGTATGACAAATAACTTAAGCGCATTATTCAAAGAAATCCTTAATTTTTTCAGCATCTTCAGCTTTGGTGAATATAATCAAAATATCGCCAGTTTTGATTTGCGTATTGCCTTTTGGAATTATAACGTGATTTTTTCGTTGAATAACACCAATAATTGCACGAGTCGGGAATTTAACGTCCATAACTAATTTGTCATTAAATTCTTCCCTTACGCAAATTTCTAAAACTTCGCCTTGACCTTGTTCAACTGTAGCCAAGATATCTACATTATTTTCTTCTAAGTCGTTTTTAACTTCATTTATCGCTGAATTTTTTGGGGAAATTGCGACGTCAATCCCTACTTTTTCAAAAAGAGGAATGTTTAATACCTTTGAAACTCTTGAAATAACTCGTTTTACGCCAAGCTGTTTGCATAAAAGTGAACATAAAAGGTTTCTTTCATCATTGTTTGTAACACTAATAACTACGTCGCTAGAGCCAATTTCTTCTTCATCTAGGATTTTTAAATTTGTGCCATCGCCGTGAATTACAAGTGCGTGCTCAAGATTTTCAGATAAAGCTTGGCAACGTTCATAATTTTTTTCAATAATTTTTGTTTTTATTTTTACGTCGTCAAGGTATTTAGCAAGCATTGCACCCACATTTCCGCCACCGATAATAGCAACTGATTTTACCTGTTCTTTTCTATGGAAAAATGTACCGGCTAAAATGTCTAAAGAATGCGGTGTTCCCATAAAAATAAGTTTATCATCAGCCAAAATTTCAGTTTCACCATTTGGAATAAATAATTGTCCTTCACGTGTTAGTCCAACAATTACTGTATCTTTGGTGAAGCCGATTTCGCGGATTTTTTTATTTACTATCGGCAATTCCGGCTCTACTTTATATTCTAAAAGTCTGGCTTTGCCGTCTGCAAAATTTTCAACATCAAGTGCGTGTGAAACAGTTACAATTCTGAAAATATCTTCAGTTAAAAGTTCTTCTGGCCAGATTATATAGTCTATGAAGAAATCACAAAGATAACCTTCGTTGCGCTCCATATTAAGAGCATTTTTATATTCTTCTTTGCCAACAAAACAAATAGTTCTTACTCCACTCATTTTTTTAGCAGCTAAGCAAGCTACAATATTAGCTTCGTCGATAGCGGTACAAGCAATAAAGACATCAGCATTTCTGATATCTGCTTTTTTAAGCACTTCGATATCGGATGCGTTACCCTGAACGAAACTTATATCAAGCTTGTTAAACTCATCTGTTCTGTTTTCTTCTTTGTCTATAATTGTTATATCGTGATCTTCAAAAAATTCTGTTGCAAGTAAACAACCAACTTCTGTAGCGCCAAAAATTATAATCTTCATAAAATCACCTTATACAAACAAAAGTTTTGCTAATACAAACACAACAACTTGTTGTACTATCTGTAAAACAATTAATGCCACAATAGGAGAAAAATCAAGTCCGTTGAAAGGAGGAATAATTCTTCTGAAAAGGTTTAAGTAAATATCAGTTATTTCACGAATTGTTTTCCAAGGTTGATTTTCCCATTGAACGTTTGGTATCCAAGTTAAAAATATTCTTAAAATAATTAAGAAAAAATATAAATTGAAGATGTTGTTTACACCGTGAACAATTCCTATCATTAATTATCTCCTATAATTGTGAATGCTTTTTAGTTAAAGCGCATTCGCATTCTTTTCTTTCAGTTGGAATATTTTCAATCATATTGAACAACAAGTTTTTAAGATTTGCGACATTGCTATTGAATATTTCCATAACAGCGTGGTGTGAAACAGGTGGCACGTCACCAACAAGTCCTGCATCGTGGTCTGTAATTAGAGAAATATTTAATGGGCACATATCCATTTCTTTTACCAAGTATGCTTCAGGGAAAGCTGACATATTGATAACTTCCCAACCTTGGTTTGTAAAGAATTTAGATTCTGCTTTTGTTGAGAATCTTGGACCGTTAATTACAACAACAGTACCAGTTTCATGAATATTAATACCTAATTTTTTACCTTCTTCAATAGCTAATTTTCTAAGTTCAGGGCAGTATGGATCAGCAGCAGAAGGATGGGTTACAATCGGACCTTCAAAGAAAGTTGATTTTCTTCCGTCAGTCCAATCAACGAATTGATCACAAATAACAAAATCGCCAGGTTTTACGTGTTTTTGCAAGCTGCCAGCTGCACAAGGTGAAATTACTCTTTCACAACCGATTGATTTCATCGCCCAAACGTTAGCTCTGTAGTTGATTAAGTGAGGTAAAATAGTATGGTTGCGACCGTGTCTTGGCATAAATGCTACTTTGTGCTGGCCAATTTTGCCTAAGAATATATTATCACTTGGCATACCATAAGGTGTTTCAACTCTAATTTCTTCAATATCGTCTAAGAATTTATAAAATCCTGAACCACCAAATACACCTATTGTTGCTAAATTTTTCTTTTCCATATTTCTTTCCTCTGTTTAATTACTTACAACAGTTATTTTATCATAAAAACATAATATTATATCTTCTGACTTGAAATTTGAAATTTTTTGTAATAAGATGTTGGTAGTTTATTCCAAAAAGTTGTTGTTTAAACACTTTAAAACAGTTTAAAAAGGGACTTGGCGGATTACAATTTACAACTAGAGGATTACATTTTGAAAAAATTATTACTATTCACTATTGCGATAGTATTTATGTCCTGCACTCAGGTACAAGCGAGCGATGTAAATTCAATTAAGGCAAGTATTGTTAAACATTCAATTGAAATGGGTGTTGATCCTGCCATTGCATTAAGTATTGCAAGAGCAGAATCTGGATTTAGACATGAAGCTAGAAGTGCACACGGAGCAGTAGGAGTTTTTCAATTGTTACCGTCAACAGCAAGCAGAATGGGGCTAAATGCATATTCTTTGAATGATAATATTCGTGGTGGCATTATGTACTACAAGAGTATGTACAAAATGTTCGGTTCAATGGAATTGGCATTGGCGGCGTATAATGCTGGGCCTGGTAATGTAAAAAGATACAACAATACAGTTCCTCCATATGCTGAAACAAAACGATTCATTGCAAAAATTATGACTGATTACAATAGATTAAAAACTAACCCTGATCCAGCTATGATAAATGCAACAGCAGGAATTGTTGGTACTCCAAAAGCAGCACCTGTGCCTGTTGTTGTTAATCCAGAGGATCAATTACAGGTTGAAATCGTAGAGGAAAAACCTGTAGAACTAGATATTAAGCCAGACTCTTTAAAACCAGAAACATTTTCTATATAGGTTGGATAAAATAATTTAAAGAAAGACACTATTAGGTGTCTTTCTTTTTTGGTCACTGATGTGTGCAGATAAAATATTTTCGCTTTAACATTTCTTTACAAACATCAAAGTTTTCAAGTAAAAAATCCGTAAACCATGGCAAGGAAAAAAGAAAGACGAAAGGACGCTATGGGTTTATCAGCATCACAAGCTAGATTATTGAGCATAACCGCAAGGTTAGGCAAT
>JAZRUK010000039.1:0-28277 GCA_045652525.1 Candidatus Gastranaerophilaceae bacterium | reverse complement strand
GGTGTAGTTGCTGCGATGACTATTCCAACGTTAGTTGCTAATTATCAAGAAAAATCGTGGAATACTGCTGCAACTGTTTTTGAAAGAAAATTACAAGAAGCGTTGAAAGTTATGAATACTCAACAAACTCTTGCTGGACATACAACTACCCAAAGTTTTGTTAATGAATTAGCTAAGCATTTTAAAATAGTTAAAACTTGTGATTCTAATAATCTAAAAAACTGTGTTGAAGAAAATATCACTTGGAATGTTTTAGATATCTCCAACGGCGGTTCAGAATCAGATACTCTTAGTCTTGCTAGTTTAAAAACTGCTGCAGACTTAGGTAAATCTGATTGGGGTACTGAAACCATTGGTGTCCAATTTGCTAATGGTACAACTGCTATTATGGCTTATGATCCAAAATGCAAACAAGATCCATACTCTAACCAAGTTACTGGTATGAGTTGTATCTCTATGATTTATGATACTTCTGGTGGTAAATCACCTAATACTACCAACAAAGATATCAAAGCCCTTAATAATAAAATTGGTAATTGCGCTTTCAAATCTGGTAGCACTTGTTTTAGTACTCCAACAAAACCACAAAGTATTACATACGCAGAATGTGAGAAAATAAAAGGTTCTTTAGGTATAGTAAATTGTGGATTAGATGATGAATACTGGGCAGGAGCCGTAGCCAAATGTGGTGGAGTCAGCAAAATGCCTACAATGGCACAAATAGCTGATATTGCAAACTATATATATGGAACTACAGATATTAGCGCTAAGTCTGACAAATGGAATGTTAAAAGAGATGATAAAAAAGCTGCATCTTTGGGATTTCTTGACATTTCTCCTGATTCTACATTTTCCGTTTGGGCAGGAGAAGAAAGTGCTGAGAACCCTTATTACGAAGCATTTTTTAGGTTCTTTGAACCAGAATGGACAACTTATGATGACGACTATCGCAGTAGTGCTTCACAATATGCTATATGCATAGAATAAATATTTTTTGCTTTTAAAAACAAAAAACAAGGAGGGTGAATGCCCTCCTCTGTTTTATGTTCTTATAAATCATTTCTATTCAATCGATTCTGGTATTTCTGGCAAGGTCTTTGAGCCTTTGACCCCGAGTTCTTCAATACGATTAAGTTGATTTATTATATTATCTTTACCACTTAATCTTGTCATTGCAGAATTAAATGCGTTTTTAATTTTTTGCATATCACTCAACAAATCAGAAAATTTATCAATCATTTTTGAACAAATTCTTGATATTTCTAATGCATTTTTATTTTGTCTATCAACAACGTGGAATGAGTTTATAATCTTCAATGCCGCCAACAAAGTTGATGGTGAAACAGGCATAACTTTATTTTTCCAAGCATAATCCCACAATGAACAATCTTCACAAAATAATAATGAATAGCAACTCTCAATAGGAACAAACATCAAAACATAATCTGGTGATTTTTCATCTACTGAGTAATCACGCTTTGCAAGTCCATTAATATGAGCTTTTGTAGAGTCAACAAATTGTTTCAAATGGATTTCTTTTTCATAATCATCTTCTGAGTTTACATATCCTTCCCAAGATGCAAAAGAGGTTTTTGAATCGATATAAATACATCTATCATCAGGCAAAAATACAGTTGCATCTGGTCGACCTTCAGCAGTACCTGATTGAACTTTATATTCTTCATCTTTACGCAATCCGGAAGCCTCTAAAACTCTTTCTAATACAATTTCACCCCATTTGCCCGAAGTTCTGTTATCCGATTTCATAACATTTACAAGAGAATTTGCATCCATAGAAATCT
Organism: Candidatus Gastranaerophilaceae bacterium; assembly: GCA_045652525.1. GTDB lineage: Bacteria > Cyanobacteriota > Vampirovibrionia > Gastranaerophilales > Gastranaerophilaceae > SIG32. The sequence goes on along the minus strand of JAZRUK010000039.1, from coordinate 26,475 downwards.
TTTTACCAGTTTCCAAAAAGCTTTTTATATTCATATCAAAAACAGTAAAGTTTTCTTTTTCCTGTTTGAAATTTTCTTCAGTACGACGCTCAAAATCTTCAATACGTTCTTTAAATCGTTTGAAAAACTCATCTAATTTATCACGATTTTGTGCAGATAACTCAGCAGAACTTTCTTTAAAAATACGATTGGCAATATTTTCAAAATTAGCTTGTGTATTTTTTTGTGCTAGCGTGAATGGAATAAACACACAAACTGCACCTAATAAAAATCCCCCAATAAAAATTAATATTTCCATAGCTTTCTCCTTGTCAAGAATTATACCACAATCGTTGTACATCGAAAAATGTAACAAAAAATTATTTACAAAAAAATCGACCATGCTGCAAATCATGGTCTAGAGCATGGTTGAGGCATTTTTTCAATCTAAAGATGTAGGACATTATCTCAAACCGCCATGACTAGAATATCAATCAGTCCATGGATGAACTACCCCCTCCAAAAATAGTAGTATGTAAAGTGTAGATTGAAGGTTACAAAAATAAGGGGAGATAAAATGAGAGAGTTTAGAAGCAAATTGAGAGTGTTATTAATTGATGATAACGCAGATCACTTAAGAGGTGTTAAAGAATTAATTACACTTGAAAGCAATTATGATGTGGTTGGTGCTACAACAAGTGCTAACATTGGTATTAATCTAGTAAAAAAATATCATCCTGATATCGTTCTTATGGATATCAATATGCCAGAAAAAGATGGCTTACAAGCTATCCAAGATATTGAAAAACTAGGTCTAAATACAAGAGTAATTGCATTAAGCGGCTATGATGATGCAGATTTAATCTTCCGCGCTATGAAATTAGGTGCTAAAGGTTACATCTTAAAAACTATGGCATCTGCACAATTAATCTATGCAATCGATGAAGTTGCAGCTGGAAAAGTTTACCTTCCATCAGTTCTTTCTTCAAGATTCTTTGATTATTTCCAACGCTCATTCAAAGAAGATGCAAATTCAATGGATTCAGAAAACTTGCTTACTTACTTAACTTCACGTGAAGAAGAAGTTCTTGATTTATTAACCCAAGGTAATAACTACAAAGGTATTGCAGGAAAACTATTTATTTCTGAAACTACTGTTAAAACACACGTTAATAATATTTTCCAAAAATTACAAGTTAACGATAGAACACAAGCAGTTCTATACGCACTAAACAACGGTTTTGCTAACAAAAGAAGAGCAAAATTAGCAGTATAATTATTTTAAAAGAATAAGGAATTAAGGTTCAGCTACGGCTGAACCTTATTATTAAAAGAGGTAAATAATGGATAATCTGATACAACTACAAACCAGATGCGTCGCTCATGAAATAAGAAACCATATTTCAATTTGTGATATGTACACAGAAATAATCAAAAAACATTTAGAACGCGCGGATATTAAGAACGAATCCATAACAAATGCAATAGATTGCATAAAAAAATCCCTCAAAATTATGGGAACAAGTTTACTCGATCTCAAAATCGTAAACAATTTTGAACCACAAAATTGCGATTTAAAACACATAGTTGAAGAAAGCGCAAGATTATCCGAAGCATACACAATTGACAAAGAAATTGATATCAGTTGCTTAGTAAAAAATACCGCACAAATCTACATAGATGAAAACAAATTCACCGCTTGCATTGTAAATATAATAAAAAATGGTATAGAAGCCATTGAAACAAAAGGCTCAATCAACATAATTGCAGAAATAATTAATAATCAAGCTTCAATTAAAATATCAAACAATGGAAAAATGATCCCAAAAGAAAAACAAAACGAAATTTTCAAAGAAGGTTACACAACAAAATCAACAGGTTGCGGTTTAGGATTACATATCTGCAAAACTCAATTAAAAATGCAAAAAGCCGACCTACTATTAAACAAATCCACCAAAACTCTGACTGAGTTTGAAATTATTATACCAACAGTCTAAAAAAAGAGGTCTTTCAGACCTCTTTTTTTTATGCTTTTTTACTGTTTAAAAATCCTGCCATTGTCGGTTTGTTCGTAACAATTTGCATTGACTCTGGGACTGGAATGTTTTTCACTACACTTTTATTGGCAGCTGCTTGTTCTTCTGCAATACGTTTTTTAGTCATATTTTCACAGTGTTTAGAAATCCACATCATAAACGCAGGAATTAATAGAACTGTTGATGCAAATCCAAACGCACTGTTATATGTTTTTGCACTTTTTACAAGTTTATTACCACTATCAGCTAACGTATCCACAACTTTCTTATAAGCATCTGTACCTTTAGCTTTGTCAAACGCTGCAATAATATCTTTCACTTTCATGTTTTTATTTGGCGCTTCACCTAAAATTTCTGTGGCAGCTTTTTTGATATTTTCATCAATATTAAGCATTTTACCAACGTTGCCACCGTTTTTATCAACAAATCTGAACATGTCGTTCACACCATCTTTAAACTTAGCAACATCACTGTAATTTGCGATAACTCTATCGCTATCAAGAACCTGAACTCCACCTGACGGATAAACATAATGCCATACTTTTTTCAAAATATTATCGTTTTTGTGAGTATCAGGTTTAGTATTTAATGCCAATCCAGAAAGCTTAGCAAAACCATCTGAGAATAATCTAGTTAATGCTTTTGCACCAAAAAGAATTGAACCAAAGCTTAATACATCACGGAACATAATTTCTTTTCTGTCTGTATTACTTTGTGCATTTATCAATCTTGGTGTCAAACAGAAACCAAACAACAATGTTAACATTGCAGGCATTGACATTGACGCTCCATCAAATTCTATATTGTCTGCAAATTTTTTCAATCCTTTAGAATTTAATATAGCATCGCCAGCTCCTGACATTGCCTTACTAACTGCAGCTGCTGCACCTGTAAAAGCAACTGCTCCTGCAGCACCTTTTATTGCATTATTTGTTTTATCAACTGAAACATTTTTATTAGATTTTGGCTGTTCAGCTACCTTTACTGGTTCTGATGCCGCAGGTTGTTCTACCAAACCATCCAAACCAGGATCACGACCTTTTGTCGCTCTGTTATATAATTTTGGAATTATAGTATAAAATGCTGCTACAGCACCAAACATACCTGCATTTGATAAGAACCTTGTACCTGTACGACGTTTACTCAACGTTTTAATAAAATTATCCAAATCAAAATCTTGAGTTGCATTGGCAACCTGTTTGTTAACAGTTTTAATTGCATCTTCTGAATAATCTTTCATATGACCAAGAATTGATTTAAAAGATGTTGCAATTTTCTTATCACCTGCTACAGAATATTGCGCGACAACAGTATCCGCACTAGAACCCAAATGTTTCTTTCTTAATTTAATAAAATCTTCTAATAATTCTTGTTGAATATCTTGAGCTGTACCAGGGACTTTTTTGCCAAGAACATTCTTCATAAATCCTTTTTTAGGCGCATTTTCTGATTCAATTAAGCGCTTTGCAAAATAAGAAGCACGGCCTTCAAGTTCTTTACCTGTCAAACCATTATCAGTAGAAGTTGCTAACATATTTTTGAACATTTCTTTATAGAAACCTTCTTTCATTTTAGCAGCATCACCAATTGCACCAGAATTAGCTTTGGCATATTTAGCAAAACTTTCACCAAAGCCGTTTATAAAATCTATCGGAACATTGTTTGCACTTCCTGAAACATGTTTGATACCATACATCATAGCAGCAGGAATAATGAATGCACTAGGTCCACTTAAAATTTCACGAATACCTTCTTTTTTAGCAAAATCCCAGTTATATTGACCTGTTTTGTCATGGTTTCTATAAATACCAGAAATTACACGAGGACCAGCCATGCCAAGAAAATCTTGCATGATAAACGAAGTTGCAAAACCACCCCTATCAATAGCATCCATTAAAACAATAACTGGATTATTACCAAAAGATACTTGTTGCTTTTGAGGTTGATTATAATTATAACGTCTTTGTTCCGTATTTACTGCTTGAATTGGTTTTACTGACATGTCCCTACTAAAAATTTCCCTACTATCTACACATAATATTTTAAAAACCTAATCTATTTGCTTATTGCCATTTTTTTAGACATTTTTAAGAAAAGTTAACAAAAAGGGCAAATGCATTAAGTGTAATTATTATACTTAATCAAGATTAAAATGCAAGCCGACTACTACAATTGTAACAATTGTGTTACACTTAGGGCGCAAACACAGTAATATTTTGATTTTTAATTGTTACGCTTGTCGTAACAATATTAAGTTTGACTATACAATAAGTCTATAATAAACTTAAAGAATGGAAGTGACAGTGATTGGAGCAGGTTTAGCAGGTTCAGAAGCCGCTTTACAACTTGCAAAAAGAGGAATAAAAGTTAAATTATATGAAATGCGCCCTCTAAAAACAACAGGTGCACATAAAACAGAAAATTGTGCTGAATTCGTATGTTCAAACAGTCTTGGTTCTTACGATTGTTCAAACGCAAGTGGCTTATTGAAGCATGAAATGGAAATTCTTGGTGGCGAATTAATAAAAATAGCTTATGATTGCCAAGTACCTGCGGGAGCTGCACTTGCTATTGATAGAGAATTATTTTCAAAAACCGTTACTGATAAAATCAAAAACGAACCCAATATAACACTTATTAGAGATGAATTAACAGAACTTCCAAATGGACCTACTATCGTTGCATCAGGGCCTTTAACAAGTGATTTAATGGCACAAAGAATAAAGGAATTTACAGAAAGTGAGCATTTGCATTTTTTTGATGCAATTGCACCTATTGTAGAAAAAGATAGCATTGACTTTAACAAGGCTTTTTACGCAAGCCGTTACGATAAAGGCGAGGCTTCATATATTAATTGCCCTATGAACAAAGAACAATATGAAAAATTCTACAATATTTTGACTAATGCGCCTAAAATTGAATTAAAAGAATTCGAAAAAGATGCAAAATTCTTTGAAAGTTGTTTGCCTATTGAAGTTTTGGCATCACGTGGCGTTGACACTTTACGATTTGGGCCTATGAAACCAGTTGGTTTAGTTGACAAAAGAACAGGCGAAGAAAATTATGCTGTTGTTCAGCTAAGACAAGATAATTCAGCAAAAACTTTGTACAACTTAGTAGGTTTCCAAACAAATTTAAAATGGGGCAGCCAAAAAGAACTTTTACAAAGCATACCAGGCTTAGAAAACGTAAATATTGTTCGATATGGCGTAATGCATAGAAACACCTTTATAAATTCACCAAAAGTGTTAAATGCAACATTACAAACCCGCAAAAGATCAGATTTATTCTTTGCTGGACAAATAACAGGAACAGAAGGCTATACCGAATCAATTGCAACAGGATTATTAGCTGGAATAAACATGGCAAAATACATTTTAGGTGAAGAATTAATTACATTACCACAAGAAACAATGTTGGGTGCATTAACTCATTATATAAGCGATGAGGCACATGAAAAATTCCAGCCAATAAATTCTAACTGGGGAATTTTACCGCCAGTAGAATTACCTAAAAAAGAACGTAAAAACAAAAAATTAAAAGCAGAATTAATGTCTAAACGTTCAAAAGTCGCATTAGAAAAAATACTCATATAGAATAATCACAGAGAGAAAGCTTAACATTCACTTGTTGTTTTATTGCATCTAAATTAGTCATCTTATTTACATATATTACAAGACTTTTACAAAAAAAAGGAATATTGTATAATAAAATGAACAATTTTGTTTTCTATTTCGTTATATGAGTACAGAGGTTAATTATGAAAGATAAATGTACAAAATACGAAGCACTTTTTACATTTTCAGACGAAGCAACATTAATGGAACACATTGAAAATTGTCCTGATTGTAAAGCTGAACATGAAAAAATGCTACAAGTATCTGAACTTATACAAGAAGCAAAACCTTATTTTACAGAACGCAGAAAAACTGTTGCAAAATTTAAAATTGCTTGTGCTGTTTGCGCAATGTTATTAAGCGGAACAACATTGGGAGTTATAAATTTAAACACAGATATTTCTGACACAATAAGATATGGTACAACTCTTTCCGCTGAGGATTTAGGTTTACCAGTAGATTCATACGGTTTGTTAATGGTAGAGTAGATGGATTTTAAAGAGATAATAAAGAAAAATCAAACTAACGTAAAAAACATAATTAAGCTAATTACAAAAGAAGAAAATGAAGACCTAGAACAAGAGGTCTATATAAAGGCGTGGAAGAACGCAGAAAGGTATAAAGAACAAGGCAGTTTCAAAAGTTGGATTACAACAATTGCAAAAAATGTTTCAAAAGACTATTTAAAATCGGCGTACAAAAAACAAGAACAGAATTCCACATCAGATGAAATAGTCTTAAACAACGTAAAAGATAAAAAACAAACACCTGAACTTAAACTTGTTCAAAACGAAAGGCAACAACAAATAGTAAAAGCAATAAATTCACTAAAACCAAAACTTAAAGAAGTAATAATTCTTTGTGAAATTCGAGGATACACCTATGAGGAGTGCGCGCAACTAATTAAATGTCCTCTAGGCACAGTAAAATCAAGAATTTACAACGCAAAAAAAGAATTAGCAGAAAAGTTAGAGAACCTAATGAAAGGATAAATTTATGAAAAAAACACTTATTTTAGCAAGCTTAGTAGCATTTGCATCTATGACAAACGTTTTTGCAGAAGAAGTAAAAACTCAAACTCCAACTCAACCAATAGCAATAGAAAAACAAAAACCTGAATTTAACAAACAACGCCCTGCTAAAAGGCCTGATGTTCACAAACAAAAATTTGAACAACGTCTAAAATTAACTGAAGAACAAAAAGCACAAGCTAAAGAAATCCACAAAAAAGGATTTGAAGAAATTAAGCCTATTATGGAACAAATTAAAACTAAAAAACAAGAAGCTCGTGCCGTAAAACTTTCAAGAATTGCAGTAGAAGAACAAGAAGCAAGATTAGCTAAAATTCGTGAAGAATTAAAAGATTTGCACAAACAAGCTCATGAACTTCGTATGCAGAATATGAAAGAATTTGAAAGCATTCTTACTAAAAAACAAAAAAGAGAATTAGCTAAAATAAAAAAAGAAGGTAGAAAAAAATTCGAAAAAAATTACAAACGTCCACCGATGGGACATCCTGGATTTAAACCTGGCCACGCCCCTGGTTTTAGCCGCGGTCCTGCACTTCCGCCTTCAAATCAACCAATAGAAAAATAGTTCCAAAAAGACGACTCGACAGAGTCGTCTTTTTTTTATATAATTCATTTATGGAGCAATTAATTCAAAAAGCTAAAACAACTCATATTCTTACACAAGAAGAAATTGTCGAATTACTAAAAAACAATTCTGAACAGTTGTTTATAGCTGCCGACGAAGTAAGAAAAACCAATGTCGGAGATAAAATTCATTTGAGAGCCTTAATTGAATTTTCCAATATTTGCAAAAATAATTGCCACTATTGCGGTTTACGCGCAAGCAATAACAAAATAGAGCGATACAAACTAACACTGAAAGAAATTATCAAACTTGCGACAAGTGCTGTTGATATGGGCTTTAGAACAATTGTTATGCAATCGGGTGAAAGTAAAGCTTTACCGATTAATGATTTAGCTTCGGCTATAAAAGAAATAAAAGCTCTAAAACCAACTCCAGCAATAACACTTAGTATTGGAGAACTTACAACAGACGAATACAAAATTCTTAAAGAAGCAGGAGCTGACAGATTTTTACTTAGAATCGAAACCACAGACAAAGAGCTTTATAAAAAATATCATCCAAATATGGATTTTGAAAATCGTATACGATGCTTAAAAGATTTAAGAGATTTAGGCTATGAAGTTGGAACCGGCTGTCTTGTTGGATTACCAGAACAAACATTAGAATCATTGGCTAATGATATTTTGTTTTTTAAAGAAATTAATGCAGATATGATTGGAATAGGTCCATTTATTCCACACAAAGACACACCTTTAAAAGGTGCTGAAGGTGGAAGTTTTGAACTTGCTTTAAAGGTAATGGCAATAACACGCTTACTGCTTCCAAATATAAACATACCTGCTACAACTGCAATGGAAGCCCTAAAAGAAAATGGCAGAATCATTGCTCTTCAAAGTGGAGCAAATGTAATTATGCCAAATATCACTATGGATAACGTTCGTAAAAAATATGAAATTTATCCGGGAAAGACAATTGTAAATTACAACAATTTAGAAGAAAAGCTAAATAAAATTGGTAGAACTATTTCTACAGAACAAGGATTTAGGAGAAAATAATGAATATTGCAAATAATTTAATTGAATTAATTGGAAACACACCGCTTGTAAAAATAAATAAACTCACTGATGCCAATATTTTTGCAAAATTAGAAAGCTTTAATCCTGCCGGCTCTGTAAAAGATAGACCTGCACTAAACATGATAAAAACTGCTAAAAAACAAGGTTTAATTAATAAAGATACAGTGATTATTGAACCAACCAGTGGAAACACAGGCATTGGGCTTGCAATGATTTGTGCAATTAAAGGATACAAATTAATTCTTACTATGCCAGAAACTATGAGCATCGAGAGAAGAAAATTACTTGAAGCATATGGTGCCGAACTTATATTAACCGATGGTTCAAAAGGGATGCAAGGCTCTGTTGATAAAGCCATAGAATTAAGTAAAGAATACCCTAATTCATTCATACCACAACAATTCAACAATCCTGCAAACCCAGAAGCACATATACATACAACAGCAGAAGAAATTTGGAAAGATACAGACGGTAAAATTGATATTTTAGTTGCAGGAGTTGGAACTGGTGGAACAATATCAGGGACTGCAAAAGGCTTAAAATCCCACAATTCTAATATAAAAATTATTGCAGTTGAGCCTGAAGCCTCTCAAGTTCTTTCTGGTAAACAAGCAAGTCCTCACAAAATTCAAGGTATTGGCGCAAATTTTGTACCAGAAAATTTTGATAGAAACGTGATAGATGAAATTTTTGCAGTAAGTGACGAAAATGCTGCAGAAACAACAAAAAAACTTGCCACTGAAGAAGGTATTTTATGCGGTATTTCTTCTGGAGCTGCTATGTACGCCGCAATAGAAATTGCAAAACGTCCAGAATATAAACATAAAAATGTCGTTGTAATTTTACCTGACACAGGTGAAAGATACTTAAATTAATATTTGTTAATACAAAATTAAAGTTTATACAACTTCTTACCGTACATAAACATGGATACGTATAAGGAGCTTGTGTAGTGGCAGAAAATGAAAATAAAATTCAAGTTGGAAACTTGGGGAATATTGACTGGAATAAAATAAAGCCTGGTATTAAAAAAGAAAGTATATCAGAAGAATTAAATACAATCTGGTCTAAAATAGACACTTCTGGAGATGGCAAACTTAGTCAAGCAGAACTTGATGCCTTAAAGAGTGATTTAACGGAAGCTATTGAAGATAAAAAAATAACTTCAGAAGAAGCAAAAGCATATCTTCAAAATAAAAATTTAAACGATATAGAAGATGAAAAATTCCTACAATTTATGATTGAACTAGGAAACGCAAACATCGAAGAAAATGAACAACCCGCAAAACCTAAAGCAGCAGATTTTGGATTTGTAAACGGCAGAATTGAAAATGTAAAAATTGATGCAAGAGCTGCTGGCGTAGCAAATAGAGTTTATGAAGGTGTTGTTCGAATTCAAGAGGGTGCAACAATGCCTGAGGATGGTTCCTTACCTAAGATTCTAATGATGGAACTTCCTAGTGATTATGGTGAAAATAAATTCACCAAATTAACATACAATGAAGCTGACGGAACATATATGTCAAGGTTTAGAGATATGGCATTCACGTTAGAAAAAGATGATCAAGGCAACGTTATTTTAAAAGCTGTTGACGACGAACAGCTTAAAATGAAACGTGCTCAAAATTTAGAGAATTGGGCTAAAGGAATTCCTACTCCTGAACCTGATCATGACACTGATTTAAATATAGATACAGGAACAGATACAGGTATTGAAAGTGATACAGAAGTTCAAACTGACACTGATATTGACACAGATACAAATATAGAAACTGACACCGAAATTCAAACTGATACTGATATTGATACTGATACTGAAATCTCAACTGACACAGATACTGACAATAATAAGAAAATAAAAGACAAACCTGATGATTTGGGCTTAGATAATTATTATGGAAGTTCTTCACAAAAAGGACAAGGTGATTGTTATCTAATGGCTTCAATTAATGCTTTACGAAATGTTGAAAATGGACAAGAATACTTACAAAAGTTAAGAACCGAGAAAACTGTAAATGGAGAAAAAGTCTACACATTAAGACTTCCAGGAGCAATGCTTGCCGCTGACTCTTTAAAGGAGGATAATCTTAAAGGTGGAGTATTTATAACAGGAGAATACTCATTCACAGAAACTGAAGTTGCAGAAATCCTTTCAAAAGCTGGTCAAAGATATTCAAAAGATGACCCTGATGTCATTTTACTTGAAGCCGCATTTGAAAAATACAGAGAAGAAGTTAAACAAACTCTTGATGCAAATAACCTTTCAATAGAAAAGTATTGGAATATCGCCGGAATGGTAACTGGGCGAGAACGTGAGAATCCTCTTGAAGGAGGTTGGGAACACGATGCAATATTTATACTTACAGGTAAAAAATCAGAATTATATGCTCCAATAAATTACTCTAAAAAACCAATACTATCAACAACAGCATTGAAAAATAATCAGGCTTTGCCTATATTACAAAATGGATATACAACGAATTATGTAAACGAATTAGATGGCAATATAAGAAGGACTGACTATGCTCTTGATAAGATGCTTGACAAATTAGAAAAAGACTTTAAAAACGATAATAAAGCAAACCTAATAGCAACAGCAAGTTTCAATGTTGGGAGCTCAATATCTGACAATGGAGGCCACGCATTTACAATAAAACGAGTTACCTCAGATCAAGTCATTTTGATTAATCCTTGGTATCCAGATAAAGAATTAGTCATGACAAGAGATATGTTTATGGAGTATTGTACAAGTACAACAATTGCAAGCGAAAATACTCCAAAATCACGTTGGCAAAAAATCAAAGAATTTACGGGCTTAGATCAATTTTTAGGATAATAAAAAAAGGTGGAACATAAATTCCACCTTTTTTATTATTTGCAGTCCTGATTAAAAACCGCCCATACCACCCATTGGAGGCATTGCTGGGACTTCTGGTTTTTCTTCTGGAATATCAACAACAGCAGCTTCTGTTGTCAATAACATTGAACCAACTGACGCAGCATTTACTAAAGCTGAACGAGTAACTTTAGCAGGGTCAACAATACCAGATTTGAACATATCTGTGTATTCATCTCTTAAAGCATCATAACCATAAGCGCCATCATGAGCTAGAATATTATCAACTACAACATCAGCTTTTGCACCAGCATTATGAACAATTGCTCTTAAAGGCACATCTAAAGCAGCTGTTAAAATTCTATAGCCGATTTTTTCATCATCAGAATTGAATTTTTCAGATTCTAAAGCTTTTTTCAAACCTTGTTGAACTCTTAACAATGCAACACCACCACCAGGAACAATTCCTTCTTCGTTTGCTGCACGAGTTGCATTAAGAGCATCTTCAATTCTTAATTTGCGTTCTTTAAGTTCAACTTCACTAGCTGCACCAACTTCTATTAGAGCAACGCCACCAGAAAGTTTTGCTACACGTTCTTGAAGTTTTTCTCTATCGTATTCTGAATCAGAAGCTTCGATTTGTTTTCTGATAAGTCTAATTCTATCTTGAACAGCTGTTCTTGTTTCATCGCCAACAACAATAGTTGTCTCATCTTTAGTAACTGTTACTCGTTTTGCTTTACCTAGCATTTGAGTTGTAACATTTTCCATTTTGATACCAAGTTCCTCTGTGAACATTTCACCACCAGTAAGAACTGCGATATCTTCAAGCATTGCTTTTCTTCTGTCACCAAAGCCAGGAGCTTTAACAGCAACCGCTCTTAAAACTTTTCTCATTGTATTAACAACTAATGTTGCAAGTGCTTCACCTTCAATGTCTTCTGCGATCAATAATAATGATCTGCCGTCACGTGCAACTTGTTCCAATAATGGAACTAAATCTGCAATTAAATTGATTTTTTTGTTGCAACAGAATACATAAGCATCTTCTAAAACTGCTTCCATTCTTTCAGCATCAGTTACAAAGTATGGTGATAAATAGCCTTTATCAAACTGCATACCTTCAACAACTTTTAAATTTGTACCAAAAGATTTTGATTCTTCAACGGTAATAACACCATCGTGCCCAACTTTTTCCATTGCTTCTGCGATAAGTTCACCAATTTCGTTGTTATTACCTGCAGAAATAGCTGCAACTTGAGCAATTTCTTCTTTTGTATTAACAGGTCTTGACATTTCTTTAATTGTTTTAACTGATGTTTCAACAGCTTTATCAATACCACGTTTCATAGACATTGGATTTGCACCTGCTGTAAGGTTTTTCAAACCTTCTCTAACAATAGCTTGAGCCAAAACTGAAGCGGTTGTTGTACCGTCACCAGCAACATCATTTGTTTTAGAAGAAACTTCTTTCAACAATTGAGCACCTGCGTTTTCCAAGCCGTCTTTTAATTCAATTTCTTTTGCAATAGTAACACCGTCATTAACGATTTGAGGAGCACCGTATTTCTTTTCCAAAATTACGTTTCTGCCTTTAGGTCCTAAAGTAACCTTAACCGCATCTGCAACGGTATCAATACCTTTTAGAAGAGCTTTTCTTGCTTCTTCTTCAAATACTATACGTTTTGCCATTTATATTTCTCCTTATTCAATAATTGCTAAAGCGTCTTTAACTGAAAGAATTTTGTATTCAACGCCGTCCATTTTAATATCATTACCTGCATATTTAGCATAAAGAACAACGTCACCAACTTTAACATCCATTGGTTCTCTTTCACCTTTGTCATTAAGTTTGCCCAAACCTACTGCAACAACTTCACCTTTTTGAGGTTTTTCTTTTGCGCTATCAGGAATAAAAATACCACCTGAAGTTTGTTCAGTATCTTCTACAACTTTAATAACAATTCTTTCGCCTAATGGTTTAATCATAATTTCCTCTCCTTATTAAATAACCTAACACTAATATTTATAATATATAATATCGTAAAAATTAAAAAAGTTAAGAAAAAATTAATTATTGGTATCTTGTTGCCAAGATTTAGAAAAAATGGTAATATGATGAAGTCACTAAGACGTTAAGATACTAAGGCACTAAGAATTTACAAACTTAGTATCCTAGTGCCTTAGTGCCCTAGTAATTTATAAACAAGGAGAGAAAAAGTATGAAAAGACTTATCATACAAGGCTTTAAGTCATTTTTTTTTGGGGGGGGGGGTAGAAACGCTCTCCTAGACTGGGTTTCGGAGGTTGTTGAACAAGCACGTCATTGTGAGGGCGAACGTAGTGAGGACGTGGCAATCCAGAAAAATTTTGAAATAAAAGCTGGATTACTTCGTAAACAAGGCCTCTTGTTTACTCGTAATGACGAATTAGCAAGTTTTAACTGTGTGATAAATTTGAATAATATTTTTAAGAAGCAAGTTTCTGTTTTTGAAGCTTGCTTTTGTCGTGAAAATAAATAAAAGAAAGGATATAAATATGACAAAGAAAAAAGAAAAGAACTTGCAGTCTAGCGGTCTTGCAGACTTGCAGGCAACAAAAACCCTCACCCGTCACTTCGTGACACCCTCTCCCAAAGGTAGAGGGGAAAGAACTGCTTTCACTTTAGCTGAGGTCTTAATCACTTTAGCAATCATCGGTGTTGTTGCAGCCTTAACAATTCCATCACTTGTACAAGAACACAAAAAAAGAGCTTTGGTGTCTGGCGTACAAAGAGCAATAGGTATATTAGATTCTGGCTTCAGAACAATGATGGCCCAAGAAAATATAACAAATATTGCACACTCAAAATTATTCTCAAGTGAAAATCGTACTGAAAAAGAAACAGCTTTCAAGCAATATTTTAAATCTGTTGGCACTGAATATGCTGATAACGATAAATATCACATTAACGGATTTGCTGCATTTACAACTTATACTAACGAAATATGCACGGAGTACGGCGAGATTACCATTGATGAAGAATACCTTGAAAATCATCCTAATATCAATCTACAAATTGGATTACAAACATGGGGATGCACTCAAAACGAAACCGTAACTTCAAATGGTGAATATATCTGGTTACCAGGCCATTGCCTTGTATGTGGAACACCATTTTTTAAATTAAACAATTCTATGCATTTATGGATTTTTGATTACGCAAATGATGATTTTGCTGGGATTTTATATATTGACACAAATGCCCATAAAGGTCCAAATCAATATGGTTATGATATCCACAGATTAGGATTACAACACGATGGACACGTAGTACCTTTAAATCTTCAAAACTCAAATACATTAGGTAATTTAGTCGGAGCAAAAAGAATTCGAGATGACGGCTGGAAATTAAATTATTAAAAATTTTCAACAGGGTTAGATTTCTAACCCTGTTAACTTATTTACTAAACTAACTTATTTATGCTATTCTAAACTTATGAAACGGGTTGTGTATATTATTTTAGTTTTGGTGTTAGTTACAGGGCTTTTAAAGGCCTGTATTCGTCGCGATATACCTGACACAGAAACCGCTCAAAACACAATTCAAACAACTAAAGAAATCACTTACCCTGAAGATCAAAAAACAGTAACTATAAACGGCATTGATTATTTACAATCTCAAGCTCCAATAGGAAATTTTGGTGGTTCTTTAACGGCTTCAACAATCGGTGAAGGTCCAAAAACATTCAATCCGTTCAACTCAAAAGACAACATCTCAAGCATAATGTCAGAAGTCATGTACGACGGCCTTTTAACAACTCACCCAGTGACAGGTCAACCTATTCCTAAACTTGCAAAATCTTTCTCTATTTCTAACAACGGTAAAGATTATATTATAAATTTACGCAAAGGAATCAAATGGTCTGACGGCAAACCAATAACTGCTGATGACGTTGTTTTTACATGGAATGACATAATTTTTGCAGGATTTGGAAACACATCCACACGCGATTCGATAATTATTGATGGAAAACTCCCAACTGTTGAAAAAATTGATGATTATACAGTAAAATTCACAACTCCAAAACCTTATGCACCTTTCATAAGAATGCTTTCTACTCCAATCGCTCCAAAACATATCTTCATGCCAGCTGTAAAAAAAGGAACTGAATATTTTGAAACATTCTTATCTACAAATACAAAACCTGAACAGTTTGTAATTTCAGGAGCTTTTAAACTTAAAGAATACGTCCCGGCTCAGCGTGTTGTATATGAACGCAATCCAAACTATTACATTATAAATAAAAATAATCAAAAACTTCCATACTTAGACAGATTGGTTTATTTAATCGTCGGTGATTTAAACAACGAAGTTCTAAAATTTGAAGCCAAAGAAATTGACACCATTGGTCTTCAAGGTTCTAAAGTCGCTCGTTACAAAGCGATGGAACCACATTCAGATTTTACTATGCACAATCTTGGCCCAGATACTGGAACAATGTATTTAGCGATGAATTTAAACAATCGTAAAAACGACAAGGGCGAATTTTACGTAAAACCTGAAAAACAAATTTGGTTTCAAGACGTCAATTTCCGCCAAGCTGTAGATTTAGCTGTTGATAGAAAAAATATTGTATTAAACATTGCAAACGGGATTGGCGCACCTCTGTTTACCGCGGAAAGTCTAAATTCTATATTCTTAAACAAAAATCTAAAACCTTACGACAAAGATTTAGACAAAGCCAAAGAACTTTTAAAAAAATCAAAATTTTCTTGGGATAAAAATGGCAATCTATACGACAAATTCGGCAATCGTGTTGAATTTGATATGTTAACTAACGCCGGTAACACTGAACGCGAAGCTATCGGTGTTATGGTTAAACAAGATTTGGAAGACTTGGGAATGAAAGTTAATTTCAAACCCATTGAGTTTAATTCTCTCGTAAACAAACTCGTGAATTCTCTTGATTGGGATATGGTCATTATGGGCTTTACAGGTTCTCCTATTGAACCAAATGGCGGCAAAAACGTTATGATGTCCGACGGAACACTACATGTTTATAATATGAGGTTAACCAAAGATAAAAACTCATCTCGCTACAATTTTGAAAAACGTATTGATGAATTGTTTACACAAGGAGCTTTGGCTACAAAATTTGAAGACCGAAAAAAATATTATGATGAATACCAAGAAATAATTTATAATGAAAAACCTTTTATATACCTTTATGCACCAACAAGAATTGTTGCAATTAGGAAGAAATTTAAAAACATATTTCCAACCTCTTTGGGTGGTGTAACATATAATATAGAAGAAATATTTATTGATAAAGAGATTCTGAAACAAGTTCAGAATGACAAGAGGTCTAAATAAGTGGACATACTAAAATACATACTAAAACGAATATTACAAACTATACCGCTACTTATTATAGTATCGTTAATTAGTTTTTTTATAATTCGACTTTCTCCTGTAGATCCTCTTGCAGAACTTAGATTAAACCCCTCAGTTTCCCAAGAAACTTTAGATCGTGAAACCCAAAGATTAGGATTAGATAAGCCAATTATCATACAATATGGCAAATGGGCAAAATCTTTTGTTAAAGGCGATTTAGGAATAACATCAAACGGCGAAAAAGTTAGTACAAAACTAAAAGAAAGAATCCCAAATACATTACTTTTGACAACAATAGTAATATTTTTAACTTGGCTTGTAGGTGTACCTTTAGGAGTTTTAGCGGCTTTAAAATGGAAAACTCCAACTGACAGAATTCTGACGGTTTTAACAAGTATTGGTATGGCTATCCCGTCATTTTTCTTTGCAGTATTACTTTTAATTTTTGCCGTCAAGACCGGTTGGTTTCCTGTTGGCGGTTTAACAAGTGCAAACTTCGCTGATTTAGGATTCTTTGCTCAAATTGCAGACATCACGCATCACTTATTTTTGCCAGTAATAGTTTTATTCACAATTTCGTTAGCCGGATTACAAAGACAAATGCGAGCAAATATGTTAGACGTATTGGATAGTGAATATGTAAAATTTGCAAGAGCGAAAGGCTTAAGTGAGTCTCAAGTTGTGTACAAACACGCCTTAAGAAATGCAATAAATCCTTTAATAACCCTTTTAGGATTTGAATTTGCAGGTCTATTAAGCGGTGCAGCTTTAACCGAATATGTATTCCAATACCCTGGTTTAGGTCGATTAATTTTAGAAGCTGTACTCAAATCTGACATTAATTTAGTTATGGCATCTTTGATGATGGGTGCAATCATGTTGGTATTAGGTAACTTGATTGCAGATATTTTACTTATCATTACCGATCCAAGGATTAGGGTGAAAGCATGAGAGAAGTTTTAATTCAATTATGGAAAGATAAATTTGCTCGTATTGCACTGATAATTCTTGGTGTAATTTATTTGGCATTATTTTTTGCTGATTTTTTAGCACCTTACACTAAGGATTTTTCTGATAGATCAATGGCATACGTACCTCCATCAAAAATTTTCACAATTGACGAAACTGGTCAATTTTCAAAACCATACACATACAACTATATAAGGGAATTTGATCAACAAAATCTTGAAATGAAATACAAACTTGATCGTTCAAAGAAATATTACTTAAAATTTTTCTCTCAAGGACAATCATACAAATTCTTAGGTCTAATCCCTATGAAACGTCACTTAGTAACAGTGGAACCTGAGGGAAGATTATTTCTTTTAGGTAGCGATATTAACGGCCGCGATGTTTTTTCAAGGTTACTTTTTGGTGGCAGAATTTCAATGACAATCGGATTTTTAGCATTATTCGTATTGTTCCCGATTGGTCTTTTATACGGGGGAATTTCTGGATATTTGGGCGGGAAAATTGATGCAATTATGATGCGATTTGCTGAAGCTGTAATGTCTATTCCTAGTTTTTATTTACTAATAATTTTGGCTTCTATCTTGCCATCAGGAATGACAAGCATACAAAGATTTATATTAATCGTCATAATATTAGCCCTAATTGGCTGGGCTGGATTTGCACGTGTTGTAAGAGGGATGGTACTTTCAATCAAAAATCAAGAATTTGTACAAGCCGCAAAATCCATCGGACAATCTAAGCTTGGTATCATAATAAAACATATTTTGCCTCAAACAACCAGTTTTGTTATTGTTGCTATGACACTATCTGTACCGTCATATATTTTATCAGAATCCGGTTTAAGCTTTTTAGGGTTAGGAATTCAACAACCAGATGCAAGTTGGGGGAACATGTTAAAAGAAGCCCAAGAGTTTACAAATATACTATACAGACCTTGGCTTCTAACTCCTGGTTTTTTAATTTTTGTTGCAGTTTTGTCATTTAACCTAATCGGTGATACAATCAGGGATATTCTGGATCCAAAATCCAAGATTAGATAAGGAGAAGTAATGGAAATATTGAATTTCGATTTAACGGTATTGATAAGAGTTATTTCAGCTTTATTGCTAGGTTTTGCAATAGGCTTAGAAAGAGAAATGACAAATAAATACGCAGGTTTAAGAACAAATATTTTAGTTTGTTTGGGAGCATGTGTATTCACAATAATTTCGATATACGGCTTCCCTGCAATTACGGTTACAGCAGCTGAATACGGAACAAGAGATACCGCACGTGTTGCAGCACAAGTCGTTACTGGCATTGGTTTCATCGGTGGTGGCACGGTTCTAAGACATGGTGCAACCGTTTTTGGTTTAACAACTGCTGCAACTTTATTTATGTCTGCAGCTATCGGTATGGCGTGTGGTGCTGGAATGTATGACTTAGCTATTATCGGTACAGTAGTTTGTATTATAACTCTTGTGTCTGTAAGATTTTTTGAGCGAAATATTTTGGTTTCAAGCACAAAAAATACTAAAAGACTTAAAGTTACAATTAACTGCTTAAATCAAAATGCTACTGAAATTTATGATCATATAATTGATAAATATCAATTTTTAAAAGAAATCAGCAAGAAATTAAATAAATCTGAAGAAAATATTACAAAAATTACAGTTATACTTGACGTAAAATCTAAAACCCCTATGAAATCTATGTACAAAGAATTTCAAGCATTTGAGGGTGTAGAATCAATCTCTATTCAGGAATTTAACGAAGGTTAATTGTATTGCCATATGACAGTTTTTTTGTTATTCTATAATCAGCGATAGATTATAGAGGGGAAAATTATGTCAGGACATTCAAAATGGTCAACAATTAAACATAAAAAAGCTAAAGTAGATTCACAACGTGCAGTTGTGTTCCAAAAATATTCAAGAGAATTAATTGTATCTGCAAGACTTGGAGGACCTGATCCTGCAGGTAATTTCCGTTTAAGAACCGCTATAGAAAAAGCAAAAGCTGCAGGCTTACCAAACGATAACATCAAACGCGCTATTGATAAAGGTGCAGGCGCAGGTGGAGCTGAAAACTACGAAGAATTAATTTACGAAGGATACGCAGCAGGTGGAGTCGCAGTAGTTGTTGAAGCTATGACAGACAACCGTAACAGAACTGCTGGTGATATTAGAAGTTATTTCACCAAATACAACGGCAGTCTTGGTGCAACAGGTTGTGTTGGTTGGATGTTTGATCCAAAAGGCAGCATAACTTTTGGTAAAGACGTAGATTACGACAAACTTTTTGAAACTGCAATTAATTATGATGCAGAAGATATTTTAGAAGAGGAAGAAGAATACAAAGTTATTACCTCTGTTGAAAATTTCCAAAAGGTTGTAGAAGGACTAGAATCAGAAGGATTCAAAAGCGCAAGTGCTGAATTGACAAGAATTCCACAAAACACGGTTGAAATAACTGACGAAGCTATTGCATCACAAATATTAAAATTATTAGACAAACTTGAAGAACACGATGATGTTCAAAATGTATATGCTAATTTCGATATTTCTGACGAAATTATGCAAAAATTAGAGGGTTAATGCTAAACAAAATTAAAAAACTTTCTCAATTGCTTAATGAAAGTTACAGCGAAAAATCAGTTGTAACAGCTTTGAGCGAGTTTTTTGTGGAAAATTTTTCAGTAAAAGTACTTAATCTGATTTTGAAAGATAATTACACGTCAGACAATCCATTGTACCCTTTATATAAATACAGTAAAGTCATTGGTTATTTAGAATTTGAGAAAAGAACACCCGAATTAGATGCTTTTTTGGATACAACTTTATATTTAATCTCTTTGAAAGTTCAGAATTTAGTTTTGTCTGATAGAATGCAAAAAGCTATAGATTTCCAACATTCAATGAAAAACATTGCCAAAATCATCGAAACCCAATACGAACTACATTATATTGTTCCGTTACTTGGCGAAATGATTGATAAATTTGTTCAAAATCATTTAATTTATGTTTTTATCAAAGAGACTGACCACAAATTTCAACTTATGTGGCCAAACACTTGTAAAGATAACCGCATTTTTGACATAATTAATGCAGAACCTTTAAAGCGCGTCACGATTGATGAACTTGGTGTTTTCCCTTTAGTTAGTGAAAATAAAGTTTTAGGATACGTCGTGACAAAAAACATAGATACAAAACTTTCTCTTAAAGAAATTGAATACTTAGAAGAACTTTCTAATCAAGCGGCAACAACAATAAATAGAGCAAATGTATATGCTGAAATCCTAAAACACGCAACATTAGATGCTTTAACAGGATTCTATAACAGACGACAATTAGAGGAACGCATTAAGCAAGAAATTGCGAGTGCTCAACGTCAAAAAACCCCTCTTTGTGCAATTATGACAGACATTGACCATTTCAAAAATGTCAACGATACTTATGGACACGCTGTTGGTGATTTAGTTTTGAAAACAGTTTCAAGAGTTATGCGTTCACAACTAAGAGAATATGATATAGCTGGACGCTATGGCGGTGAAGAATTTGCACTGTTATTACCATTTACAAAATTAAAAGAAGCTAAAATGGTTGCAGAACGTTTGAGAAAAACTATTGAAACTACTAAAATTGATATTTCTGAAGTAAATCCTGACATCAACGAAAAAGAAATCAATGTAACAATCAGTTTAGGCATATACGAATTTAAAAATGACGACGCTGAAGATGATTTACTTAAAAAAGCTGACAAAGCTTTATATGAAGCAAAAGGTACGGGAAGAAACAGGGTTATAATTTATGAATAACATATACGAAAAAGTTTGTAAAAATTTGGATGATACAAAAGAACTTGCGCAAAAATTTGCTCAATTAATAGAAAAAAATGGATGTTTTGTAAGCCTTTACGGTGAAATCGGTGCTGGAAAAACTGCTTTTGTAAAATTGGTAGCTGATGCTTTGGGTGTAAAAGAAAAAGTTACAAGCCCAAGTTTTGTAATTTTAAACGAATACCATACAGCAAAACTTCCTATCTATCACTTTGATCTATACAGGCTTGAACACGAAGGTGTTAGCACAATTTTAGATGAACTCAGAGAATATTCTGAAGGACATCAAGCAACATTTGTTGAATGGGCTGAATTTTCACAAGATGAAATTCCTTTTAATCATTTAAAAATAAATGTTACATATGATGAAGACGACTTTAGAAAATATTCATTTGAAGCGTTTGGTCATGATAACATTGAAGTTATAGAGGGATTAAAAAAGTGAAAATTTTAGCATTTGATACATGCTTAGACAAAATGTATGTGGTATTAAGAACAGAAGAAAAGATTTTATCTTCTGAGGTTGTTGAAAACACTGATAGCAAATACCATTCCGCTTTTTTAATATCAACAATTTCCAGAGTTTTACAAGAAAATAACGTAGAACCCAAAGATTTAGATGCTATCGGAATAAACATTGGTCCTGGAAGCTTTACAGGTATCCGAGCTTGCACAACTGTAGCAAGAGTAATGGCTCAACAACTTAACATCAAAGCCATAGGAGTTTCTTCTTTAGAAATCCTCTCAAAAATAGAAGAAGCAAATCCTCTTGTTGCCCTTGACGCAAGAAAAAATAAAGTATATTTATGGTGCGAAGGAGAAATTCAAGGAGCAATTGAACTTGAAAAAGTGCAAGAACTTATCGCATCTGGCAAATATAATGTTGTGACAGATGATAGATTGCAAAAAATATTAGGCGGAAAATCGTATCAGCAAGATGCCTACCCACTTGGGAAAATTCTGTCCGAACTAGTTTTGGAAAAATTAAAAACCTCAAGTGGAAATTGGGCAGAATTGACTCCACTATACATTCAACCGCCACCAATGGGATAAAATTGTCAGTTACGTTTTGTTACGAACTGACAATTTTTTTTTTGAGGGGATTTAATACATTATGAAAATTTTACCGGTAATATTTTTCACACCACAAAAACAACAACGAGCTGATTTTAACAAGAATCAGTATGATTCTTGTTTGAATAAGGGACTTATTCAAGATACATTTACATTTACTGGCAGAAAACCGATGAGCGGGAAAGAGTTCAAAAAAAAATGTACTCGCTTTATGACCTGTTTTTACACAGGGGACCCGATGCTAGAAAGTTCTGATCTAGCTAAAATGAAGAAACGAGGATTTTTTAGAGGTTCAATTAAGGATTTTGTAAAAAAAACAAAACCTTATGCTAATGAATTTATTGAGCCAAACAGTGTTGAAGAACAAATTTATAAAAGAATAGAAAACGCAACTCTTTATACACCTAACGTAACGCTTCCTGAACTATTTCAATCTTGGTATAAGGGTGCACGTAGCAATTTTCGTAAAGAACAACGTCCAAGTTTTGACACAGTAAAAACCCTTGGAGCACAATTACCTCCATCCCATTCTGAAAAGTTTTTCAAGTTTATGGAAAGAATTGACCGTAAGCTTTTCGATGAACCAATCAAACAAGAATTTAGCGTTAAAGAATTTAAATACAAAGTTTCTAAAACTATGGAAAAATCAACAGATACTCCATTAAAAAACAGAATTTCAATGCTTTTAGGACTTTTATCTGATCATAGCTTTACTGACAACACACCAATACACCCAAGTATCATCAAAAAAGTATTTGATTTTAAAAACATAAATGTACCATACAAAAAATCCAAATATTATGACAAACATTTAAAATCTTTTGAAACAGACAAAGATGCTGTAAGAATTAAAATCATTGAATTAATTAGGGATACATTATCCGCAAAAGGTTATAAAAAGCTGGAAAGAGTTTGCGATGATAATATTGATATGATTATGGGCAAACCAGTTAGAGTTCCATTTAGCAACAAAACTTTCGTCTACGATTTAAGTGAACTTTTAGAAGATTTACCTGACGAACATTTAAAAGCACAAATGATTGCAGCTGCAAAATCTTTGCCATCATCAGCACAAAACGCAGATGCGATGATTTTGAAACTTCACGAAGCTGATGCCGATTTAATTGGAGATCGATTATTCAACCCTTGGCTATCATCAATCGAACACTTTCATCCTGATTCATTAGGTGGTTCTGACGATATGGTGAATTGTGGACTTGCAAAACGATGGATTAATACTGAGCGAGGAAACGATCCTCTTTGGCAATTTTTACTAAGATTTAATCCTAAACACCAATACAAATATGCAGAAAATTTAGTCAAAGTTAACCACAAACAAAAAGTTTCATACGAAGATGCATTAGGCCACCTTGAAACAATAGAAAAAGAAGGCAGAATGGATCTAAGTAAATACAAAGAAAAACTAATCCAATTTGAAGATCCTGCAGAGAAAATAAAGAAAAAATTTGCAAAGAAAAACTAATAATTGTAAACTTTTTTTACTTTTTGCTTAAAATCATTAAATTTTTACAAGAAGGTTTCCGATAACTTATTTGTAAGAATAGGAATGATACTATGGCAGATGCAGAATTCACATTTAATAGACCGTATAAACCTTTTGGTTTGAATGTAAAAGTACCTGAAAGGACTTTAAAACTTGCTGGTGAAACACTTGGCAATTTAGCCAAAGCACCTGCAGATCCTCTATTCAAATTTTTAGAGGAAAATGAAAAAGTATTTAATGGTGATTTAACATTCCAAATTAATAAAATTTTTGCAGAAAGTTTCACAATAGGTTCTGCAATGCGTATGGAAGATGAAAAAATGAATGGTATGCCACCTTCATTTGATATGCACTTCTAATCGCGAAACAAAGTTTTTTTCTCCTTTTTAATTAAATATAAGAGGCTACAAATAGCCTCTTTTTTTATTTTGTGTTATAATCTAAACGAACATTAGAAGTGTATAACAAATAGGCGCAAGAGCGTCAGGAAGGAAAGAATTATGACTATTCCAGAAACAAAAAGTTTCCAAATAGAAATCGGTGGCAAAACCGTTACTATTGAAACTGGAAAGTATGCACAATCAACTAATGGTTCTGTTACAGTAAGATGTGGCGACACAATGTTATTCGTTCACTGTGTTGTTTCTAAAGAACCACGTGTGGGTATCGACTTTTTCCCATTGTTGATTGATTATGAAGAAAGAATGTCTTCAATCGGACGTATCCCAGGCGGTTACAACCGTTCTGAAGGAAAAGCAAGCGACAAAGCTATTTTGGTTTCTCGTTTAATCGACAGACCTATCAGACCACTTTTCCCTAAAGGATACAGAAATGATATACAAATAGTAGCCCAATTATTCAGCTATGACCAACAAAATCAGCCTGATACATTGGCAATGTTAGGTGCTTCAACAGCTTTAATGCTAACAGGTGCACCATTTGAAGGTCCTATCGGTGCTGTTAGAGTTTCTAAAGATGAAAACGGTAACTTAATTGCTAACCCAACTCACCAACAAGCTGACAAATCAGATTTGGATATCGTTGTTGCTGGTACACACGACAGCGTTATTATGGTTGAAGCTGGTTGCAAATTCGTTACTGAAGACGATATTATGAACGCTGTTGAATTTGCTCAAGTTGAAATTGCAAAACAATGCGAAGCTCAAGTTGAATTTGCAAAACAATGTGGTATTGAAAGAGAAGAATTCGTAAACCCATATGATACAACTGAACTTAAGAATATCATTCACGAAACAGCTCACGATATGATTTTCGATGCATATCACAACTTTGACAGAGCTTACCGTCAAGAAAAACTTGAAGAAGCTAAAAAACTTGTTAAAGAAAAAATTGATGCATTACCAGAAGATCACTATATCAAACAAATTATTGAAGAAACTGGTATCGACTTTGTTGCAGAAGAATTCAAAAACGCAGAAAAGAAAATTATGCGTACAATGATTCTTGACGAAGGAGTTCGTGCTGACGGAAGAAAACCTCACGATGTTCGTCCTATCTGGTGTGAAGTTGGTGTTATTCCTAGAGCACACGGTTCAGCAGTGTTTACAAGAGGTCAAACTCAAGTATTATCAGTTGCTACACTTGCAGGCCCTGCAATGAAACAAGAGCTTGATGGTGTTGATCCAGAAACTGAAAAAACTTATATGCACAAATACATCTTCCCAGGATTCTCAGTTGGTGAAGTTAAACCTCTTAGAGGCCCTGGTAGACGTGAAGTTGGTCACGGTAACTTAGCTGAAAGAGCTAACGTTCCTGCACTTCCATCTCAAGAAGATTTTGGTTATACAATTCGTGTAACTTCAGACGTATTGGAATCAAACGGTTCTACATCAATGGCGTCAACTTGTGGTTCTTCAATGGCATTGATGAACGCAGGTGTACCTGTTAAATGTATGATTGGTGGTGTTGCGATGGGTATGATTACTGAAGAAGCTAAAGAACCTGTTGTACTTACTGATATTCAAGGCATCGAGGACTTCCTTGGTGATATGGACTTCAAAGTTACAGGTAATGACGATGGTATTACTGCACTTCAAATGGATATGAAAGCAAAAGGTATTGCAAACGATACTTTAAGAAGAGCATTGGCTCAAGCAAAAGAAGGCAGACTTCATATCTTAGGCGAAATGAGAAAAGCAATCACAGAACCTGGACCAATGTCTCCATTTGCACCAAGTATCTCTACTATGACTATTCCAACAGAAGATATCGGAACAGTTATCGGACCTGGTGGTAAACAAATTAGAGCAATTATTGAAGCATCTGGTGCTGAAATTGATATTCAAGACAGTGGTGTTGTAACAATCACTTCTAATGACCAAGAAGGCGCTGAAATCGCAAAAAGAATGATTAAGGAATTAACATTCAAGCCTGAAGTTGGAATGATTTTAAAAGGTAAAGTTGTAAGAATTATTCCTATAGGTGCGTTTGTAGAACTTGGTGGTGGAAAAGATGGTATGGTACACATTTCTCAAGTATGTGAAGAACGCATTGAATCAATTGAACCACACTTAAATATTGGTGATGAAGTAATCGTAAAAATTGTAAAAATTGATGATAAAGGTAGAGTC
>JAZRUK010000038.1:0-2271 GCA_045652525.1 Candidatus Gastranaerophilaceae bacterium | reverse complement strand
CTCATCAACGATTGCTCTCATTAGTGCAGCCTGTGTCATTTCATTATTTGCTCGGACATAAACGGCATCGTTTCTTGTAGCCCACCATATTATTGAGTGGGTTTTACCTAATCCATGTTCGCCATAAACCAATGCGAGCTTGGGAATGTTTGGTGGAAGTTTTTGTAAGCTATCCATTAGCGATACAAAGTTTTTCACGTTTTTTGTTTTTACAAATGCATTTTTCATTTTCTAGTCTCCATATAAATTAATATATTCGTCACTTCTGATATAATCTGTCAGCCACTTTCTATCTTCAGAATTGGTGCAACCATTACTCATTAACCATTCGTATTTTTCAAAATTACTTGCAAATAATGGTCTGTTCATTTGTTGTTCACGAGGGGTTAATTTGCGTTCACGCTTAGGTTTTGGTTGTTCATTTTTTTCAATCTCAAGAATTGGCTCTTTTTCAATTTCTAAAACTTCCAATTCTTCAGGTGCAAATGTTTTCTTTACTGTTTTTATTAACCTATTTTTAATCTGCTGTTGCTTTTTGTATTGTTGTTTGTATTCTTCCATATCCTTAACTGTACCGAGTACATTTGCCATTGGGTGTACTTTTTGAACTCGTTTTGCTACACATAGAAATTCTCCTTTTGTAGAATAAACGTTAATTTTTGAAAGGTCGAATAAACTATATCTGATATGAACGGAATCTCTTATTCCAAGAATAGCTTCGCTCCTGTAATGCATATTTAAGAATGTAATTCCGTGCTTTGTGATAAATCGTGATTCTGTTTTCATCATTAAGTCATTCAATACATTAATATTTATATTTTGTTTTTGAACGCTATTTAACACTTCTTGAATACTTCTTGACCTATCATTAGGACAGGGTTTTGAGTTGTGATATTCAATCCAACAATTAATATATTTAATTGCATCTTGAACTGTTGGAATGTAACCTTTAGTGTTTGCTTGGTGCATTTTTCGATGTAAATCTTCGCCACGTTTTAGCCACGCAGGTTTATCTTCAATACTTGTACCGATGTAAGACGGCATCATTTTTTCAAACTCTTCTTGAAACTCTAGGAAGAATCGTTCGATAACTTTTGCTCTCGCATTGTAAGGTTTAGCAAAAACGGAGTGGATGTTTAGATTCGCATACACCCCGTTAAAGCCCTCCTCATCAAAGTCGCAGTTTTGAAAATACTTAGACTTAAATGCTTTTCCGTTATCTTGGTAGACAACTTTTGGAATCATACCAAGATTAATGATTGCATTTCTTAACGCTGATGCAATGCATTGAGTGTTTTCAGTCATCATAATTTCATAACCGACTAATGCTGTTGATTTCCAATCTAAAAAACCGACCAGAGTTGCTCTAGTCGGTTTTCCTGTAAATGGATTTATCACTTGGAAGTTGAGAACGTGTCCATCTGCTACTAGCACATCGCCAACTTCTAACTTTGAAATATCTCTTTCAATATATGGTTCAACTTTATCGTGATATGCCTTCATTCCCTCACGTTTTAGAATCCACTCGTCATAGTGATTCTTTCTGAAATTCTCTGCATATCTTTTAAATGTTAAATCACAAGGAAGTGCTTCGTAACCTCTTTTTCTGAGGATTTCTTTTGTTAATGATATTGCTTTGCCATAATTAAATCTATTTTCATGTAGTAAAAATTTTAATAAAACTTGTTTCATTTCATCGTTGAGAATCGTATTATATTCGCCCTGTTTAGTATATTTATATTGTGGTATTAAACATTCGTGTGTACCATTTTTCTCATATGCTTTAACCCAACGATGAAGAGTGCCGATTGATATTGTTCCAATAAAATTAAACACTTTCGGCATATATTCGCCCGAATTGTATAAATCTAAGAACATTGAATCAGCTTCTTTTTTAGTTTTAAATCGAGTTCTATAATTAAATAATGCTTGAACTATATCAACTCTAGCTAATGATGTTAATCTTGCACTCTCAGCCACAAATGTTGTTGGTTGGTTTAATGGAACAAGAGCTGTTGATTTTGTTTCTCCAGCTCTAAGTAGCTGTTGAATATCAGGTTCAAGGCTTGAGTATAATATTTCGTAGGAACTTCCACCTGTAACTTTAATCTCTCTTGCTATATATTTTGATTCAGGTTTGTTAATTTCTAACCTAAGCGAACGGGTACTCTTTAACCCTTTAGCTTCTGCGATTTCCTTTATATTTATATATTTATCTTCCATGTGCAACAGATTAGCTCTGAAGTTATTAAATTGGAACACCACTTCCGA
>JAZRUK010000037.1:0-3705 GCA_045652525.1 Candidatus Gastranaerophilaceae bacterium | reverse complement strand
TTTTATTGCGAAAGAAAAGAGAAAGAAAACGCTAGCAAAAGAAAGAGAAAACACGCGACCAAAAGAAACGAGTAAGCAGGGGACACCCCCGCACCCCCGTTAGAGCAGCGGAGCTGCTGCGTGCCGTAGTTTTAGGCACGCAAAACAATTTTAGCCGATAGGCTAAAACGGCACGAAGTGCACCCGAAGGGTCTTGCAATGCGTAGCATTGCCAAAAACTTTTGCGTGTTTTTCTTTTCTTTCGTCTATTTCTTTTCTTTTTTCTTCGCAATAAAAAAGAAAAGAAATAGACAAACAAGGTGCGATAATAGTTATTATGCATAAAAAAGAGGCATTTGCCTCTTTTTTATGCTTGAATTTGTCTTTTTAATTCTTCAGGTCTTGAAGATCTTGAAAGTGCATCCTCAAGAGTGATTAATTTGTTTTTATATAGTTTTGCCAATGCCATTTCTAATGTTTCCATACCAACACCTTGGCTAGTTTGGATTGTTGAATAAATTTGAGCAGCTTTAGCTTCTCTAATAAGGTTGGCAATCGCAGGTGTTACAACCATTATTTCTTGTGCCATTACACGACCTTTTTTAGTGCCGTCTGGTTGAAGTTTTTGTAATAATGTTTGTGAAAATACCGCAACAAGAGAGTTGGCTAATTGTACACGAATTTGTTGTTGTTGTCCTTCAGGGAATACGTCAATAATACGGTCAATTGTTTGTGATGCTGAAGATGTGTGCAATGTTCCAAATACTAAGTGGCCTGTTTCTGCAGCTGTTAATGCCAATGCAATTGTTTCGTGGTCACGCATCTCACCTACCAGAATAATATCTGGGTCTTCACGAAGTGCAGATTTTAATGCGTTAGCAAATGATCTTGTATCAGCACCTAATTCCCTTTGGTGGATAATACTTTTTTTAGAAGTGTGAACAAATTCGACAGGGTCTTCAATTGTCAAAATGTGTTCAGCTCTTGTTCTGTTAATATAGTCAACCATTGCAGCTAGGGTTGTTGATTTACCTGAACCTGTAGGACCTGTTACTAGAACCAATCCACGTGGCTTTTCTGCAATTTTTCGCACAATTTCAGGAAGTCCCAATTCTTCCAATTGCGGCGCGTGTGAACTGATTGTTCTGAATGCTGCAGCATAGCAACCTTTATCTTTGTAGAAGTTAACCCTAAAACGTCCAATACCTTCTACACCATAAGAAAAGTCAAGCTCCCAATCTTGTTCAAGGTGGCGTCTTTGTTCATTTGATAGCATTGGGAATAACAATGCCTCTACTTCATCTGCCGTTAAAGGTTGTGAATCGTATCTTATCAATTGTCCATCAATACGCATTACTGGTGGCAATGCGTTAGATAAGTGCAAGTCACTTCCACCTCTTTTTACTAACTCTTCTAATAATTCTTCAATAATCATAATTTTTCCTTATTCCACAAAGTTCATTAATGCTTCATTTTCTTTAGTTGCTAATTCAATTAAAAGATATGTCATGTATGCGCCCAAAGCTACAGCTTTAGGGTCTAAATCTGTTTTGTTTGCAGCTTCGATAATTGCTGTATTAATTTCTGGGTTTTCTTCTTTTATATAGTGAATCATTTCTTTACGCCATGTCGGCATATCTTTAAATATTTCACCAAATGCTTGTGTTGCAATTTCTTCTGATATAATTGGTAACATACTTTTTCCTTATGTTGAAAAATTGACACTCTCTCTTGTTTCATTATATACGAAATTTTAACAATAGTCTATACTTTACATAGAAATACTGTATTTGTAGTATAATTTTTCTATGAAACTTTTGGGCTTGGATTTAAAAAATTACAGGAATTGCAACGAATTAAAACTTGATTTTAATTCGGCAAAAATTTTGATTATTGGTAAAAATGCTCAAGGTAAAACCAACATTTTAGAAAGTATTTATTTCTTATCTGCATTGAAAAGCCCACGTGCGTCAAGTAATACTGAATTGATAAATTTTGACTCCGAAAAGTTCGAAATTTCTGCCGATGTTATAAAATCTAGTACCGATATTACGCTATTTTATTCTTATGATAATGAAAAGTCTAAGGAAATTAAAATTAATGGCGTAAAATCAAAGGCAAAAGATTTTAAAACTGTGTTAAAAACAGTTTTGTTTTCAACTTCTGATTTGTTGCTTTTGAGAGGAAATCCGCAAGACAGACGCGATTGGTTGGATCGTGCAATTTCTCAAATATATCCAGCATATGATGATAGGCTTTCTAAATATGACAAAATTCGTGTGCAAAAAAATAATTTTCTAAAAGATATTGCAAAAACTGGTAACTTTAATGAAACTCTTTTAGATGTATACAATGAACAACTTGTAATAACAGGTAGTAACATAATTTATTTACGGAAAAAATTTTTAAAAGAGATAGAAAAAATTGCAATTGAAAAACACCGCACAATTAGTGAAACCGAAAATCTAAAAATAGATTATGATTGTTCGTTTTTGACAGGCGAAGAAGTTGAAGTCGATGAAATTGCGCAAAAATTTACAGAAGTGTTACAAGAACGCAAAATGGAAGAAGTTCGTCGTTGTCAGGCTTGTGTCGGCCCACATAGAGATGATGTTATATTCTATATAAATGGCAATGAGGCTGTAAAATTTGCATCTCAAGGCCAACAAAGAACTATAGTTTTGGCACTAAAATTATCGGAATTGGATATTATAACTGAAAAAACTGGTGATGAACCAATATTGTTGTTAGATGATGTTTTGGCTGAACTTGATGACATCAGGCAAAATTATCTGTTAAAATCAATAAATCCAAATACCCAAACAATTATTACATCAGTCGATACAATCCTTTTTGAAGAAGAGTTTTTAAAAGATGTAAAAATCTATAAAATAGAAAACGGGGAATTGAAAATATAAGGAGGGCATTCACCCTCCTGTCGTTTAATCGTCATTCTGAACTTGTTTCAGAATCTATTTTGTTACTAAATGATCAAATGATTAAATAATTAATCACCAAGGCAAACCGCCAGTTGAAGGCTATTGGTGCGGATGTTGGTGCTCCAGTACGTATTGGTAGAGCTGAAGTTCCTGTAGTACGCGCCGTTCGTGGAGTACTCCTCTCCTGACCAAAGGTAGAAGTCAGGAGAAGAAGGTAAACCAAGTTCAGCTGCTTTGGTTGGGTCGAAGGTTAAGCTTGATACATCTTGTTTCGCTCCTATACCACTTGTGTTGTATACATAATTTGCTATTTCTGCTAATTGTGCCATACTTGCCATTTTATCTGTTCCACCGCATAGTTCTGCAGCGCCTGCCCAGTAGTCGCTAGTACCGTATTTGGAGGGCAGACATTTTATTCCATAATCAGACATAAATTTTTGGTCTTCTGGGTCAGTAGATGTTCCGTCATCTTGGCACGCATTCCATATATGTGCTGTAGGTTTTTGTGGAGCCATAGCTAAACACACCCCATTAACTTCCGCAAAACACCCACTACCTAATTTAGTAACATTTATACTTCTCAAATCTTTAGCACTCTTGTTTGGCGATTTAAACCCATTAGTATCATAAAGAATAGCTAAAGCATTAGTACCAAGTTCTACCGAACCTTTTTTACCATCAGAACTACCTGAGATATTAACAATCTGATTAGAATAAGGATCTTGCTTAGCATCTTTGTTATACGCAATTAAAGCACTAGTACCATCAGCAAATTGAACTCCAATAA
>JAZRUK010000036.1:0-43613 GCA_045652525.1 Candidatus Gastranaerophilaceae bacterium | reverse complement strand
TAGCCAAACATGTTCTTTGTTGGTTAACTTGTTGTCCTTCATATTCTACGTTTGTTTTTCTTGCGGTTAGACCTAAAAATCTAGCCTGTGATGCTGCCATACCCATGACTGAGTTCCCTTTCAATTTTTTCCTTGTTACTCTTAGTTACGGCAACTTGAAATTAAAACTTTAATTTTTACTCTCTTTTATGTTACATTTCGTTACAATAGAGTAGAAATTAAAATTATAATACACCTTTTAATGTAGATATAACAACATCTAAAGCACCTTTTTGGTCTTCAAAAACAAATTCACAATCTTTGCAAGCTTGATTATAGAAATCTACATCTGACAACATTAATCTCATATATTCTTCTAACTCTTGAGGTGTTTTTACAACTTTTCCAGCTTTAGATTTTCCTAAAATCCCATAAATATCTTTAAAGTTATGTATTGACGGTCCTGAAATAGCTGGTTTCCCATAAACAACGGCCTCTAATGGATTATGACCGCCAGTTTTATTAAAACTACCACCAATGAAAGCAAAATCACATATCGAATACATTTTACCCAATTCACCCATTGTATCCAATATAATAATTTCTTTATCTAAAAATACATCGCTATTAGAACGAGTACCAACAGCTAAACCTGTAGCTTTAGCTAAATCAAGAACATTTGGCACACGCTGTGGATGACGAGGAGCAATTAACAATTTAATATCAGAAAATTGTTCTTTTAATGTTTTAAATGCATCAAAAACAATCTCATCTTCGCCTTTATGAGTACTACCGGCAATGATTAAACGAGAATTACCCTTGCCCATTTCAATTACATCATCTGATTTTTTTACATCAAATTTTAAATTTTTCATTACACTTGTAATTTCTTTTGGCGCACCTACAGAAACAAATTTATCCATATCTTCTTGACTTTGAGTCAAAATACCAGTGTAATTAGGGAAAACGTGCTTATAAAAAGCTCTAATAAACTTATACAAAGAATA
The DNA here is from genome assembly GCA_045652525.1 of Candidatus Gastranaerophilaceae bacterium. Lineage (GTDB taxonomy): Bacteria > Cyanobacteriota > Vampirovibrionia > Gastranaerophilales > Gastranaerophilaceae > SIG32. The sequence continues at coordinate 42,627 of JAZRUK010000036.1, read as the reverse complement.
AGTTGAATCAGACATTCTGCCATTTATCGTATACAAAAGAATATTTCTGCGTTTACACTCATAAGCAAAAGTAGGCCACAATTCAGTCTCGGCAATCAATGCAACTGATGGACGAACTTTATTTAAAAATTGTTTTACACAGAACGAAATATCGAAAGGCAAATAAGTAATATAATCTGCAACATCTTTAAATTTTTTCTGTGCGATTTCCTGCCCAGTTTTAGTCCCTGTAGTAACTACAAGCTTGTAATCAGGAAATGATTCTTTTGTCTTTTTTATTACATTTTCTAATGCTATAACTTCACCAACAGAAACACCATGATATAAAATAACCTTATTACCTAAATTTGGATTTTCGAAAAATCCAAGTTTTTCTTTCCAACCGTACAAAAATTTCTTATTACAAACCCTAACCACATAATATATAGGTAACAAAATTAAAAATAAAACTGTTGATAAAATTTCATATATTAACATAACAATATAATTATATATCAAACATAAATGCATATTGACAACATTAAAAAAAATTTATAAAATGAGTGTATGGCTATAGTTTATTTAAGTTTAGGATCTAATAAAGGCGATAGAATTGGGTATGTGCAACAAGCAACAAGCCTTTTGGGTGCTGTCGAAGGCATCAATATAATTCGAACATCAGCTTTTTACGAAACTGAGCCATGGAATATGACTTCAGACACTTGGTTTGTCAATGCCGTAATTGAAATAAAAACAACATTATTACCAGAAAAACTACTTTCTGAATGCCAACGCATCGAAAAGCAACTTGGGCGAGAAAGAGAACGCGAAGATGCTTATGACGATAGAACTATCGACATCGATATTTTGCTATATAACAAAGAAATAATAAACGAAAAAAATCTAATAATTCCTCACAAATATTTTCATTTAAGAGCTTTTACTCTTGTTCCTATGCTTGAGTTAGCACCCGACTTGGAACATCCAATATTACACAAAACCGTAAGCGATTTACATAATGATTTAGAAAATCCTGAAATGGTATTTTTATATGGCACAAGAGTTGAATTCAATTTCTAAAGTCGCTATAATCGGTGCAGGACCTGCCGGTTGTATGTGTGCATACTATTTACAAGATAGTTGTGAAGTCACAATTTTTGATTATGGTAGCCCATTGAGAACACTTTTACCTACTGGAGGCGGAAGATGCAATTTAGCACACGCAGAATTTGATTTTAAAGAACTAGCAAAAAACTATCCACGAGGTGAAAAATTTTTATATTCAGTTTTTTCCAGATTTTCAACTTCTGATACAATAGAGTTTTTTCAAAATCTAGGTATTAACACATATATTCAAAATGATATGAGGATATTTCCAGAATCTAATAGTTCAAAAGACGTTCGTGAAAAATTCTTAAAGGCATTAAAAAAAGTTCGTATTATAAAGGAAGTTATAACAGAACTCGATTTTCAAACTTACGATTATATTGTAATAGCAACCGGCGGGCATTCTTCATATTCCTTGATAAAAAATCACACAATTATAACGCCAAAACCCGCACTAGTAGGCCTAAAAACCATTGAAAAATTTCCTCCAGGCATTAGCTTTAAAAACGTTTCATCTTGTGGGCTTACTGATGATATCCTTTTTACACACGAGGGTATTTCTGGTCCACTAATTTATAAAATATCTTCAATTAATGCCAGAAAAGAATTCCCATATAAAATTTCAATTGATTTTTGTGGTGAAATTGATCTTCAGACACATCTAAACAACAACTCTCAAAAAACAATCAAAAATCTTCTTTCTGATTTTATACCTAAAGGCTTTGCATCACATATATTGCAAAAATTAAATATCGATGAAAATAAAAAATGTCATAGTATTAACGGAAAACAACGAGATTGCATAATAAACTGTTTAAATAATTATGAAATCGAAATCACAGGCACATCCAAAACAGGTGAGGTCGTTACCTCTGGAGGGGTCTCATTAAACGAAGTCGATGCCAAAACAATGCAATCAAAAATCATTCCAAATCTATATTTTTGCGGAGAAGTTCTAGATATTGACGGATATTGTGGCGGGTTTAATCTACAAAACTGCTGGTCAACCGCATATGTTGCTGCACAATCAATTTTGAGCCGCTAATTTTGCTTCAATATCTTTTTTAGTTTGGAATTCTTTATTATCTTTATCCATAAATCTTAATGCAATCATTATCGCTGGTGCTACAACACCTAGAGCCGCAATACACGATCCAATATTTTTTACAATCGAAGCTCTTTTAAGTGTTTTGACACCTTTCAAAAACTTATCAACTGTTTCGCCAGAAGTTTCAAACTGCCCATTAAGTTTTTCTAGTTTTGAAGCTATTCCTTTAACATCAGCAATATCGATAAATTTTCTTGTATCAATAGCATTTTTATCAGCGATTTCTAAATGAGGTAAGTTAATTTTTTTCATTAATTTATTAAGCAAACCATCATTATTTCCCATTGTTGAAATAATATCTGATTTTTTAGCCATTTTCACAACGAAATTATCCGGATTTTTGTTAATAAATTCATAGATTTCCGCATCAGAGCCATTAATCGGGAATTCTTTTATTGCTTTTTGAATTGATTTATCCGCTAATGCTTCTTTTAATTCAGCGCTTTCAATTACTCTTGCATCAAGATCAATTGATTTGTTGTGTTTTTTTTCTGCGTTTTTTTCTAATGCTTGCTGAATCTTAGCACCTGCAAAATACATAAATGTCCAGAATGTTCCTTCTTTAACAGCATAGCCAACAAAATCTTGTTTATTTCTTGCATGGGCAAGTCTTTCACCAGAAATTGTTGCATCAACAATCATTAAATTTTTAACAGGATTAAACATAAACTCCTGTAAGCCACCAGTAAAACTAACCTGCTTCGGTTTATGAACATCATTAAATGTAGCAGAGAATGGGATTGATGAAGTAAAATTAAACTTTTGTTTATCAACTAAATTTCTTTCAAAATAATCCTTTTTTATTTGCTCTTCTGTATATTTATGTCTAAATTTTGTCAAGCCAAAATACGTTGCCATTGTTAATAAGGTTGATGCTGCAAACTTTGCAACAGTAAGACCTTTATATGCCTTTTGATTTTTAGCGACTTTTGCTATTGCCTCTTGAATTTCACTGGTTGGTGCAAATTCTTGCGCTTTCTTTAAAATATCAGCATTTTGCAATAATCTTGCATCAACTTTTGCATCATAACCAAGAGATTTAAACAATGTTAAATCTAGTGCTTTTTTATATCCAGGAATGCCTAAAAGCCAAATAGCTTGCGTTCCAAACTCATCTATAAATCTATCTTTACCTTCTACTGAATCACCGGTAATATAAGAACCGGCAGTTAACCCCATACTATTTGCGATATCTTTTATCGCTAGGGGCACTAATGAATTATTATTTCCTAATACTGAATATATTTTGCTTGCATTAATCGCTGGGATCATATCTTGTTTCCTTTGTTTCTCAATCTATTACAAACCCCAAATTAAGTTCATTAATTTAACGATTGGGGCATTCGCCTTTATAATTGAGTTTCGTCGGTTCTTATTTATCATTAATATTACCTTCCTATTTGTTTAAGCTTCGTAAAAATTTAAATTGCTTAAATTTAACACAACATTTACTTTTTTTTACAAAATAAAAGACCTTTCTTTTTGAAAGGTCTTAAATCTTATTTCTATACGACAACATACTTCTCGTTAAATAGACAAGCCTTTCACAAAGATAAATGTTGTACGTCGTAATTGTTTCATTTAAAAAGTCTACCTATAAAAAATACCCCCAAGCGAATTCGAATCGCTGTCTACACCGTGAAAGGGTGTTGTCCTAGGCCTCTAGACGATGGGGGCTTGTTCACGTTTTCTATAATACCTAAAGCAAAATTAAATGTCAACCATATTTTTCAATTTTTATGAGTATTTTTAATTTTTCTTATTATATCTGCAATTTCAGGTGATACATCATCTACAGAATTCAAGTTTTTTCTAACAATTTGAGCAAAATCTGCTTTTTTAAATTCATGCATTCCCCTATATCGAAAGATTTCTTCTAAATTTTTGACCATGCCTATTTCATAATTAAAACTTCCATTTTCTATAATTGAAATATTTTTTAAATCATAAGAAAGAGCTTTCTTAATCAACGGTAAAGGCAAAGCATCTTCGAACTCGCCACATTCAAGTACATGAACCATATCAAACTTTCTCAATCTTGGCTTTATTTCATTATAATTTGTCAATGCATCTTTATCTAATAAAACAAAAATCGGAATACGTAAAACTTCAGCCAACTGATAAAAAAGCTTTACTACTTGATTTTTTCCGCCTGCTGATAACATATAGACGCCATTTTTATCAAAATCATAATCACAAATTTGTGCCAGCTTTGGCAATAAAATCTCTTCTGTTATCCCTTCAGAAATTACAATTTTTTCTAGAGGAAAACGAAGGTTATACTCTTTTCTTAATAAAATTTGATTGGTAGATTCATTGAGAGTTTTTAGCCACTTTAAATTAATTGTTGAGTCTTCTGTAATTAAAGAAAGACAAGCCTTGAAATTAATTTTATTCTTTAATAAAACTTTAGTTTGTTCTGATAAATAAAATGTTTGATTTTCGTATTCGTATAATTTTTCATTAATTAAGAAATCATCGTCTAGACTTAAACCAAGTTCTTTTAACGAATAATTAATTATTTCTTGAGCATATATGCATAAATCACCATAATCCATTAGATCTAACTCGGCTTTTTTAAACTTAGGATTAATCAAATTATTAACAATTAAATCTTTGAATACACGTAAATATTTCACTTCTGGATCTTTAAAACGTGTTAATCTATCAATTGAAATTATTATTTGATCTTTTGTTAATGGTTTGATTTTATACAAGATTACCTCAATGTTACAAATAGTTATAAATATTGTTAAAATCTAGCAATTTTTTCCCTGTTTAATTTTTAATATAAATGTGGAGTAGCAATGGTAGATTCTGTAAACAATATTAAACAATATAGTTATTATAACACAGTGTCAGCAATTAAGTCTAATACTAAAACAAATGACACTACATCCTCTATTGCTAACAATACCAGATTTTCAACTATTCCATTTAGTGCTGGAGAAAGAGTTTTAAACAAGCGTACAGAACTAGCTTCTGGCCCTGAAAAGAAAAAATATACAGAACTACTAAATACAATAAAAGATAAAAATGTTAAAAAACAATTAAATGCACTTTTAAAAAGTGGTATTTTGTTGGATTCAAATTCTAATGACAATTCAACTGTTTTAGATAATTTACATAAAATTGCTACAACTCCACGTGCACAAGGTTTAGACAACAAAAATATTCTAAAAGATACAATCGGAATTCTATCATCTCCATTTACAATTACTCAACATATCGGGGATATTCCGATCGAATACAGAGAACAAGCTTTGGCTGCTAATACGGCGTCAAAATCACATCTTGTTGATACTTTTCAAGCAACAAATGATATAGATGTTGAACATTCTGGAACATGTGTTGCAGCTAGTATTGAATTCAATTTAGCAGAAGCCATGCCTGCCGAATTTACAAGATTTGCAGAAGGTTTATCATCCCCAAAAATGTCAGTAGATAAAGAGATTAAATTAAAAAACCTTGCTGACAATACTCTTGATGCGATTTGGCTTTTAAATGCATTTGAAATCCCTTATGTCGCAAACGATTTTAACAACGCAAAATTAACATTTGCACCAGATAAAAATGCTATTTTAAGAGCTCAAATCCAAACGACTCATAAAGATCCATTAGAACGTTCCCCACTAGATGTTTTAATGCAATCAACATTTATGCAAGTTGGCTCACAACAAACATATAACTCTTTGACTGATAAACGAGAAGGCAAATTTAATCAAAATCCAAAAGGTTTGATTGAATTTGAAAAAACATTTACAGAATCTGTAGTTGCTGATAAAAATATCTTATCAGTAACTTATCAAACCGTAGATGAAAATGCTCGTTTAATCGGCTATGAAACAGACCAAGAAACATTAAAGCGTCATTTATTAACAGCTATAGATATGGGTGAAAATGTAATTCTTGGTTATACATATGTTGATAAAAATAATATTGTAATAGGTGGCCATGAAATCACAGTAGTTGACTATAAAAAAGACAGTAACGGCAAATTGATTTTTGTATGCAACGATACTGATGATGATAATGTAAAACCTATAGAATACACTGAAGATTATTTGCTACCTAAAATTCACCATGCAGCACTACCTCAAAAAGTAGTGGAAGCTGATATGACTGTTACACCTAATTGGGTAGAAGGTTTGAACATTTACAAAGACATGAAAAAGAGGGTGTCATGATTTATCCAGTAAGTTTTACTCAAAATAAAGATAATAAAACAAAGACAAGCATATTTTATATGAATGACTTTCACGCGAAATTGCCAAATTTAGAAAGATTATATACGGCATCTCAAGCGTTTGATACATATGAAACCCAAGCTGACAAATTAAAACTTTCATCTGGAGATGATGGACTTGGTGAAGATCCTGTAATAAATAAAGCCGTTAGTAAATTATTAAATATGATTGGAATTCAAAAACGTCAGCCTGGTAACCATGAATTTGATATCACTCCAACAAATCATGCATCTATAAATAAAGAAGCTAATTACCAACAATTAGGTGCTATAAATATGCATATCAACCCAGAAAGCAAATTAAGCGGACTCTTAGTTAATTCTGCAATCCAAGAAGTTAATGGACATAGATACGGGATTGTTGGGATTGGCCCATCTGATTTGGATATGCACTTGAAAGCTGGTAAATCAAAATCTGATATTACTGTTGATGATCTAGCTACTACCATCGTAAATTTACAAAAAGAAGTCGATTCTCTTGAAGCACAAAACCTCGATAAAATAATATTACTATCTCATAGTGGCTATGCTAATGACAAAATCATCGCTCAACAAACAAGAGGTATCGATGTTATCTTAGGTGGTCACTCTCACCATTTATTGGAAGACATCAAAGAAAATAAAAACTTATTTTACAACTTAGATGGTGAACCTGTAGTTATAACCCAAGCTGGTAAAGATGGAGAATTCTTTGGTGTATTAAATCTAGAATTTGACGATAAAGGTATTATTACAAAAGCCCAAAATAATGTTACTCCAACAAAACAGTTTAATCGTTCATTACAGGCTAAATACGTAGTTGAAACAATTATTGGCAAACCTGAACACGTTGGTATCATAAATTCAGCGCCTCCTGGACCAAAAAACCGATTAATAGAAAACAACCCTCACATTAACTTTTTAACAGATGCAATGCGTATAGAACTCGGTACTGATATTGCGCTTCTAAATGCCGCAAATATCAGAGGCAACTTTGAAAAAGGTAAAATTGATTCTCGTCAAATGAGTGAAATAACACCTTTCAAAAATAAAATGGTAATAACTAAAGTTAGTGAAAAAGATATCGTTGAAGCAATTAAACTAGGTGGAAAATCATTTACATCTCCTGGTAAAAAACCTGGATTAGTTATGGCTTCAGGTTTATCGTATACAATGAATACAAAAGGAGAATTACTCAGCCTAGAATATATTGATAAAAATGGTAAAAAACATCCTATTGATATAAACAATCCTGATCCTGACAAATTTTATAGAGCTGCAATGGATGATTTTTATGCTAGAGGCGGTAATGGCATGACAATGCTCAACAAATTCGACTCAGCTGAAGCCGTCTTTGATTATGATAAAGATAAATTAGCATGTGACTTTATTAAAAAACAAAACAAACCTATCGATATCACAGACGATCATAGAATTAATATAGTACCAGCTTAGTATCCGTGTAAATCACGTGCATTTAAATATTCTTTAACAGTATTCAGTGACGCCTGTACAATGCGTGTAACTCGAGAAGAAGAAAGTCCCACTTGCTTTGCAATATCTTTCACTTGCATGTTACGATAGAATCTATATTCAACAACTGTTCTATCTTTTGGTGGAAGTTTTGAAATAGCTTCTCTAATCATTTTTCCCATTTCTGAGATTTCTGCATTTTCATCAGGCATTGCATGAGGATCTTTTACAAAGTCGAACGGTGAATCATTATCACTTGCAGCAGCAGCTAAACCATCAATAGAAAGAATTGTTTCATAAACAGCTTCACGGACTTTAGCCTGCTGCATGTCCATTCCTTCTACTACTTCTTCATCATCATATTCTCCCTCAGCTTTATGTTTTAGAGAATACCATTTATATCTAATTCTTAATTCATTTCTAATAGCCCAGCGAACAGCAGTTGCAACGTAAGCTGCATTATATTTTTCCAGCTGCTCTGGCGACTTATTTTTAACTAAAACTTGTACAGCAATAATACCAATGGAAAGCAATTCTTCGTACTCGACCATATGAGAAGGGATTCTTCTATGCTCGACTCTTGCGACTTTCTGTACGATGTCAATATATTCTTGTAGTTTATTTTTATCTTGCATAACCATGATTACTGAACCATCTTAATATAATTTATTTTAAATGTACCCATTTATTTGGTGGATTTTTTCATATTGTAGACAAAAAGCAGAATTTCCGCAATTGCTTTGTACATTTCTGGCGGAATAGTATGGTTCAACTCAACCATTTTAAACAAAGCTCGTGCTACAGGTGCATTTTCTAAAACAGGTACGCCATGTTCCTTTGCAATATCGATGATTTTTTTAGCAATAAGCTCTGTACCTTTTGCAATAAGCATAGGTGATTCCATTTTTTCTGCATCATATTTTAATGCGCACGCAATGTGGGTAGGGTTTGTAACAACAAAATCTGCTTCAGGAACGGAATCCATCATACCTTGCTGTAGCATCTGCATACGTCTTTGACGCAATGCCGCTTTTACATTTGGATCACCTTCTGTATTCTTGTATTCATCTTTAATTTCTTTAAAAGACATTTTTTGATCTTTTAAAAATTTCCACTTAGTAACACCATAATCTGCTGCAGAAATCACCAAAAAGGCAATACAAGCTTTAAAAATAAACTCTGTAATCAATTTTCCAAACTCAATCATAACGGCAAAGTTATTGTCTATTGCCGCAAGCATCAAAATACTTTCAATATGGGCAGAATAAACACTCCAACCGATATAACCTAAAATAATAACTTTGAGAATGTTTTTAAAAAGCTCAAACAAAGTTTTTACTGACATCAAGTTTTTAAAATATTTTGTGGGATTTAATTTATCCAATTTAGGCACTAACGGAGCAGTTGCAACCAAAGGACCAACTTGAATAAAATCCGCCATAATTGCAACAAACCATGCTAAAAATAGAATTGGGCCAATAATTAATATTGTAGTTTTCAACGTAACCGTTAAAATGTACATCAAACCAACATGTTCTAAATTAGCATTAGGAATTTGTTCGTACAAAAGAGTATAAAGCTGTACAATTTGATTCCAAACAAATGGGGCTAAACCAACAATAGCAGAAAACATGATAAGCAGTGAAACCGCTGTCGAAAAGTCTTTTGACTTAACAACTTGCCCTTCTTTTCTTGCCTGCTCCAACTTTCTGGGCGTGGCATCAAACTGCTTATCCTCATCTGCCATATTTTATTATCCTTGAACTATTTTTACACCTGAACTTGTGCCTAATCTTGAAGCTCCTGCAGCTACAAGCTTTTCTGCTGATTCTCTGTCACGAATACCACCAGAAGCTTTAACCAAAAGCCCATGATTTTTAACAGTATTGTGCATCAATTCTACATCTTCGACTTTTGCACCAACACCATTTTTTACAAAACCAGTTGACGTTTTAACCAAATCTGCACCGCCTTCAATGCATAATTCACATGCTTTTTTGATTTCATCTTTTGTTAACAAATCTGTTTCCAAAATAACTTTTAGGTTATGAGAACCACAAGCTTCTTTAATCTTTTTAATTTCATTTACAATTAAGTCATATTTTTTGTCTTTTAGCCAAGTAACATTTATTACCATATCGACTTCATCTGCACCATCTTCAATAGCTTTTTTAGTTTCAAAAACTTTAACTTCAGTTGCGCTTGCACCTAAAGGAAACCCTGCTACTGTAACGATTTTAACATCACTACCAGCCAAATGTTCTTTTGCTAATTTTACATAACAAGGATTTACACAAATTCCAAAGAAATTGTATTTTTTTGCTTCTTCAAAAAGATTAATTAATTCTTGCTCTGTTGCATCTTGTTTTAAAACTGTGTTTTCAATAAATTTTTCCATATTTTCTCCTTTTTATAATATATTATCAAGAATTTTTGAAGTTGAATAGTATTTATTAAGTGTGTAAAAATGAAGTCCGTCCACACCAAACTCCAATAAGCTCTGACATTGCTTTGATGCATAGTCAATACCGAATTTTTTCAAGTCATCAGTATTATAGCGTTCTAAAGCATCTAATACAACATTAGGGACTTCAATATTTGCAAGTTGTGTCATTTTGTCTATCTGTTTTTTAGATAAAATTGGCATAATTCCTGCCACAATAGGCGTTGTAATTCCGAAATTATGAACTCTATCTACAAAATTAAAAAATTTGTCATTATCAAAAAATAATTGGGTATAAATAACTTCGCCACCTGCGTCAATTTTTCTTTTTAAATTAAAAATATCTGATTTTAAATCAGCACTTTCAATATGCCCTTCAGGATATCCTGCTACAGCAACTGAAAGATTTGTTTGGGATTTGACAAATTCAACAAGTTCATTTGCATATTTAAAATCGAAATGGCAGACATCTTTATCTTCAGGAATATCACCACGCAAAGCCAAAATATTTTGGATACCTAATTTTTCAATAGATTTAATATTACTCTCAACCATTTCACGACTATTGCAAATACAAGTAAAATGAGGCATAACATTAATTTTTAAAGTATTTTTTATATAATCTAAAATATCAACAGAGAAATTTTTATTTTTTCCTCCTGCGCCATAGGTCAATGAAATAAGCGACGGATTATACTTCGATAAAACATCTAAAGTGTTATACAAATTCTCAGTATTTTCTTCAGGAAAAACCTCAAAGGAAATAACAGATTTATTAGAATATATTTCTCTTAAATTCATAACTAAATTATAACACAGTTGCAATTAACTAAAAAAAATGTATAATAAAATGGTACACATATTAAATAGGAGACGTCTATGATTAAGAATTTACAACGATTTACACCTACGGGGGGGGGTAGAACACTCTCCTAGAGCGAGTTTGCAAGGTTTTACACTTGCGGAAGTTTTAATCACCCTAGGTATCATTGGTGTAGTTGCTGCTATGACTATTCCTACATTAGTGGCTGATTATCAAGATAGAAGTTTTAATACTGCGGCTACTGTGTTTCAAAGAAAGCTTGGTGAAGCTCTTAAAGTTATGAATAGTCAGATGACTTTAGCAGGACACACTTCTACTGAAAGTTTTGTTGATGAATTAAAGAAACATATTAAAATTACTAAGACTTGTGCTAATGATAAACTTATGGATTGTTTTGAAAGTGAAGTTTTATGGGGGGCTGGTGATGCTACTCCGGAAGCTGTTGATATGACTACTGTTACTAAAGCTAAAAACTTTGGCCAAAAAGATTGGCAAGATTCTAATGTAATTGGTGTTCAATTTACTGATGGGACTAGTGCATTAATTGCGTATAACAAAGATGCTAAGCAAGATCCTTATTCTAATCAGATTGTTAATATCTCAGGTTCTAGTAATGGTAAAAAAGGTTCGGTAGAACTTGGTACTACTGCTCTTGCTATTCTTTATGATACTAATGGGTTTAAATCGCCTAATAAAGTTGCTAAAGATTTACGTTCTATTAATGTAACTAAGTTAGGTAAAGGTTGTTTTGCTGAGGCGAATGGGGTTTGTATTGCTATGGAACCATTTGTGCCTACGCCTGTAACAAAAGCTGAATGTGAACAATTAAAAGCTAATGGGTATGGAATTGATCAATGTAGTTATAATGACGATTATTGGGCAGGTGCAGTAAAAGCATGTGGTGGAACAAGTAAAATGGCATCTGGTACAGATTTAGCTAAGATAGCTAATTTTGTATATAACACAAGTAGCATAGGCGCAGAACAGGATATATCTAGCCCATCGGGATTAACCTTTGATGCCGTTAAGGCAACTGAATTAGGCTTACCTTCTTCTGGTGAGTTCAACCTTTGGGCTAGTGACAATAATAGTGCTGGTATTGCATATGGCCGCAGTATCAACATTTCTGTAAAAACTACATACTGGAGTGAATACGGTCGTAACCGTAACTATCCATTGGCGGTGTGTGTAGAGTAAATGACTATTTAATAGATTCGGTTATTTGGTATAATAAACAGGAGGGTAAATGCCCTCCTGTTTATTAAAATTTATATTCAGGGATTTCGAACTTCTCATTATTTGCATCTTTTTCAACAAATGCCAAATAATAATCCATCGCGTAATCTTTTACTTTTTCATAAAATTCATCTGTTATGAATTTGTTATATAGTTCAGTTCTCTCACCAGAATAATTACCCAAAACCGTAGCATAATTTTCAATATCAGCTTTATTCAAGCCACCGCCGTACGCTTTTGTTTTTGCATCTGTTCCTGATGGACGAATTTCAATGTATTTATCAGCAAATTCCATATATGTACCATCACCCACAAATTTAATTGATTTTAATCCGCTAAAATCTAAAGTAGGGAAAGCATCAGAAAGAACAACTTTTGCATCGTCTAACGTCATAATACCTTGTTTTATAGCAATAGCTTGAGCTAAATAGAACAAGTCATTTTTAGTTCTTAGTTCTTCGCCTGCCACTTTTGCCAGTTTTAATTTTTCAATATCTGGTTCAGATTCGTTATAATAAGCGATATCTACACGAGTATCAAAACGACCGATAATATTATTTTCATCAAAAACTTTTACCAAATATTCAGACAAAGCATCACCTGTCTTTTGAAGTTTTGAGATTAAAGCAGACGCTACAACAATAGCTTCAGTTGCACTTTTTTCTCTCATTGCAACAGCTTCACGACCACACAAAGATTTAATCAAATCTTCAGTACCCATAATCATACCGCCAGATTCTTCACCACCAAAGATTAATCGAGGATTTACACCTAAATTGATACTGTTTGCAAAAACATCATCAACAACAACTTCTTTTCCTGGATTATTTTTAAGTTGTAATTCAACTTTTTTCATAATATTTGCAATTTCTTTGAACCCTACAGGCACATTAACAACTTTTACACCGTTATTTTTCGCCCACTCGTCCCAAGAAAGAGCAGAGGCTGTTGTTTTAATCATAAATCTTGGATGATTATTCCATAAACCTTGAGCTTTTAATTGTTTTGCATAAAAATCCATCAACATTAAAAATGCTTGATTTGCCGTAAACACAGTCAAAACTGTTTTGTCAGTCAATTTGATATAATCAATACCTGCTTTTTCAAGTTCCGATACTCTTTCAATACTTTCTGTTTGAGTTATTGTAAGTCTATCATGATCAGGGTCAGTTATTAAAACAGCTGTACCTACAGGCATATCTTTTAATTTTTCATCATAATGTAATGTGTCAATTACAGGGAAAAATTTTGTACCGTCTTGCTTTTTAGCCAACACAGTTGCATCAACTGAATAATCATAAAATGCTTTTTCTCCCTTTGGAGTTGTATCGTATTTCCCAATGGAATGGAAAAATGGATCTTCTTCCGTATTAAACCAAACAAATTTATCTGAAATCCCAAGTTTTTCGAGAACTCTGCTCAACGTTCTATATGCCGAACCTCCTACGTTTTCAATCACAACCTTTTCTGACAAATCTTTTATCAAATCTAAGTTTGCATCTTGTGCGACACCTGATTTTAAGTATTCAACATACAAATCTACACCATCATTGAGTTTTTTCATAATTTCTTTATCAACTAAAGGATTATTTTTTGCAGAAATTCTTATTTCATAAGTACCATTTTTCTTAGTTTCTTCAAATATTTCTTGAATTTTTTCAACAAATTCCATAGATTCTTCAGGAAGATATTGACTACCTTGAGAATTTAAATCCTTAGTCGCATTTTTAACCGAAATACCATGGCTAGATGTAATATATTCGCCACCCAACAAGTCTAATTTAAAAGCTAAAAATGATGCTAACCAAATAGGGATAGTACTTTCAGGAACAAGTGTTTTGATACCTTGAGCCGCCTGAATACGGGCAATCGCATTCAAAAACAATTCTGAATTATAACGAACTTCACGACCGACAACTTTTAGAATTTCTTTATTTGGATATTTTTCATTAGCTACAAGAGCTTTTGCTAATGTTGCTAAGACAATACCAACCAAATTAATAGGGAATCGAGTATCTTGCGGGTATAAAACATTCTGAGGACCGCGAATACCTGCTGTCGAAACCTTGGCTTCTTTTGCATAATTTGCGAACCATTCTTCTAAACCCAAACCCTCTGGATTTTTTTCAGCATCATATGACGCTAAATATTCTTTTTTTAGCGTAAAAATAAACTCATCTTCGTTATCAAAATTCATTAAATTTAATTTTTTAACATATTCCGGAGTCTTTGCTTCCACACTTTTAAATAATTCTTGTTCTAATAAATTAGTCATAATATACTCTCCCCTTTGCCTTATTATACAAAAAAAATCAAAGCTTGTCCATTTGCTAAATTATTTAATTTGGTATATAATTATAGTGGTTATTAGGGGAGTATATTATTTTGAAAGAAAAAGTAAAAAAAGAAAAAAGAAGTTATGCAAAACGTGATGCATCTGAATTTAACTTATGGCGTGCTTTGTTCTATGCCTTAGTTACAAAAGTTTTCTACATGATTAGATTAAAAATAATCTATCGCTTGAAGGTTTACGGCAAAGAAAATATACCAAAACATAATAAATATGTTGTAGCAGCAAATCATTTATCAACTTTAGATCCTCCTATGGTTGGTGGCATTATGCCTAGACCTGTAAGTTTTATGGCAAAACAAGAATTATTTGACATAAAATTTATCAGATGGTGGTTGGATTGGTTAGGCGCATTTGCAGTGAATAGAGATCATCTAGGAGCTTCAACAATAAAAACTGCAAAATCAATTAGTCAAACAGAATGGGTATTAGGATTATTCCCACAAGGCACAAGATGCAAACCTGGCACAATTTCTAATATTAACAAAGGTTTTGCAAGCATTGCAAAAGCTACAAAATGTGGTATTTTACCTGTAGGAATCACAGGAACTGAAAAAGCTACTCACATACCTTTCACAGGTAATGTTGTAGTGCGCATCGGAGAACTAATTCCATACAATGAAGATGTTAACGTTATGGTCGCACAATGGATCAAAGCTATAGAAGAATTAACAGGTTTTAAATATGTAGAGGTTCAGGAGTCAGAAAATGCAGAATAACACTGAAAGAAACTATAATAGACGCTACGCAAAAGAATATAATTGGCAAAGATCTTTATTCTATTGGCTATTTTTAAGAATTGTCGTAGATAATTTCATGCGCATATTCTATGATTTTAAAGTATACGGACGCGAAAATGTTCCTAAAGATAATGGTAAATATATTTATGCAGGAAACCATATATCAGAATTGGACCCACCAATTATTCCTTTTGCAACCAGAAAAATTATTGCATTTATGGCAAAAGAAGAATTATTTAGACCAGAAGATAAACGTCAATGGTTAGTAAAAAGACTTGGCGCTTTTGCCGTTAATCGTGCAAAACCTGAAATAGCAACCTTTAAAACGGTGAAGGATATTCTAACAACATCTTGGTCTTTGGGAGTATTCCCTCAAGGAGGAACAAGACCTTACGGTAAATTAGAAGGGATTAAAAAAGGATTTGCTGTAATTGCGAAAGCTGCAAAAGCTGATATTGTACCAATTGCATTAGCTGAATTTTCAGGTTATCCAAAATTAAAACCTTTCACTCGCCGTAAAGTGCGAATTCACATAGGCAAACCTATTTCTCATACATTGAGTGAAGATGAAATCATTTATGAATGGAGTAAATTTATTTGCGAACACGCTGAATATGAAAATTGCACTCCTATTCCAGAAAGCTACAAAACAAAAGAAACAGTTAATGTATAAAATTAAAGACCCTCAAACGAGGGTCTTTATATTTTAAAAGAAAGGAATTTTGTGTTACTAGATTTGGTTTAATTTTTCAAGAGCAACAGTTGCTGCTTCTTGAACGTTTTTGTCCTGATCTTTTTGAGCGATTGTGAACAATGTGTTCAAATCTTTTTTGTATTCAGGAGCTTGGATATAGCTTAATGCTTCAATTGCAGAAGATCTAACCATTGGATTAGGGTTGTCTTTTAATTGATCAACTACATTCATTGCTGCAGGTAATTCTGTTAATGGAACTACTGAACCTGTTAATTTAGTTACTTCTTCACCGTACAATTTTTGTAAAATTGCTGATGTGAACATTGCATAGCTTTTATTTCTTTCAGCTTGTTCCATCGGTGTAATTGTTGTAGCTAATGATTTGTCTGCATCTGAAATTTGCTGACCAGCCATTAATTTTTGTCTAGCTGCAATTTGTTCTTGAGTTGGACCAGCCAATTTTGAAGAATCTGCATTCATAATGTTAACCAAAGCATCTACGATTTTTGCATCAAGAAGTTCTGTTGCTTTTACTGGTTCATCTTTAACCATATTAGCAATTTCTTCCATTGTGTTTGCTTGAACTTCGAAATCAGGGCTTGTTAAACGAGCGATGAAGTTATTCAAATCTACCAATGGAGCTGCTGGAGCAGGTTGAGCAACTTCAACTGCTGCTGGAGCTTGTGGCGCTGCTGGAGCTTCTGTAACTACAGGAGCTGGAGCTTGTGGCGCTTGGTTAATATTGATTTGTTGTGGTGCAGGTTGAACTGCTACTGGCACAACTTGTGGTTGTACTTGTGTATTACAGTTTGGACATGGTGGGCAAACAACAGTTGTTTGAGCTGGAGCTGGAGCCGCTGGAGCTGGAGCTGGAGCTGCTGGAGCTACAGGTTCTTGTTGAACTGGAACTTGTTGAACTGGTGCTTGTTGAACTGGTGCTTGTTGAGGTTCAACAGCTACTGGTTGCGGATATGTCGGCATATACACCGGTTGTTGTGGATATGGCATATAATATGGCATTTGTTGTGCTTGTGGGTAATCATATACCTGCGCTTGAGGGTAATTATAAATTGGCGCTCCATATTGAGGCATCATTTGTGGCATTTGCGGTTGTTGAACCGGACAAGTTGCCCCACCATTAACAGATGGATTGTGAATATCAATTTTTACAGCATTGTAACTTGGCTGTTGTAATTGATAGTTGGGTAAATTTGGAACTTGTAACATTTTTTAATTTCCTTTCTTGTAAATAACGTCATATTCCTATTCTACCGTTTAAATACTCCTCAAGGAAAATAATTGCTTTATTTTCAAGATTTTTTAATAATTCTTAACATACAAAACCCAAAAGCCCTATTAATAGTGTATTTCAGACATTCTATATTTGTAAACATTGAGTAAACTTATTGGAACAAGACATTTGTTTATGATATAATAAGATTATGGGGGCGAAAGAGCCCACCGCACAGTCTATACGGGGATTTAATGATAGTAGATAGAAGTAATAAAAAATCAATACGTTCAGCTTTTGGAAAAGCCTTAAGTGAAATTGGCGAAATAAATCCTAAAGTAGTTGTCATGGACGCAGACTTGGCATGCTCAACTCAAACACAAGTATTTGCAAAGAAATTTCCTGATCGCTTTTTTGATTCAGGAATTGCAGAACAAGATATGATGGCAACAGCTGCTGGTTTAGCCGCTGGGGGCAAAATACCTTTTGTCGCTAGCTTTGCGATGTTTGCGACTGGAAGAACATATGATCAAATAAGAAACTCCATATGTTATCCAGAATTTAACGTAAAAATTATTGGTACACATGGCGGAATTACCGTAGGTGAAGATGGTGCAAGCCACCAAGCATTAGAAGATATTGCCTTAATGCGTAATATTCCACACATGACCGTAATAGTTCCCGCAGACTGCAAAGAATGTGAAGAAGTTGTAAAATATGCAGCTATGCATGACGGCCCAATGTATATAAGAATTGCCAGAAGCAATGTTCCTGATATTTTTGGTGATGAATACCATTTTAATATTCATAAGGCAACCGTATTAGAAGAAGGAAATGATGTTTCAGTATTTACAAATGGGGAAACACTTGCTGAAGTCCTTGGGGCCGCTGAAATACTTAAAAAAGATGGTATAAATATTGAAGTTATTAACGTTCCAGTTATTAAACCTCTTGATATGGAAACAGTTATTAACAGTGTTAAGAAAACCAACTATGCAATCACTGTCGAAAATCATTCAGTAATTGGAGGTTTAGGTTCTGCTATTTGTGAAACTTTAAGTGGCCATTATCCTTGTAAAGTATACAGAATCGGTATACACGATGAGTTTGGTCAAAGTGGTGAAGCTAATGAATTATTAGCTTATTATGGTTTGACAGCCGAAACTTTAGCAATAAGAATTAAAGCAAAATTAAAGGAAAATAAATAATGATACAATTCCGTGGTGTAACTAAAAGATATGATAATGATCATTACGCATTAAAAAATGTCAATTTAGATATTTTATCAGGCGAGTTTGTCTTTATAGTTGGGGCATCGGGAGCTGGTAAATCCACCCTAATGAAACTTTTATATAGCGAAGAAAAACCAACTAGCGGTACTGTCACAATTGGAGGAATTAATGTTGCTAATTTATCAAATGATAGAATTCCAAACTTACGACGCTGCATGGGAATAGTATTTCAAGATTATAAATTATTACAAAATCACTCTGTATTTGATAACGTAGCATACGTTATTCGAACTTTAGGCATAAGCTCTCGTGAAATTAATGCTAGGGTTTCAGGTGCTTTAAAAATTGTAGGCCTATATGAAAAAAAACACGCAAAACCTTCAGAATTATCTGGTGGAGAACAACAAAGAGTTGGGATTGCTCGCGCAATCGTAAATGGTCCGCCTCTTTTAATTGCGGATGAACCTACAGGAAACTTAGATCCTAAAAACTCTATGGAAATCATGCAAATTTTAGATCAAATTAACCAAAGAGGTATTACTGTAATCGTTTCAACACACGATAATGCTATGGTTGATTATTTCAGAAAACGTGTTATTACACTTGATGGCGGTGAAGTTGTCAGAGATATTCAGGCAGGTACTTATGAATAGTCAGAAAATGAAATTAAAGAAAAAAGTAAAAAAACATATACCGAAAGATTGGTTATGCGAATTAAGAATACTATATAGAATTTCGATGGAAACTTTTAATGATATAAAAAGAACTGGTATTGTTAATTTGGTTATTATTACAACAATGGCAGCAATTTTAACAATTTTTGGTTCATTTTTTAGAACAACATTATCAGTTTCAACATTTGCACATGAATTGGGTAATGTATTAGAAATTTCTGTATACCTAAAACAAGGTGCGGATACAAACGTGGCTAAAAAACGTATCAAAGATTTTGAACACGTTGAAGGTGTCAGAATCATTCCTAAGGATGTTTCTTGGACAAATTTAAAACGAGAAATGAGTTTGCCGGATATCGAAAATCCTTTACCAGATACTTTACACGTAAAAGTTGATAAACCTGAAAATATTGATACAGTATTCAATGAGGTTAAAAAACTATCAATCGTTGAAGACATGAGCTATGCTCAAGACTTGGTACAAAAAATAGAAACCTTAAACAAAGTTGTAAACTCTATCACGGTAGTTGTAGTAATTATTATGGCTATTTTAACTATAACTATTATCAACAACACAATACAACTTGTAATTCAATCAAGGAAAGATGAAATTGAAATTATGAGATTGATGGGTGTTAGCAACTGGTACATTAGATTTCCTTTAATTATTCAAGGTGCCTTTTATGGATTCATGGGCTCTGTAATTGCATTATTTCCTATGAATATTGTCCAAAATGGCTTGAATAATATGCACCAATTTTTCATGATTCCAGCACCATTATATGCTCAAAACATTGTAGTTATTACAATGTTTGCAATGGGTATCTTATTCGGAGCTGGTGGTAGTTTCTTATGTATTAAAAAACATTTGCAGGTATAAATGATCGACGATAATATTTTACTGGTTACTGAGAATGAAGAAGTTGCGGAAAATGTTCTGTCAAAACTTGTCTTATTAAGAGAAAGCGATAGTATTGCTGTTTGTGATTATAAGATGGCACATAAAACTTTGAAAATTCCAAGTGTGTCCATCGTAATAGTTCACGAAAGAGAAGATAAAGAAAAAACATTAAAATTCATTGAATCTATTAAATCAAATGATTATGAAATTATCTTATTAGTAAATAAATACGAACAAGATTTGATTCTTGCCGCATATGATCTTGGAGTATCAGATTATTATTCTACAAATTCTGAACCATATGAAATGCTTATCAGAACAGTTAATTGTTTCAAAAGTAGAGCATTAAAGGTAAAATCTACAAGAGATTTAGCACTATTAAAACAACTTGGTGTTGTTGACGAAGAAACCGGTTTTTATAAATACAAATTCAGTAAAGAATTGCTTGCAGAATTTATCAAAGACCCAAAAGTACAAAATGGTATGTTTATAATACTTACACTAGATGAACAAAGTAAAACTAGATTTTCTGCTGATAAATTATCAAAAGCAATAAAAAAATCTGTCCGTTGCGACGATGTTGTATCTATCGTCAAGGGCGGTAAATTCTATATGATCTTACCTAATATTGATAAACACGGCGCATTCGCAGTTGTTAATAAAATTCAGAAATTACTAACTGAAAAACTAATCATTCGTGCTGGCGTTGCCAAAATACTAGAAAAGACTTTTGAAAAACTAGAAAAAGAAGCCTATGCAGCTCTTTCTGAAGCATGCCAAAGTAATGAAACTGTAGTTTATTTGGAAGAAAAAGTTAAAACTCTTGATGATTGGTTAAATAACGATGAGAAAGATGAAAAAAATTACAAGATTTTCCAAAACGCATACAATAATAAGCTTGAAAAAGTAATCGCTCCTGTATTTTTCAGGTTGCAAAAAGCATACGAAGAAAAATTATTTAACACAAAAATTGAGCAATACTCTGACGAGTTACAAAGTGTGTTTCAACTAAAACACAAAAAACAAGAAAGCCGTTTGAAAATTACTTATCCTGGATTTGCTAAAATTGTTATATACATTATACACGACGGCTTAGACAGCCCAGAAAATAAAGAAATTCAATTAAATCTTAATGAGGTGACACCAAAACTATTGGCAAAAATTATTGAAGATTTTATAAAAGAATTTAAATCAACTGTTAAGGAATAATCATGTTAGACATATCAAATAGTGTAGTTGTAGTAATAGATTTACAAGAAAAACTTGTCAATGCTGTAGGCAAGTATTCACCTACTAGCAACGCTGCTAAAATTACAAAAGCGGCTAGTATCCTTAATATTCCAACTATAGTGACAGAACAGTATCCACAAGGACTTGGTACAACCATTTCTGAAATAAAAGATACTTTAAACTCAGATACCAAATACATAGAGAAAACATCTTTTTCTGCTTATTTAACACCAGATTTTGTTGAGTATTTATCAAATTTAAACAAAAAACAGGTTGTTATTTTTGGTATCGAAGCACACATTTGCGTTTATCAAACAATTTGTGATTTATTGGATAAAGGTTACGAAGTTTATTTTGTGAAAGATGCTTCTGCCAGCCGTAACAAATATGAATTTAAAACTGGCGTTGAACTAATTAAACAAAATGGCGCAAAAGCAACATGCACAGAAATCATATTATTTGAATGGTTGAAAACTTCAAAACATCCCAATTTCAAAGAAATCCAAGCTTTGATTAAATAACTTCAATATCCTTTTTTATTTGATTTTTTAATTCTTCAATTGAAAGGAATTTTTGTTCTTTTCTTAGCATTCTGATAAATTTTATTTCTAATATTTCACCATAAATATCATTATCAAAATTCAAAATATGAGTTTCTAAAACTGGTTTTGATTCATTGGTAATAGTTGGACGAATTCCAAAATTTGCAATGCCTTTTCCAAATTGCGTTTGCACCACATAAACACCAAATGGAATATCAACAAGTTCGACCGGATATTCAATATTGGCTGTTCTGAACCCAAGCTTTCTACCTATTTTTTGACCTTCAACAACTTTACCATAAATTTCGAAAGATTTACCCAACATTTTATTGGCTAGTTCAATTTGACCATTTTGTAGCAATGTTCTTATTAATGTACTGCTAATTATTTCATTATTATAATATTGAGGGGAAATTTCAAAATATTTATAACCATATTTGGCTTGATTGTTTCTCAAAAATTCAACGTTGCCAGATTTTTTCACACCAAAACAATGATTAAATCCTGTTGAAATAGATTTTGGTTCAAAGTATTTAAACAAAATTTGACTTAAATACTGCTCTGCATCTAATGCACAAAGTTTTGCATCAAAATCTAACTCATATAAATAATCAACACCCAAATCCTTAATTCGTTTTTGACGTTCCTCTCTCGACAGAACATATTTAGGACATACACCGTAAAAATAACAACAAGGATGATCTTTAAAAGTTATCACAGCTGATTTTAAATAGTTAGCTTTTGCAAAATCAACAGCAGATTTTATCACCGCTTGATGGCCTAAATGCACACCATCAAAATAACCTAAAGCAATTGATAATCCTTTATTTTCATTTAATTCACCGAATACTTGCATAAAATAATTATAATACAAATTAATATTGCGTTACATAATAGCAAAAAATATTTTTACACGATTTATATAAAAAATAAACGGAGAAACAATGTTGAGCATAACACCAATTAATAATAAAACATATCAGACATCATTCCAAGCACATTTACCAAAAACATTTGGCGGAATGATGAATTACATATACAAGAACACTCCTGATATATTTGAATACCAAGACACCATGAGAGTTTCTACAATGTTAGATAACGGTCTTGATGTATCTGGTACTGTTTATTTTGATAGAGGAAGATACAAAGGCTTGGTCATGGATGAGGGCTTTGAAAATCAACGACAATCATTCATGAAAACCGCTCTCGACAAATATAGAAGCAGAATTGCAAGTAGAAGAGTTCAAGAAAAATTAGCTAGAAAAAAATAATAACTAAAAAGCTCCCGATTTGGGAGCTTTTAATTTCTATTTAGGTTGAACTGTACTTTTCAAATGAAGTTCTCTTAATTGTTGTAAAGAAGCTTCACCTGGAGCATCGCTCATCAAGCACTTCGCACCTGAGTTTTTAGGGAACGCAATTACATCACGAATAGAATCTGTTCTTGCCAATAAAGCAACTAGTCTATCCAAACCGATTGCTAAACCTGCATGTGGAGGTGTACCGTATTGTAACGCATTAACCATAAATCCGAATTTCTCTTTTGCATCTTCTTCTGTTAAACCAAGAGCTTTAAAGATTTCAGATTGAACTTCTGACGAGTGAATTCTTACAGAACCACCACCTAGTTCTGTTCCGTTATAAACAATATCGTAAGCAATTGATTTAACATTACCCAAATCACCTGATTTCAATTTGTCTAAATCTTCTATACAAGGTGATGTGAATGGATGGTGCATTGCCATATAACGGCCTTCTTCTTCACTCCATTCAAACATTGGGAAATCAACAACCCAAAGCAGATTATGTTTAGATTCATCAATTAAATTCAATGACTTACCAAAGTGAAGTCTTAATCTACCCATAATATCGTAAACTAATTTTGGTCTATCAGCCACGAAGAATATGATGTCTCCAGCTTCAGCTTGTGCTCTTTCTTGAATACGTTTTGCTTGATCTTCAGTAACGAATTTCAAAACTGGAGATTTAGCTGTTCCATCTTCTTGATAAATAATATTTGCAAGAGCTTTTGCTCCAAATGATACAGCCAATTTGGTAATATCATCAATATCTTTTCTTGAATATTTAGCGCCACCTGGGATTCTGATACCACGAACAATACCACCATTTTGAAGCGTTTTCTTAACAATTTCGAATTCAGATTCAAGAATAATGTCACCGATATCAAATAGTTCTAGACCAAAACGTGTATCAGGTTTATCAGAACCAAATCTATCCATAGCTTCTTGCCAAGGCATTTGAATAAATGGAGGTTTAATATCAACACCTGCTGCTTTGAACGCATCAACAATAATATCTTCAACAACATTGATTACATCTTGTTGTTCTACAAATGACATTTCCAAATCTATTTGTGTAAATTCAGGTTGTCTGTCTGCACGTAAATCTTCATCACGGAAGCATTTTGCAACTTGGTAATATCTTTCTAAACCACCGACCATCAACAATTGTTTGAAGATTTGAGGTGATTGAGGAAGAGCATAGAATTTACCTTCTTGAACACGAGATGGAACTAGGTAATCTCTTGCACCTTCTGGAGTTGTTTTAATTAAAATAGGTGTTTCAACTTCTAAGAAATCTTTGTTATTCAAACAATTTCTAATAGCTTGAACAATATTGTGACGTAGAACAAGTTTAGATTTCATAGCTTCACGTCTAATATCCAAATATCTATATTTTAAACGAATATCTTCTGAAACATTGTCATCGTCTAAAACAAATGGTAATGTTTTTGCTTCTGAAAGAATTTGAACAGAAGTTGGATACATTTCAACTTGACCTGTTGGATATTTTTCATTATATGTTTCTTCAGGACGTTTTGTAACAATACCTTTTACAGTAATAACGTACTCACTTCTAACTTTTTCTAAAGCTTTATGAACTTCAGGGTTAATTTGAGGATTCGCAACAATTTGGAAAAATCCTGAACGATCTCTTAATTCAATAAACAAAATACCGCCCAAGTCACGAATAGTTGATACCCAACCTGATAGTGTAACTTCTTCATTAACATTGCCAAGATTAAGCTCTCCGCAATTGTGATCTTTCATACGTGTTTTAATCATTATTTTAATTTCCTCTTCTAAGTAAATCTCTACCTGAAATTCTAACAAAAACATAAAAAAAACGCCATATAAATATGGCGTTTTGTGAATTTTGTTAATGATAAATTATTTTACACATCGAACATAGTTCATAGTAGTACTGCCCGTAGTCCCACAATTTCCTGATGTCATATCACAATTTCTATATTTGCTTGCATCACAAGTAGCCCAATAATTTCCAGAAACGAAACCAGAAAGTTTCCCAGACAGTGAGGCATTGTACATAGAATTAAGTTCCAAATATGATGGTAAACGCATTCCATTATCAGCGCAAACTTTATTAGCTAATGCACAAGTCATTTGGGAACCATTTTCCGTAGCACTATATTCACTTCCTAAATCCGTATAATTTGTGGCAACAGCATCAACATCTGCGGCAGTAATTATTTTGCCAGCTGTACAACTTCCATAAGCGACATCTAAGGTACTCTGACATGCAATTTCTGATGTTGTAATTTTTGCAATAGTGATTTGTGCACCATACGTTATAATGTCCTTTCCTACTTCATTAGGTTTTGAAAACCCGTTTAAATCAACCAGTAAAGACAAACAATCCAACGGATTATCACCAGGCCCCCAAGCATATGGATTTGTCAACTTACACTCTGGTTTGTATGACATAATTGCACTTACACCATCAACAAAATTGACAGCTATATTTTCGGTTTCATAATCTTTTCCTAAACTCTTACTTGACCATAAATCCCTGACTTCAATTATTTCATCACCATTAACAATTTCATGAGCAAAACATTCTTCAAAATTTGCGACATTACAAATTTTTAAAATTTTTACATACTTAGGTAATTTTTCTGCGAAATGAAATGTTTGCGAAAAAGGACCAAATTCATTTCCAACAGCCATGCTTCTTGCAACCTGAATCATCTTTGCGTGAAATGTCTCCCACTGAACTCTAAGAGATTTCGCTTGATAATTTGATACTAGCGTTGGGATTGTCATAGCAGAAACAACACCCAATATACCTAAAGTTATTAAGACTTCAGCCAATGTAAATGCTTTGTACTTCATAAAATTCAACTTTAATCCCTCATTTTTAAGGAAAGTAGTTAAACTACTTTCCTACACCATTAAACATTTCTTTAATACCGTCAACAGAAGATAAAATACCTGTTGCTTCATAAGGCATATAAACAATTTTATTGTTTTCGCCGCTTGTAATTGATTGCATTGTTTCTAAATATTTCATAGCAACCAAATATTGATCAGGTTTACCTTTATCTGCCAACGCATTAACAATTCTTCCGATAGCTTCTTTTTCTGCATCAGCTTCAATTACACGAGCTTGAGCAACACCTTCAGCTCTCAAAATAGCCGCTTGCTTTTCACCTTCTGCTTGATTAATTGCAGCTTCTTTTTGGCCCTCAGCTTTAAGAATAGCTGATTTTTTCAAACCTTCTGCTTCCAAAATCGCAGCACGTCTATCACGTTCAGCTTTCATTTGTTTTTCCATCGCAGATTGAATATCAGCCGGAGGAATAATATCTTGAAGTTCTACACGGTTAACTTTAACACCCCATTTATTTGTAGCTTCATCCAAGATTGCTCTTAATTCGTTATTAATTTTATCACGAGAAACAAGTGTTTCATCCAAATCAAGTTGACCAACTAAGTTTCTCAAAGTTGTTTGAGTTAACTTTTCAATAGCTTCAGGCAAGTTTTGAATTTCATAAACTGCACTTTTAGCATCGACAATTTGGAAGTATAAAAGAGCGTTAATGCTAATTGAAACGTTATCTTTTGTAATTACTGTTTGACGAGGAAAATCATACACAGATTCACGCAAATCAATTTTAGTTCTTTCTTTAATATAGTAATAAGTTGAACCATCAAGTCCACGTTGTGTAACTTTCCAAGCAATACCACGAGGTGCTTCTAAAATCGGAATAATATAGTTCAAACCTGATTCCAATGTTCTTTCGTATTTACCAAGTCTTTCAACAATAACAACTTCTGCTTGTTGAACGATTACAACACCTTTTGCCACAAAAACAACAGTAGCAATAATTAAAATAAGTAAAAATAAACTCATTAATCTATCTCCTTAACAAACATAACTAAACTTTCATTTTTAACAATTTCTACCTTTGACTCCACAGGAATTTCATGATCCGCTCTAGCTTCCCAGCGTTCATCATAGATTGAAATTACACCGCTGTTTTCTGTAACAGTTTCAATAACCTTTGC
The DNA here is from genome assembly GCA_045652525.1 of Candidatus Gastranaerophilaceae bacterium. GTDB lineage: Bacteria > Cyanobacteriota > Vampirovibrionia > Gastranaerophilales > Gastranaerophilaceae > SIG32. Next base: position 15,306 of record JAZRUK010000036.1, on the reverse strand, counting down.
AATTTTTCCAATATACTTTGCATTAATACCAGTTTCTTGTGATTTATCAGCTTTTTTAACCAACATTGGACGTAATACAAGTAGTGATAAAAGTGAAACCACTACAAATATTATTGTCAAAGTTGTCCAACTATATACATAAATTGAACAAACAGCCGCAACAAATGCACCTACTGCAAAGTTAAGGAAAAAGATAGTTGGTACCGTCATTTCTAAAATAAGAAATACTAGACCAAGTCCTGCTAAAATTTGCCATGCACCCATAATATTCTCCTTTTTATTTAAGTATAACATTTTGAAGAAATCTGGCAACTTATTACAATTTTGTTGTAATATATTTCTATGATTACTTTTGACAGTGTTACATTAAAGAGATTTATAGAAGAAAATACAGATTTTCTAACAGGCGCAAGAATTCAAAAAATTCAACAACCTACCCGTAGAGAATTCGTCTTTTCTTTAAGAAATGCTGGTGAAAACAGAAAACTTTACATAAACATAAATCCTCAATTTTATCACGTATGCTTTATGGCAAAAGAAAATGAGGAAAAACGCTTAATTGAAATTCCGCAAAAACCTCCTATGTTTTGCATGCTACTTAGAAAACATTTGGAGAATGCAAGAATTTCAAAAATTAACCAACCAGAGTACGAAAGAATTTTAGAATTTTATATCGAAACATATAATGAACTTTCTGAAAAAATTTACTTATGCTTGGCTGTTGAATTAATGGGAAAACACTCAAATGTAGTTCTATATAATTACGATACCAACATTATAGTTGGTTGTGCACATAACGTAGGCGCTGAAAAGAGCAGAGAACGTGAAATGATGGGAGGACTTCCTTATGTCTATCCGCCACATCACGCAAACAGTTGGTATGCAAACACAGATTCCATTGCAAACACTCAAAACAAAATCAATACAGAAATTGACAACTATTTTGCTGATCAGATTGCAATTGACAAATTTAAAAAATTACAAGATCAATACAAACAAGTTATAATCAAAAAAATTAAAAAAGCCGAAAACACTTTAACTAAAATTAAAAAACAACAAGTTTCCAACGAAAAGGCTGATAAATATAGGCTCTATGGTGATCTGATTATGAGCAATTTATACAATAATAAAGATTTTTCTAAATCTATTCTGTTATATGATTATGAAAATGATAAAAATATTACAATTGATTTGGATGAAACTAAAACGCTTAAAGAAAATGCAAACAGATTCTACAAACTTTACAACAAAGCTAAAACCTCGAATCTAAAAATCAATGAGCTATTCACCAACTTAAAACAAGAATCTACATACTTAGAACAAGTTTTATACTCAATAGACAGTGCAAGAGAAATTCAAGATTTACTAGACATATCTTCTGAAATTGAACCTCAAAAGAAAATAGAAATTAAAAAATCTGCACTTGAACCTATAAAACTTATAGAAGACAATTACACTATTTGGATTGGAAAAAATAACAAACAAAACGATTTTATTGTTTCTAAACTCGCAAAAGATAACGATTATTGGTTTCATACCAAAGATTGTGCAGGCTCTCACGTTCTTTTAAGAACAGACAACGTCACCAATGATCTTATTTTAAAATGCTGTGAAATCGCCAAAGAAAATTCATCAGGCGCAAAATCATCTAAAATCGGAGTCATATACACTAAAGCAAAATACCTCAAAAAACCGCCTAAAGCTAACTTAGGATACGTTACTTATTCTAATGAAGAAGAAATTATTATAGATTAATGCTATAATAATTTTATGAATGTATATGCGTTAGTAGATTGCGATTCTTTTTTCGTTTCATGCGAGCAAAAGGTTAATCCTGAATTAAAAAACAAACCAGTTTGTGTTTTGTCTAATAAAGACGGATGCGTAATTGCACGCTCAAAAGAAGCAAAAAAAATGGGGATTCGTATGGGACAACCGTATTTTATGGCAAAACATGAATTTCCCGATGCAATCTATGTTTCTTGTCATCATGATTTATATGGTGAAATTTCAGAACAAGTTATGAATTTATTAAAAGAATTCAGCCCTAAAGTCCAAGTTTATTCAGTTGATGAAGCCTTTGTTGATTTAACTGGTTTAAAACGCTTATACAACAAAAAAAATTACCAAGAACTTGCTGAATACATTAAAAATGAAATAAAAGAAAAACTTGATATCCCCGTATCAATTGGGATTAGTTCAACCAAAACCTTAGCAAAATTAGCTTCAGATAAAGCAAAAAAAACTAATTTTGGAATTTTTTCAATAAATAAAAATAATTTACAATCAATTCTTGAAACCACACCCGTTGAAGAAATCTGGGGCATAGGACGGAATTTAACAATTCTATGTAAAAAATCAGGAATTCTATCCGCTAAAGATTTGGTTAATAAAGAAGATATTTGGTTAGACAAAAAATTTGGCATAAGAGGCCTAGAAATGAAACATGAACTTTTAGGGGAAATTGTTTCGCCTATTGTGAATGAAGAAAAGATTCCAAAATCAATTCAAAAAACCAGCGCCTTTGGGATCTTTACATCCGATATAGGCTATATAAAAAATCAACTTAATTTTCATATCCACAGTGCTTGTCGAAAACTTCGTAAAGTCGATTGCAAGTCTAAAGTAATCGGCGTAATGCTTCGAACTAAAGATTTCAAAGTGTATTATGACAAAACCGTATTAACTACACCTACCTCTTTTGAAATGGAAATTTCTGATATTGCATTCAATTTGTTAAATAATATTTATAACAGTAATACTTTATATAGAAGTACAGGAATAATTCTTGAAGATTTAAGATGCAATAAAGAAGAACAATTATTTTTGTTTGCTGATTCTAAAATTGATTTAAAAAAAGAAAAACTATCTCAATGTTTCGACAAACTTGAAAGTAAATTTGGCAAAAATATCATACAAATTGGATTTACCGAAAATTAATTTTTAAATAATAAATAAAAAAAACCACTCACAAGTGAGTGGGTCGTTTTCTGCATCCTAATGGTCTCTTTTAGTGTTTATTATTTAGGAGTTTATATGTTTTGGGGTTAATGAATCTATTTATATTTAGTGTTTCGGCTACACTTAAATCTTACTCAATTATTATTGCACATGCATTTTAAAATGTCAATAAATTGTTTTAATATTTTTTTCAACATTCTGAAAAGCCAGTAATAGTGTAGTTTTTACACTTTACAATTCTTAATAATACTGAAAAAGCAAGCTATGATTGGGGTATAAGAGTTATTGGAGGTATTTTTTTTAACACAAGGGGCAATTATTTACTTTATATATACTTTATATATATAAGAGTATAAAAGGAAGAAGACATGACAATATCAGCATTTGGAAACTACGTCAATACTGGTGGACAAATCCTAGACAAAGGATCTATTTCGTACGCAAAATACACAAATGTGGACTCCGACCTACTAAGAGAATTTGGAGCTGCAGCAGCAACCAATCCATTTATCACAGGTTGTAATAGATTTGGCGCTGATGCAACTGGCATAATTGCAACAGGAAGGAATAATCCTGATGCGGTATATTGCGAAAAACTCGACTTATATTTTTAAGGATTTTAAATGGCAATAAATTCAATTAACAACTTTAATACAAAAATCGGAGCTAACTTTGAATTAATGTACGGGCAACAAGCTGGCACACAACGTACTACAGTAGCTCAAAATAATTATGCAAACACATATGTAACTAATTTTAATTTTAAAGATGAACAGTTACTTGCAAGATTGAATCGATTTGACAATAATTTTATAGATTAAAAAAAAGAACCTCGAATGAGGTTCTTTTTTTGTTTTTCTGAAATTATACGCCAACTTTAGATTTAGATTTTTCAATACAAGCAATCAAAGTTGAAGCAACTGTTCTTTGTTCTTCCTCAGTAAGTTCAGGGAACATCGGAAGAGATACAACAAGTTCGGTATTTTTTTCAGTGATAGGTAAAGAACCTTTACCAACACCAAGATATTCGTGAACTTTTTGCAAATGTAGAGGAACAGGATAGTACAACATTGCACCAATTCCATTTTCTTGAAGCATTTTGTGAACTTCATCTCTGTTAGGAATTTTAACCGTATATTGGTGATAAACACAATATGTATCATCTAGTTCTTTTGGTGTTTGAACATCAGCACAATCTTTAAATAATTCATTGTAGTAATATGCGTGTTCACGTCTTTTTTCGTTCCACTCTTTAATATAATTCAATTTAACACGTAAAATAGCAGATTGAACTTCATCAAGACGGCTGTTTACACCAATTTCATCATGGTAATAACGAACTGCACCACCATGGTTTCTCAATGCAATAACTCTGTCTCTTAATTTTTCATCATTAGTAGTTAATAAACCACCATCACCCATTGCACCTAAGTTTTTAGTTGGATAGAAGCTTAAGCAACCAAAGTCACCAAAAGTACCAACCATTTTACCTTTATACAATGCACCAATCGCTTGGCAACAATCTTCGATTACATACAAGTTGTGTTTTTTAGCCACAGCCATAATTGTATCCATATCACAAGGTTGACCATATAAGTGAACTGGAATAATCGCTTTTGTTTTTGGCGTAATTGCTGCTTCTAATTTTGAAGCATCAAGGTTAAATGTGTCAGGATCAATATCAACAAAAACTGGTTTTGCGTTAACGATACCGATAGCTTCTGTTGTTGCAACAAACGTAAATGCAACAGTAATAACCTCATCACCTGCGCCTATATCCAAAGCTCTTAATGCTAAGTGCAATGCATCTGTACCTGAATTTAAACCGATAGTATATTTGCAACCAATAAAATCAGCTAATTCTTGTTCTAAAGCTTTTGTGTTTGGTCCTAAAATATAAGAACCTGAACGTAAAACATCGCATACTGCTTTTTCAACTTCTGCACCAATTTGTGCATATTGACGTTTTGAATCTAAAATAGGTATCATAATAATCTCCTTTTTTCACTAACCTATATACCTAGTTTAGCACAGGTTTTCCATGCCTTTATAAAACCTTTATATCATTGCTTTTATACGCAGAAATTACAGCAACCATTGTCCAGAAAACAAATTGTATTTGAGGTCTAAAAAATACAGTATCAACAAAGCCATGTAGCATAACAGCAAGCACTGAAATTGCAGCCATTGATACGAAAATTACCTTTTTAAAGTCAATAGATTTTGAAACAATATTTATTGCATCTTTAATACAAACAAATATAAATCCTAAAAATGCCACGAGAGCAAAAACTCCACTTTCTACAGCAATTTCTAAAAACACATTATATGAACTTAATGCATCAAAACCTGTTTTCATATATAAGCCATAAATTTCTCTAAAATTTTTATTACCAACACCAATTCCTAAAAGCCAATTATCCTTAAACATTTCCAATGATGACTGATAAACATTAAATCTAAAAGAATTTGAAGAATCATTACGCATTGCAAATATCGAACAAAATCTTGCTCTTAACGATGCAACGCAGACAATAGCCATTGTAAATAATGAAACAGCTGTACCACTAACAATTAAATATATTTTTTTATATTGAACCCAAAAGAACTTTGCACTAACTAAAAAAGTACAAACTAAGATTAACAACAAAGCCAAGTAAGCACCCCTACATCCTGTTAAAAACAAAGCTATAACTGATAATAAAGAAAATCCCAACATCACTACAGCTTTTTTATAACTATGTTCCAATGCAAAATATACAGTAGTAGCAAAAACTGCTGGGATTCCAACTACAAAATATCCACCCAACAAATTTGGATTTAATGGTTGCAATGTTCCATAAACACGAGTCATTATCTGTTCAGGATTTAGATTGGAAGTATCTTGCCAAGTCGAAATTGCTTCCACATGTGCAAAATTTTGCAACAATGCAACAATACTTTCAAAACAAATACATCCTGCAATTGTTACACAAATTATTGGCAACTTATTCAAGTTATTTTTCAAATAATGGGCAACTGAAAAATAAAATCCTATATATACAAATGTTTTCAAAAAACCTTTTAAACTGAGCGCAAATAAAGACGATCCAGCCAAGCTTATTACAACAATCATAAAATATGCCAACAGAAACAATTCAAACGTATTAAATGAAAATTTTTCACCTTGTTTTGTTAATAACTTCACAGCAGTTAAAAACATTGTAACAAGAGCTATAAAACCAATATAATCTGACGTTAGAAATGTAGATACAACAAAAACAGCCAAAATAGAACACAAAATGAAAAAATCGATTCTTTGCAATATAAAACTATTTCTATATAAGACAGATAATCCATCTTGAATTTTAAAAAGTAAATTACTGAACATCGTAAGTAGTATCGTGATTATTTACAGCTTCATGAGTATCTGGTACGAGTTTTAAATCTGAAACTATACCGTTAAATCTATAGTCTTCGCCTTCTAAAGTAATTGGCAAGCCCATTTTTATTTTATTACCACCAACCACAGCTCCGTCTTTTGTAATCTTTGCAGTATCTTCTAGTGTTATTATTATATCAAACAAATTAGACTGAGATACATCTTCAACAACAATAACTTTCTTAGAATTGAATGTTGGCAATACAGTTTTTTTTCTATCAGACTTAACATCTATAATATCAAGTTCTGAATAAGGTACATTTCTAATACTTATAAATGTCTTTTCATTTTTTTTCATCGGAAGCCCTTCACCTGTCAAAGTAATACCTCTAACAAAAACATCAAATCGTATTTTGGAAGTAGCTTCAATTTGTCTATCAGCAGTTTGTCTTACATTTGCAAAGGTTAGATAACCCACAATAAGAGCAACAACAATACCTGCTAGAATTATAAAATCAACTGGTTTTATATTTTTAAATACAGAAATAATTTTTTCCATTACATCTCCTATAAATTTTCAGCCGCTTTAATTAGTTCATCAATAGTTGTAGTTGCACAACCAAATTGTCTAACTACAATACTTGCAGCGATGTTACCAATAATTGCGGAATAAACGAAATCTGCGCCTGTTGCTAATGCCAAGGTATAAACTGCTGTTACAGTATCACCAGCACCGGTAACATCAAACACTTCTGATTTATTAAACACTGGGATTTTTGTATATTTATTATTTGGTTCCGCTACAAACATACCATCAGCACCACAAGTAATCAAAACAGCTTTAGCATTGGATTCTGATAACAACTTATCTCCTGCTTTTTGTAAGTCTATTTCAGTTTTAACTTCAAATCCAACAGATTTTTCAGTATCTGGATGATTTGGTGTCATTGACGTTACGTTTTTATATGAACCTAAATCTCTTTGTGCGTCGACTACAATAATTTTATTATATTTATTAGACAACCTTATAGTTTCATCTATAACTTTTCTTGTAAGTGTACCAATATGATAATCTGACAAAACTATCGCATCATATTCAGGAATAGCTTTTTCCAAATTAGCAATAACTTTATCTTCAGTTTCTTTAGAAATAGGTGCATTAGTTTGTCTATCAATACGGACAATTTGTTGAGTAATAGATGTAGTTATAGAACCAGAAATACGAGTTTTTGTAGTTGTCTTTCTTGTAGCATCTTTTACTAAATATTTGCAATCAACGTTAGCTTTTTCAAAAGTTTCAATTAACTGACCTGCATAATAATCATCACCGCAAACACCAACAACACCAACTTTACCACTATTTAAAGTTGAAGCGTTATGTGCAGCGTTTGATGCTCCTCCAAGAATTAATTTAGTCCTTGTATGTTGCAAAATAAGCACAGGAGCTTCACGTGAAATACGTTCAGCATCTCCATAAATCATTTCATCTAAGGCTAAATCACCTACTACTAAAACTTTCGGCTCGTTTAATTTTCTAATATAAGAAACGAGTTTTGCTTTATCAATATTCATTTTAAATCCTCGTATTGATAATATACCACAAACATAAATTTATCGACTATACGTGACGAACCACAGGATTAATGATTAGTTCAGCAAGTTTATCCGCCCCTTCGAATCCACGTTCTCTGACCAACTGAGCTGCAAACTCTCTATCATAATCTACAAATTTATGCTTTATACTAAATTTACCATCTTCAATGTCTAACACCGCATAACAAGCTAATGGTGTTGGTGTCATTGGTCTTCCAACACTACCAACGTTAACAACGGTTTGTTTACTATTTGTTTGGTAACCACAAGGAGTATGCGTATGTCCGCACAAAATCAAATCAGCAGGGGTTTCTGCAATAATTTCTTCAATTGTCTCTATTGGCATACCAGGCATAATATCTTCATTATTTGCTCTTGGGGATCCATGAACCAGATGTAATTGCAAGCCACCAACTTCTAACATTACTTGAGGTGGTAAATTATCCAAATAAGCAATGTCTTCATCAGACAATTGCGCAATGTCATCAACAATTGATTTTGCCATCACAGGAAAGCGTTCTTCTAACATTTCCAAAACTTCACTACCAAAATCAACAATTAATTTATCTGTATTACCTTGAATTACAAGCCAATCTTGCTGTTTAAAAAATTCAATGGTTTCTTTTGGTTGAGGACCAGCAAGAACAATATCACCTAAACAAATAACCTTTTCACAGCCTTCATTGGCCATATCTTTTAAAACTTCTTGTAATGCAATCAAATTTGCGTGGACATCAGAAATTACAGCAACTTTCATATTTTTAACTCCTTTTAAAAATACTATAACATAAAAACTTTTTTTGATTTAAAATGTAAACATGATTAAAAGACGAGAATCAAAACAAATATCAGTCGGTAATGTTAAAATTGGAGGAGACGCTCCTATAACAGTTCAATCAATGTGCAATACCGATACCAGAAATATTGCTGAAACTGTTAATCAAATAAAAGAATTAGCAGATAACGGATGCGAAATCATAAGAGTTGCAGTTTTAAACAAAGATGCTGGCGAATCTATAAAAGAAATAGTTAAACAATCACCAATACCTGTGGTTGCAGATATACACTTTGATTATAGATTAGCAATTCAATGTATAAACAACGGAATTAATGCCCTTCGTCTAAATCCAGGCAATATCGGCAAACGTGAAAATATTGAAAAAGTTGTTAATTTAGCAAAACAACAACAGATTCCTATACGCATCGGTGTAAATGGTGGTTCTCTAGAAAAGGAATTATTAGAAGAAAGCATCCCACTATCAGAAAAAATGGTAAAGAGTGCAATGAAGCATATTCAAATTCTAGAAGATTTAGACTTCGATTTGATAAAAGTTTCTTTGAAATCATCTGACGTTTTAACAACTATAAACGCTTATCGATCAATATCCGAAAAAATTCCATACCCACTACATTTAGGCGTAACTGAAGCCGGAACACTAAAGGGTGGCTTAATAAAATCATCTGTTGGTTTAGGTACACTTTTAGCTGAAGGAATTGGCGACACAATAAGAGTTTCTCTAACGGAAAATCCAATAGAAGAAGTTACAGCAGGATTTGAAATACTAAAAAGTTTAAATCTAAGACAACGTGGTGTGAATTTTGTATCTTGCCCAACCTGCGGAAGAACACAAATTGACCTAATTACATTAGCAAAAAAAGTAGAAGAAAAATTTAAAAATCTCGACAAACCAATAACTATTGCTACAATGGGATGCGCTGTAAATGGGCCAGGAGAAGCACGCCATGCAGATTTTGGTATCGCAGGTGGTATCAATGAAGGCTATATATTTAAAAAAGGGGAAATTATTGCAAGAGTCCCAGAATGTGAACTTCTAGATAAGTTAGAAGAAATTATAAGAAAATCATACGAATAGTATATGAAAGAATAAAAAAAATATTATATAGTTATAATAAACATAAAACTATATTGAGAGGTATATATGAAAACAAAACTTTTCTTAATAGCATTGATAGCAACATTTGCAACACTTCCTTCATTTGCTAGTGAAGCTTTAACACCTGATCATTCAACATCTGAAAAATATTTAAAGAACTATGGTCATTCTGAAACAATGATTGAGATGATTCAAAAAACTAAAGCTAAAGCTAATGGAGAAGAATATGTAACAAAACAAGAACAACAAGCAAAAGAAGATTGTACTTTTGTTCGTTGGGTAAAAAAAGTGTTTATGTATTTAGACCCAGCATTAGATAACGGAACATTCATGAATCACGATATTAAAACAAATCCTGGCGCACATGATTTATAATAAAATAATATACAGTTTAATAATTTTCATTTTTTTGGGGCTTTCTTCATTTGCTATTGAAAAAGCCTCAATTAAATATGATGAAGACTTAATTGATTATACAAAATTAAATACACAAACAATCATACAAGAAGCAGACTCCTATTTTGAACTATACCTAAACACTCAGGATAAGAAATATCTTAGCACTGCTATGGGGAAATATTATATAGTAACAAAAATTCATCCTGTAGATATGTATCCAACAGTTCAATTAGCAAGAACTTATGATTTTGCAAATCTTGATAGAATTGCAAAAGAATATTTTAGTATTGGTTATGACATAAATAAAAAAGACCCTTATCTTAATTATTATCACGGAGAATTTTATTTCAGAAGACAAGATTACAAAAGGGCTTTAAGATATTACAAATATGCCTACAACAATGGTTATAATGACTACTATGATTTAAATGTAAAAATTGCTACGATATATGAAAAATTTGCCGATTTAAAAAACGCACAGTATTATTATGAAAAAGCCTATTCTATGAATCCTCAAAGTTCATATTTAAAAGATAAGGCTTTGCAAATAAAATCACTAAACTATGACAAATCGGAATATTACAATTCAATTAGGAACTAGAATGAAACTTAAATATCTGGCAGCAGTTTTATTAATCGGCGCGAATTGTTTTGCGGCGGATATATATGAGCCTATTAAATTAGGTAAAAAGGAAGTTGTTTTTTCTAATTCTTCAAAAGAAATCAGCGTAATAGATCCTACAATCGCCAGCAATAGTCGTTGGAGTAATTTCCCTGGAGGCAGAGGCCCAAATCAGCTAGTTATTTATACTCCTAAATTTGGTGACAGAACAAACACCAATGAATATGGAAGTGAAGCCCTCGTGCAAAATGGAATTGTAACAGTCTTAAGCGGCGCTAATTCTTTTATTCCTCAAGACGGTATTGTAATTAGCGGACACGGTTCTGCAAAAACATGGATGACAAAAAACATAACCGTAGGAACCAAAATACACATTGACAAATCTACTAACACAATAAATACATATACAACCTCTGAAAGCTATACCTATAGTGCCGAAGAAAAAATCAAAGAAACAAAATCAATGATTGAATATTACAAAGGTAAAGCTCCAAATTACGCTTGGCGAGATTCAACAAATCACATTGAAGATGCTCAAAAACTACTTAAGAAAGCAAAAAAAGATAAGAACGAACAAGAACACGTAAAAAAATATACAGAAGAAGCTATTGAAGAAGCTAATGCGGCTCTTGCGACAGTATTGCCAGGGATGCCAAATGAATTAAAAGGCGTTTGGATACGCCCTACAGAAAAAACTGAAGCGCAAATAATAAAAACTCTAAATCAAATGGAAGATACTGGAATTAGTGATGTATTTTTGGAAACCTTTTATCACGGAAAAACTATTTATCCAAGCAATGTAATGGAACAACAAGGTTTTCAAAAACAAAATGAATTATTCTCTGGCATTGATCCTTTAAAAATCTGGATAAAAGAAGCCCACAAACGAAACATAAAAATCCATATTTGGTTCCAATCTTTTTATGTAGGAAATGCAACACCTTCAAAAAATCCTAAAAGCATTCTTGCAGTGCATCCAGAATGGGGTAACAAAATTCAAAAAGACTATGCATCCTCTCAACCTACAAGTTCTAAATCCGAACATAATGGATATTTCTTAGACCCTGCAAACAAAGAAGTTCAAGACTTTCTTGTAAAACTTATTTCTGAGATTATATGTAATTATGCACCCGACGGGATAAATTTGGACTACATTAGATACCCTCAAGCTATTTCAAAAAACGAAACAGGTAATTGGGGATACACAACATTTGCACGCGAAGATTTTAAAGATTTGTATGGTGTAGATCCTATAGATTTAAAAAGAAGTGACAAATTATGGAACAATTGGAACGAATACCGAAGAGAAAATATAACTAATTTTGTTCGTAAAATCGGAACATTAGGACGAGAAAATAAAACTTATATTAGTACAGTTATTTTCCCTGATTTGGAAAATGCCTTAAGCGCTAAACAACAAGATTGGAGAACATGGTCAAAGCGAGATTACGTAGACGGATTTACTCCATTGTTTTTGACTTATGATCCTAAGATGGTTGCATCAATGATGAAAGATGTATCCTCTATAAAATCAGGTAACACTGACATATATGCAGGTATATTCGTAACATTTATGGGTGGATCAAAGGAAGATTTAGTTAGACAAATTCATGAAGCTCGCAAACTGAAAGCAAATGGCATAATACTGTTTGATTGGGCTCATACAAACGGTAAGTATTCAGAACTACTTGCTAACAGCGCTTTCGAAGGAACAAAAAAGCCACTTAAAATTAAAACTTCAAAAAATACCCTAAAAATTAAAAAGGAAGAAAAAAGGAAATTCTTCAAATTTCGGAAGAAATAATTTCCATGATATAATTCAAGAATGATTAGGGAATATATCAATTCAACATTGCAGAGTAAAAATTCTGTTATGTTTATAACATCCATAATTTTTATGGCTGGCATTCTGAGTTATTTTAATGACTGTGAAACTGTACTTGCGGCTATAATAACTTTTTTAGGCATAGTTTTAACACTTAGAAAACAAATTTCTATCAAATACATATTATTTTGGCTATTTGTTTTTTATGCTGGATTTTTTAATTCATATTTTAGAGTAAACAACAGTGATGAACTTTACAATATATCGCCTACAAATGGAGTTATTCGTGGGCAAATTATTTCAATTCCGGATGTAACAAGTTCTAAAACTAAATTCTTTTTTAATGTAACTTCAATTAATGAAACACCAATCAACGCCAAAACTCTAATGACAATCAATGAAAAAACGAATGAGTATTCTATTGGTGATTACTTAGAAATTGATGCAAAAATTAGACGACCATTTAAAGCTGGTAACCCATCACAATTTGATTATGGGAAATACTTAAGAAATTTCAATACATTCACAACAAGTTACGCAAACTCAACATCTGACTGTACCCCAATAAATTCTAATTCTAAAGATAATTGGTCTTTCTTAAAACAATTGAACGATATTAGAAATAATATTTTAGAAACACACTCAAAATATTTAAAATCACCAAACCTAGAAATATTAGGTGGCATAGTTTTTGGTGATGATGCAATAACCCCACCAGATGAAATCAAATCAACTTTTATCAACTCTGGTCTGTTACATATTTTGGCTGCATCAGGGATGAACGTTGCTTTCATTTTTGGATTTTGGTTCTGCATAATGAGATTTTTCAGAATCCCATATAGAATAAACATCATAGGTGGAATGCTTATGGTAATTCTTTACACTTTAATGACTGGTCTTGGGGCTTCTGTTCTAAGGGCGGCTTTAATGTTGTTGTTTATCCAAATAGGGAAATTAATTGATCGAGATGCACATAGTGTATCACTTCTTTCTTTTGTAGCTATGCTACTTTTAATATACAACCCTGCATACATTAATAATGTAGGATTTCAGCTATCTTTCATCGTAACTTTTGGTATTCTGACAACAGGACAAATAATTTTTGATAAAATAAAAGAAATTAAAATTGCAGATTGGGCTAAAGCTGGACTTATCATTCCAATTGTAGCTCAAGTATGGGTTGCTCCTATACAAATGTTTTATTTCAACACTTTTAGTACATATTCAATTATCGCAAATATTTTAACTGTTCCACTTTTAAGCATAACAAGTTTCTGTGGATTTGTAAGCTCAATTCTTGCGACTATAAAACCGATTGCTGATATAATCTGTATGATATTTGATTCAATATTAAAATATACACTTGATTCAATAGTTGTAATTTCTAATTTCTTTGCCCAACTACCAAATGCAATGATTACAACAACTCATCCTAGTGTAATCCAAATCATTATATATTATGGAATAATTCTTTTAATAACTGTAATGATAAAAACTGGATTTAATAAAAAGCTATTAATATCCGTAAGCACCTGTATTTTACTGCTTTTAATTACAACAATAAATATTCCTAATAATAAATTGGAAATCATAACTTTTGATGTTGGCAATGCAGATGCATTTTTAATCAAAACACCACAGAATAAATATTTTATTATTGATACTGCTAAACTAGCTTACAAAAGTAGTTCTTCAACTGCTAAAATGGTTATTCTAAAATATTTAAAAGATAGGGGCATTAAAGACATCGAAGGTTTAATCATAAGCCACTTTGATTTAGATCATGCAGGCGGGGCTGTTGATTTATTAGAAAATCTTAATATTCAACGAGTATACGTTAATTCTTTAACCAAAAACAATTATACTGTTAATAAAATATTTGCCACTTTTAGAAGAAAAAATGTTGAATATCATTTAGCAATGAACAACTCATCTATATATGAAGAAAATGAATTTAAATTAACTAATTTTATCGCAAATATCGAAGATAATGACAACGAAAACTCAATAATAACTCATTTAAAATATAAAGATTTTGATATGTTATTTACAGGCGACGCTGGAATTGAAGCATTTAATAAACTACAAACTAAATTACCTAACAATGTTGAAATTCTAAAAGTTGGACATCACGGCGGACGTAACGTTGTAAACAAAAATATGCTTGACCATTTACACAATACTGTTTCAATAATTTCAACGGGTCAGAATTCTTTCGGACACCCGAATAGAAGCACATTAGAAATTTTAAGAAATACACAAATTTACAGAACTGATAAACACAATTCTATAAAGATAACAAGTGATGGCAAAATCTATAAAGTTTTAACTTTCGACAGATACAAGAAAAAATATATTAAAAGTGTCATGCTAAAAACTAATTAGTTTAAAGTATTGTTATAAAAAAAAAACATATGTATAATGAAACTGTACATATTATTACAAGGAGAAATACATGAACAAACGAGCTTTTACACTTGCTGAAGTTTTAATTACTTTAGGTATCATTGGTGTAGTTGCTGCGATGACTATTCCAACGTTAGTTGCTAATTATCAAGAAAAATCGTGGAATACTGCTGCAACTGTTTTTGAAAGAAAATTACAAGAAGCGTTGAAAGTTATGAATACTCAACAAACTCTTGCTGGACAT
>JAZRUK010000035.1:0-31951 GCA_045652525.1 Candidatus Gastranaerophilaceae bacterium | reverse complement strand
CACAGAACGACATGGCTACGATCCGACTTGTGTCTGTATCAGTGTCTGTATCAGTGTCGGTATCAGTGTCAGTATCTGTATCAGTATCAGTATCTGTATCTGTGTCAGTGTCTGTGTCTGTGTCAGTATCTGTATCTGTGTCAGTGTCAGTATCTGTATCTGTGTCAGTGTCAGTATCTGTATCAGTATCAGTATCAGTGTCAGTATCAGTGTCAGTATCTGTGTCTGTGTCTGTGTCAGTGTCAGTGTCTGTGTCAGTATCTGTATCAGTGTCAGTATCTGTATCTGTGTCAGTGTCAGTGTCTGTGTCTGTGTCAGTGTCTGTATCAGTGTCTGTATCAGTGTCGGTATCAGTGTCAGTATCTGTATCAGTATCAGTATCTGTATCTGTATCTGTATCTGTATCTGTGTCAGTGTCTGTGTCTGTGTCAGTATCTGTATCTGTGTCAGTGTCAGTATCTGTATCTGTGTCTGGTTCTGGATCTACAGGAAGTTCATCTTCATAATAGTAATTTCTTTCATCTTCATCATGACCAATTTCTAAAACATCATCAGGTCTTACAGGACGTGCACCAATTGTAACTTCGTTGTCAGAGTTACCATTTTCATCTTTAATAGGATTTGTTGTAGCATCATCCAATTCTGTAAATCTTACATAGTCGACACCATCTTTAGTTACAATATTTTCATCATCTCTAACAAAGTGTTTACCATCGATATATATATCATCAGCTACGACGACAATTTCTTCACCATTGCCATCTTGGACTTTACCATTAACAACTGTAATTATACTTTGAGCTCTACCAGCATCCACTCTTGTATCAGGATTAATATCTAAAGCTTTTAAAATAACTTCTTTAGGTACAACATTTGAATTTGAACCATAATAATCTTGAGGAGTATTTGGAACTGTACCCAAATTTTCAATCGTCATTGATTTACCTTGAGTTACTAATTTGATTGTTTTAGCAGCAGTAACTTCTGTAATATCAACATTACCTGTAAATTCAATATCTACATTGCCTTGTTTTGCAATGATTGTACAAATTTTTGTATCGTTGCCTAATGTTTTTAAGTTAATATCACCAGTTTTTGCTAATAAATCAACACCATAATTTTTTGCATCTGTTTGCTCAATTACTAATTCATTTCCATCAGCACCAATACTACCACTCGCAATTAGTGAAACACCTTTACCAATAACATTAGCTTTTGTTTTATTAGTAGAAGCATTCAAAATTGAATATGGAGTTTGACCCTTAACTTTTGAATCCGCAAGTAATATTACTCTACCATCAGTTGATTTAATCTGATCAACTCTCATATCTGTATTAATACTTGCCATGTTGATATCTGATGAAGCTTGAGCATTAATTTTACCATCAACTCTAGTATTAACAGATTTTGTTAAATCTCTTGAACTTGGATCAACACCAGTACAAGCTGCTCCTTTGCAACCAGCACCAACTTGTTCACCAATAGAACCATTTTTAACATTTATAACTAAGTTACCTTTATTTGTTGTTACAAAATGAGTTTTTACACCAGTATTTCCACTGCTTAATAAATCACCATTTTCTAAATTAATATTTATATTACCACTAGAAGTTACAAAATCGTCATTTACAGAACTTCCAATAACAATATCAGAATTTGAATTATTTAAAGTAACCCCAGCACCTGATACTTTACCTTGAATTGTAGTTCCAGAAGCACCAGTATTAGTTAAATCAACAGTACCTGTACCAGTAACAGTACCTGAAGATGTTACTTTAAGAACATTATTTGTATTATTAATAACAATATCTTTACCTTTGACTGTTCCATTTACTGTTATACCATTAGAACCACTATTAGTTAATGTAGCTTTTTTGGATCCAGTTACAACACCTGAAACATTGACACCACCAGCATTGTTTTCAATATTTGTTGTCGTACCTTGAGCTGCACCTGCGATTAAAATGCCATTTGAACCATTGTTAATCATTGACAACAAATTATTTGCGATAACTTTACCAGCGGCTGTTACGTTAATGCTTCCATTCGCATTATTTACATTTACGTTTCCACCTTGAACAACACCAGAAATTTGAACATTTGTACCAGTATTATTCAAATCAACATCTGTTGTACCAAGTACATTACCACTTACTGTAATAGCACCTGAAGCATTGTTGACATCTACATTTTTACCAGCTAGTTGTCCAGCAATATTTACACCAGAAGCTCCAACGTTTTGAACATTGACTAATCCAGCTCCAGAAACTTTACCAGAACTTGCAACTTTTACACCAGCTCCAGAATTGATAATATCAACATTACCTGTTCCAAAATTTTTGATGTTACCGCTGATATCAACACCATTACCATTTGCATTATATGATTTAATAACAACAGCACCATTTTCGTTAGACATTGCAGAACCTGCTGACAAGTTGTCTGTATTAACCAAATTATTAAATAAAAGATTTGCTTGTGACAAAGATGAAATAGGAGCTTGTCCACTTACACCTGTCATAACACCTGCGTTTTGGCCCATAACAAATGATCCGGCATTAATATCTACACCATTTTGTGCAAATACTTTACCATTAATTTCTACAGGTGCTCCACCTTCTGTGTTAAGCATATCTAATTTAAGAATTGAAGGACGTACACTTGTAAACTCATCATATGCTGATTGAGTTGGAGTTAAAACCGATAACGAACCAACGTTCAAAACACCGCTAGCACCAACAACCATACCATTTGGTGAAACAAAAACCGCTTTACCATTATGGAAATTACCGTCACGCATTGTATTAACGATACCGTTAATATTAATTTTCTGATCAACTAAGTTAATAAAAGTTTCAATATCTTTAGTACCATATTTCATTATTAAATTGGCAATATCGCCAGCACTTAAGTTGAATTTTTCATATTCCCTGAAACCAATACCATTTGCTTGAGCAGTAGGATTGATATCAAAAACACCGCTAGTCTGGTTAAATCCAGTAATTTCAGTTGCCATCGCCGGTACAATCATAGATTGTTGTAATAGAAAACACGTTGTCAGTAAAGCTGCAATTACTCTACGTTTTCTCATTTGGCTATGTTTCATTTCGGTTATCCTTTCAAGTTATTCTTAATTAATTATTTTCTGGTTATTTTGTACATTGTAGCAAACTATCAGCCCAAAATCCCGCAATATTACGTTTTTTTAAGCAAAAATTCGCACAGTTATGTCACTTCAATATATTTCATATAGTTATAAACACACCAACAAAAAAATAATTGCCACTTTTTTAATAAAAATTAACATTTGCCAAAACGCTTTAATAGCAAGGTTATACACCTGTATGATACATAATAAATTACTAGTAAAGACAACATTTCTACAGCAGGGTAATTTACTCCATTGAGCATGTAAAAATAATACACCATAAAAAACGGTACAAACGCAAGCATAATCTTCATTACCCTAAAATATGGAAACTTTAATCTCAAATTTGGTAAAACTATAATAGTACTCAAAACAAAATATAAGAAATTGGCAATTAATGTTGCTATACCAACACCAGCCAAACCAATTTTAGGAATCAATATAATATTTAAAATGATACCAACCACACCTGAGACAAATTTAATAATAAAATCAATATATGTTTTATTAGCTAAATGATATTGCAAAGTAGTATAATCTGTTAACGCAAGGAAAAACGTACCAAAAGCAAAATACGGGATTAACTTAAATGCCATTTGGAACTTATCATTTGCAAATAAATCCACATATTCAGAACAATATAAAGACATAACAATAACAATCGGTAATGAAATTAGTAAATAATATCCAACGAACCTTGAAATAATAGGCCTAACATCTATTTTTTCTTCATACATATTTATTATACGAGGAATAGCTGCCACAGTAATCGTAGCAAATATAGTCATCAACATCGGAAGTGTTAAACCATAGCCAACCCCAACCAATCCTGCATCTGCAAAACCACTCAAATTATTCATAATAAACTTGTTACTTTGATTAATAATCCAAGCACTTAAAGATGTTGCGGCAATAGGAATTCCGTATTTAAAAATAGGAAGTAAAAATTTCCATTCAATCTTTTGAAATTTAAACCATTTTATAATATTACTTTGATAAACTAATAATAAATCAATTAATGATATAGAAACACCCATACCTAGTAGCATTCCCATAGCGCCCATATCAAAGAATTTAACAAAAAACACCGAAAGAGCTATCGTTAAAAATTGATTAACTATCGTTGAAATCGTGAACGATATAGATTTTAATTGTGCTCTTATTAATTGAAATAACAAAGCACGAATTGCTACAGGAATAATTAACAATAAAATTGCAAAAAAGTATTTTACCGGAATATGGAAAAATTCATAAAAATTATCCTGAAACAAATATGCAAAGCCAAACATCAAAATAATATTAAACATCAACATTGAAACTAATGTTGTCATATATTTAGGAATATCTTCTGTCAATTGATATTGCCTAAAGAACCTTAAACCAGACAATCCAATCCAATCCGAGAATAAAATACAAAGAAACGACAATAAAGCGATAGACAATGAATACAAACCATATTGTTCAGGTAACAATATATTAGTATACACAGGGACAATCAAAGCATTTCCAACAAATCCCACAAATTTTGAAGGGGCATACCTAACTATGTCTTTAACTATACCCTTAAATTGTTCTTCCTCTACTGCTTTATTTTCTATATATTCCATAAGCTAATTATACAACAAATTTACCAAATAAATCATACTCATCAGATTGTTCAATCAAAACCTTCTCAACATCCCCTGGAACTACATGCCTGTCTGATTTTACATAAACCAAACCATCGATTTCAGGAGCATCATGTTGAGAACGAAGAATTATAACACCGTCATCAGTATAACTTTCGACAATACAATCAAGAATCTTACCAATATGTGATTTATTTATTTCATAAGAAATTTCTTGCTGTAGTGCCATTAGCTTTTTATAACGCTCGTGTTTAATCTTTGCAGGAACTTGATCACTCATTGAATAAGATGCTGTATTTTTTTCTCTAGAGTATTCAAATACTCCCATTTTATCAAATCGCATTTTCTTCACAAAATTGTACAAATGATCAAACTGTTCATCAGTTTCCCCTGGGTAACCGACAATAAATGCTGTTCGAATGGTAACATCAGGAATTTTTGCACGAATTTTATTAATTAATTCTTCATAATCAAATGCAGGTCTTCGCATATTTTCAAGGATAGTTTTGTGCGAATGTTGCAATGGCAAATCGATATATTTCACAACTTTTTTACATTCTGCCATTGCATCAATCAATTCGTCTGTCATTTGCGATGGGTATGCATACATAATTCGCACCCACAAAAGATTATCAATTTTTTCCAACTCTCTTAACAAAGTCGGAAGCATCTGTTTTTTATACAAATCTATACCATAACTTGTTGTATCTTGAGCAATCAAAACAATTTCAGTAACACCTTTAGCAACCAAATTTTTAACTTCATCTATGACATTTTCAATAGGTCTAGAATGATAAACCCCTCTCAAATTCGGTATAATACAGTAGCCACAATGATAATTGCAACCATCTGCAATTTTTACATAAGAACTTGCACCCATCGTAATTTGTTGTCGTTCTACATTTTCCGGATAAACATATTCTGGTTTTTCAGAAACACAAGAAATATATTCTTCATTTGCTTCATCTGCGACTTTATCAACAACATTTACGATTTCTTTAATGTTTGACGTTCCAACCATTGCACAAATTTCTGGGATTGCTTCTTTCAAATCTTCATTATGTTTTTGAGGTAAACAACCTGTCACAATAACTTTTTTACCAGCATTAACCATCTGCAAAATCGATTGAACCGATTCTTTCTCTGCATCGTGTATAAAGGAACAAGTATTTACAATAACAATTTGTGCATCTTCGTCATTAAGTGTAACTTCATGTCCTTTTTGAGTCAAAAGACCTAACATAAGTTCACTATCAACTAAATTCTTTGCGCATCCGTGATTTATAAGTGCAATTTTCATCGTGTTACCTCTCTTTAATTGATATTACCACAAAAAATTACACCTCTGCAATTGGTTAATGAATTAATACTTCATTTTCCAGCCTTCTTTTTCAATACGTGCACCACAACCATAGCCAGCCCCAGTTAACTCATCATCACATAAGTAATTGCCTGATTCTTTCCATTGCCCATTTCTACCTTGTGGATAGAATTTACCATTATTATCATGAGTGATAAGGAAGACATCTCTACCAATTTGGTTTGGGCCCTCTGCACCATTAACATCTATACACCCCCAAGATTCAGAAAATGGTTGATACAAAATATTATCTGCTGTATAGAAACTATAATATGCTGGAACCAACATCATCTGCAATAGTGCAAGACTAGATTTAGCACCATTTAAAGCTATTATCGATTTATGCGGATAAAAAGATTCATCCGTATAATCTGTTTTAGGATTATATTTTACAACTTTAAAATATTTTGACATATAAGTATGTATACACGCTCTCTCAGCTTCAGTTGCACCAATGACATTCATTTTGTCAGGTCTACAATCGTACAATTTTGTTCTATCCAAATATCTAACACCTTCGTCAACCATCATCGACTTAAAACCGTCGTTCAAAACCGCAAGAGCTTTTTGAAATTTAGTAACATAAACTCTTTTTTTATAATCATTTATCAATGCAGGCATAGTCATCATCGCAATAACACCAACTATAACAGCTGCAATTAAAAGCTCTGCCATTGTAAAACCTCTAAAACGTCTAAACATAATTAATAACCTCCAAGTACATTTCAATATATCATAAATATTAATTTGAGTCTATATACAACAATACTTAACAATTTGACCCTAAATTTATAGAAAGTAAAATAATAGTATGAAGCGAGCTTTGTTTTTAACAGTTTTAATAGCATCTTTGGCATTACCCTGTACTGCCGAAAACATTGGCTTAAACTATGACAAGGACCTGATAATTTTGCCGAATATTTTCATTAATGATACCTCATATATTGAAGATGAAATAAATCCTGATAGTATAACGCTAAAAGGCTATGCTGAATTCTTAGAGGATTCCGAAGCTATATATTTAACTGATCACGATGATCGACTAGTTCTAAACCTAAAAGTCCCTCAAAAAATTAGCTCGAAAAAATTTGCAAACAATTATACACAGTTAACCAAGAAAAGCGCCGCATCCTATTCAAAATATGAAGCTGCAGAATACAAAATTGCTCCAACAACAAGAGATGCGATTATATCAGCAGGTAATTTATCCTTTGGAACATCTATAGACCAAGAAGTTGACTATGCTGAACTTGAGCACACAGCCACATTTTTTACCAAATACAAAAAAGATAGATTTGCCTTTACTTCCGCTTTCGAAAGAACTATTGGCAGCACTTACAATAACTATATAGATACTGTATATGTAGCTCCAGAATTTAGAGTCAATAAAATTCTTTCCGTAAAAGAAGTCTTATCAGACAACAGAACTTATAATCGTAAAAAAGCTGAGATTGTTTTATCTATTGACCCTTTGGCAAACACCAAGGATAACAGACTAAATTTTGAAATTGGAGCTAGCCGAACATATTACGGTGAAAGTAATTTTATAAGGGATCGCATACGCTTCAGTACAAAATTTAAATTGTAACAAGACTTGTAAGCTTTAAAATTTAGGATATAATTAAAGAATGACAAAAGATAATAAAAAAACAAATAATAAAAATCGTGCCACTAATCAATCTTCTCAAAACAGAAAAGAATTGCGTCGCACTGGGTTTTATTATTCATTTTTAACAATTGTTTTGTTGTTTTGCCTTATTCAAATGGGATTTAGTGGAATTTTAAACATTTCAAAACTTATATCATACAAAGCTAAAACAATCCTTTTAGAAAAAACATTAAACAATGCAAAAGAATATAATCAAGAACTTAAAGAAGAAATAAAAATATATTCTTCTACACAAAACTTAGAAGGGATTGCCAGAAATAAACTAAAAATGGCTGGCGAGGATGAGGTATTAATTATTATAAATAACTCTGAAACAGCGCCAGAAAGCAAAAAGAAAAATAAAAAAAACGAGGTTAAAAATGCTCAGTGAAGAAAAAGAAGTTTTAGGATACATTAAAGAAGCTTTTGAACTACGTTCTCAAGAATTATATAAACCTGCAATTGAAATGCTTTATAAAGCATTGTCAATGGATAACGACAATGTAGAAGTATTATTTCAATTAGGTGAATTATATTCACTTATGCACAATCATAATAGAGCTTTAGGGTATTTAGAACAGGTTTTATTACAAGATTCAAATCATCTTGAAACCCTCAAACTTATGCAAAAAATTTATCATAAAGAAAATAAATTTGAGGATTCATTGGCATTTGCTAAAAATGTATTTGAATTAGAAAGGTCTTCTGATAATTTACTTGAACTTGTAAAACTTTCTGGCAAATTAAATCTTTTAAAAGATTTTGAGACTTACAAGCAGTTAGATATTTGCTCATTTGAAGTAATCTACGAAATGGCCAAGGCATTGCATTCTAATAAAAAAAATTCTGAAGCAAAGGATTTGTTAGAACAATACAAAAATGAAGATGCCGCACAGCTACTTCTTGGGAAAATTTATTTTGAAGAAAATGATTTAGAAAAAGCGAGAGAAGTTTTTTCTAACATTCCTAAAACTACCGAAAACCCAGAAATTTTAAATTATCAAGGCTTATTCGCATTAGAGGATATGAATTTTATTGAGGCAATAAAATATTTTTCTAAAGCTACCTCTTTAAACAAAAACAACTCAATTTATTTTTATAATCTTGGAAATGCGTATTTCTTTAACGGATGGATGGAAGAAGCGCAGAAAGCCTATTCTAAAGCGATTTATCTAACTCCCAACAATATGGACTACAGATATGCTTTAGCTTATTTATATTTTGAAATAAAATCATATGATAAATGCAAAAAAGAAATTGATGCAATACTTACTGAAAACAATACTCATTATCAAGCTAGAGTTATACGTGCTCTTTTACTTAATAATGAAAATGAATTTATGCAAGCAAAAGCTATATTAGAAGAAAATGTTGAAAATGGCTGTGACGACGATTTCACATTAACATCTTTGGGCAAAACATATAACTTACTTGATATGTTCGAAAAAGCTGAAAAAGTATTATCTCAAGTTTTAGAAAAAAATCCACAAAACTTAAATTGTATCAGCGATTTAGCTGACGTATATATTAAAGAAAAGGAATTTGAAAAAGCTCTAGAACTTGCACAAAAGACCATCGAATTAAATTCTAATTATATTTATGGCTACATTTTAGGCGCAAAAATCGCATATTTAAAAGGTGATTGGGATAAAACCAAAGAATTTGCACAAGAAGCATTAGCCTTAGACATGAATTGTTCTGAAGGATATTACTATTTAGCATTAGTAAGATTTAATGAAGAGGACTTTGAAGAAGCAATAGAATGTATGAAACGTGCAATCACATATGATGCATCTAATCCATTGTATTACGCAGAAATGAGTAAAATCTATAAAGCTAAAGACGATATCAAAACTGCACTAGAATACATATCCGAAGCTGAAAGTATTGATAATTCAACCGAATATAAACTTTTATACAAAGAACTTGCAGCTCTCAATAGAAAACAATAACAAAAAACAGACCTTAAAGGTCTGTTTTTTGTTACTTATTAATCCAATTTTACTTTTTCAGGATTTGTGATATTTTTAACAATTTGCCTTAATAAAATATATAAGTATAATATTTAATATATTATAAATTAGGGATAGAATTTATGAAGAAAAAGATATTATTAATTGTATTAGCTCTTGGATTACTTTCATCTTCAGCTTTTGCTGCAAAAAAAGAAGAAGGGGTTGTACCTGCAAATTATCCAGAAAAATACACTAGAGAATATGTAGATGAAATAACACCTCAGTATAAAGTGGTTGGCAAAGAAGAAGTGTTTTACGTAGCACTTGATATGCTAAAAAACACTAGCGGGAATTTTTCAAGACTTGCAATACTAGGTAATAATTTAACAGAAAAACCTGTAAAAATTGAATTTAAAAACCTCGGCGAGATTAATAAGTCCTATGAATCTTTTGATGCTTTAGGCTGGAAAAAAGGTAAACGACTTTTTATTTTCATAAATCCAAGACATAAAGATGCTCCTCCAGGCGCTTTAGCAGCACTTTTATCTCACGAAGCTCTACACCAAGATGAATATAATTCTCTTGCAGAAGAAACCTATGCTTGGACAATGGAAGCTGCAGTCTGGTGTGAAATACTGAAAGAGTTTCCTGAAAGTGAAGAAACTTTACACCCACTTGTTGTTCGAGAAGACACCCTTAAAAAACTTTTCGAAAAGGGCAACTATACAAGCAAATATATCAAGAAAACTGTTCACCAAAATAAAGGTTATGAGAATTTACCTGCGACATCACCAGGATTTGATAATCTTTAATACCTAAATAATCGGGTTACTAAAAAAGTATATTGATTATAAAAATTTCTTGGTGTTAAATATTGATATGCAAAAGAAACAGGTAATCATATTCTTTATTTTGATAATTGGATTATTCGCCTTAAATGGCTTTTTTTTGAATACGAATCCATTACTTTTTAATCAAAATCAAAATAATGAAATGATTAATCATGATCACGTTTCATCTCAAAGGCTTTTTGAAAATGTTTGGCAAACCATTAGAGAAAATTACTTCGACCCTAGCTTAAACAATCAAGTTTGGTATCGTTGGAAAGACCACTACAGAGGCAAAATTAAAACTGATGAAGATGCTCGTGTTGCCATTCAATCAATGTTAGAAAGTTTAAACGATCCATATTCTCGATACATGGATAAAAAAGAATATGCAGAACAAAACACATCAATAAACTCTAAAATAACAGGTATCGGTGTGAATATCGCAACAATATCAGGGAAAATTCAAATAATTAATGTAATAGAAGGTACACCAGCACAATTCGCTAATTTACAAAACGGAGATCTTATTATTAACATCGACGGAAAAGATGTAAACGGACTTCAATTAGCAGATGTTGCAAATTTGGTTAGAGGTCCTGAAAATTCGTTCGTTGAATTAACTATTTTGCGAGGAAAAGACAAATTTACTAAAAAAATTATTCGTAAAGAAATAAAAATTAAAACTGTAAAAAGCTCTGTTGATAAAAACATTGGGTATATTCAGATAAGCACTTTTATCGGTTCAACAACTCCGAATGAATTTTTAGAAGCTTTAGAAAAAACAAAAAAAACTGAAGGTTTAATTCTTGATTTAAGAGGTAACACAGGAGGTCTTTTACCTAATGCAATTTTCATTGCTAATTTGTTTATTTCTGAGGGTAATATCGTAAGCATAGTAGGCAGAAACGGTTATAAATACGATATTTTTGCACAAAATGCTGATTATAATATAGACAAACCAACAATCGTATTAGTCGACGGTGCAAGTGCTAGTGCTAGTGAAATCCTTTCTGGAGCATTAAAAGATCACAAAAAAGCTAAACTTTTAGGGGCACAAACCTTTGGTAAAGGTATGGTTCAAAAAATCATCCCTCTACCTAACGAAACTGGACTAAACCTAACAATAGCAAAATACCTTACTCCAAACGGTACCGATATAAATAAGAAAGGGATTGCTCCAGATATAGAAGTGCAATTGACACTAGACGACCTTAAAAAACAAAACGATATTCAATTGATTTCTGCTAAGAATATATTAACCGAAATGATTAATCAAAAAATTGTTGCAAAACAATAATAATCATATAACTACATAATATTTTTAACTTCGTTACATACAGTAAAGATTTTGGTAAAAACGCTGTGTTTATGGTATGATATAACTATATTTACAGACAATTAGGGGGAAAGCATGGCTGAGAGCACACAAGACATGATTAATGATAAGGGATTAGAAGCTTTAAAAGAAGTAGAGCAAACTCAAATTAGTGAACAAATAGAAACTAAAACATCCGCTGATTACGGCGCAAGTAATATTCGTGTTTTAGAAGGTTTAGAAGCTGTACGTATGAGACCTGGTATGTATATCGGTTCAACATCACAGCGCGGTTTACACCACTGTATATATGAGATTGTTGACAATTCCATCGACGAATCATTAGCTGGATTCTGTACAGATATTATAGTATCTGTAAACCCTGATAACAGTGTAACTGTAGAAGATAACGGACGTGGTATTCCTGTTGATATTAAACCTGAAACTGGGAAATCCGCATTAGAAATTGTACACACTGTGCTTCACGCTGGTGGTAAATTTGGTGACGGTGGTTATAAAGTATCTGGCGGTCTTCACGGCGTTGGGGCTTCAGTTGTTAACGCACTTTCTGAAAAATACAAAGTCGAAGTTTCAAGACAAGGCTTTGTATGGCGTCAAGAATATATGAGAGGTGAACCTCTTACTCCAGTTGAAAAAGGTGAACCTACAGATAAAACTGGTACAAAGACTACATTTTGGGCTGACCCTGAAATCTTCACGGAAACAACTGAAATAGATAGAGATGTAATTGCAAACAGACTTCGCGAAATGGCATTTTTGAATAAAGGCTTAAAAATTATTTTCAAAGATATTCGTGCAAATAAAGAAGAAACTTTCCACTATGCAGGCGGTATCGGAAGTTATGTTGAATTTATGAACAAGAACAGAACAGTTCTTCACGAAAAACCGATTTATATTGACAAATTGGTTGACAATATGCAGGTTGAAGTGGCTATGCAATATACAGATGCATATAACGAAAGCGTTTTATCTTTTGCAAACAACATCAACACACATTCAGGCGGTACTCACTTGACAGGTTTTAGAAACTCTATTACTCGTGTCTTAAATGATTACGCTAGAAAAAATAATATATTAAAAGATTCAGATCAAAATCTTTCAGGTGAAGACGTTCGTGAAGGTTTAACAGCAATTGTTTCTGTTAAACTTCCAAACCCTGAATTTGAAGGTCAAACAAAAGAAAAATTAGGTTCTCAAGAAGCTATGGGTGCGGTTCAAGACGCAGTAAGAGATAAGCTTCAAGAATGGCTTGAATTCAACCCTAAAATTGCAAAAACAATTTTAGAAAAAACACTTCAAGCACAGCGTGCAAGAGAAGCAGCAAGAAAAGCAAGAGAATTAACAAGAAGAAAAACAGTTTTGGAAAACTCTACACTACCTGGTAAACTTGCTGACTGTTCTAATAGAGAGCCTGAAAAATGCGAAATCTTTATCGTTGAGGGTGATTCTGCGGGTGGTTCTGCAAAACAAGGCAGAAACAGAATGTTCCAAGCAATCTTGCCATTAAGAGGTAAAATTCTTAACGTTGAAAAAGCAAGACTAGATAGAATTTATGGAAACAATGAGATTCAATCTATGGTTCAAGCTTTTGGTATAAACATAAGCAAAAACGAAGAAGAAGTTAATTTAGAAAAACTTCGTTATCACAAAATCATCATCATGACAGATGCTGACGTTGACGGTGCTCACATCAGAACATTAATGTTAACATTCTTCTTCCGCTATGCAAGACCGTTAATCGAAAACGGATATGTTTATATCGCTCAACCACCTTTGTATAAAATTACAACAGGTAAAACTTCAGAATACTTGTTTAATGAACACGCATTAGACAAAATGTTAAAAGAAAGAGGTATCAAAAACTTATCACTTTCTGATAAAACAAAATCTAAAGTTAAAACAGGCGACGAATTGTTAGAACTTATTAAAAACATGTCAGCATTCTACAATTCATACAACAACCCTATTTTGAACTTATATCCAGCGGTTGCATTGCGTGGTTTAGTTCGTTCGAATATTACTGTTGAAGATTTTGATAATCAAGACAGAATGAACGAAGTAATTGAATACTTAAATCACTACTTAAAAGATCACGCTCAAAACTACAATATCAAAGAAGCTGAAAACTACGTATGTTCATTAAAATACAATCCAGAAAACGCAAAATATTCAATCCAATTGAATTTAAATGAAGAAGAACACGTAGTAATCGCACAAAATATCATTAAAAGTTCAGAATACAAACGCTTGAAAAACGCTTATCCAGTAATCAGAGATTTCTTAATTGAAGAAGAACAAAGCTTGCTTTTAGAAACTGATACTGAGCAATATGAAATCACATCATTCGAAAAACTTCAAAAACTAATTGATGATAGAGGTCAAAAAGGCTTAACTATCCAACGTTTCAAAGGTTTAGGTGAAATGATGCCACAACAATTATGGGAAACAACAATGGATCCTGCGACAAGAACATTATTAAAAGTAAATATCGAAGATGCTATGTTGTGCGACCAATTGTTTGACATATTAATGGGTGATAAAGTAGAACCCCGTAGAGATTTTATTGAATCCAACGCGGTTTACGCAACTAACATTGATACATAAAAAATTAAAGGCTTTACAAAAGCCTTTAATTTTTGAGATAGAGAGGCAAATAATGAAAAAAGAATTTATATTCCTTGGGCCACCGGCTTGCGGTAAAGGAACACAAACAAGCAAATTAGCTCAACATTTAGGTTTCCCCCATATTGATACAGGATCTTTATTAAGAGCAGAAATCAAAAATGAAACACCTGACGGAATTATAGCAAAATCATTCATTGATAAAGGTAATTTAGTTCCTGTTGATTTGGTTGCTAAAATAATCGGTAACAGATTAGCTCAAAAAGATTGCGAAAATGGTTATATTCTAGACGGTTACCCAAGAAGTGTTGAACAAGCTGATATGCTAGAAAAAATTAATGCTTCAATTGATAAAGAAGAATCAAAATTTATGGCAATTTATTTTGATTTAGATCACGATGTATTAATCAGCAGGATTGTAAATCGCAGGTCTTGCCCTGTTTGTGGAGAAATTTATAACCTAAAATATCACCCGCCAAAAACTGAAAACAAATGCGACAAATGCGGTGTTGACTTGATTCAACGCAAAGACGATAACGAAGAAACAGCAGAAGCACGTTTCCAAACATATTTTAGAGAAACTGCTCCACTTGTAGAATATTATAAAACTAAAGGTGCTTTAAAAACACTTGATGCAAACGGCAGCATTGCTGAAGTTTGGGAAAGATTATTAAAGGTAATAAATGATTAACAAAAAAAGCAGAGATGAAATCAAAAAAATGCGTCACGCAGGTCACATTGTGGCTTTGGTTCATCAAAAAATGAAAGAAGTTATTGAACCTGGGATTTCAACAAAAGAACTTGATAATATTGCAATGCAAATTATCAAAGAAAATCGTGCAATACCTACATTTTTAGGATATCAAGGATTTCCTAGTTGTATTTGTGCTTCGATTAATGAAGAAGTTGTCCACGGAATCCCTTCTGAAAGCCGAATTTTAAAAGAAGGTGATATCATTAGCGTTGACGTTGGTGCAACATATATGGGACTTGTTGGTGATAGCGCTTGGACATATCCCGTTGGCAAAATTGCACCAGAAGTTCAAAGATTATTAGCAGTCACCGAGGAATCTTTGTTTGCAGGTATTGATAAAATGCGTGAAGGCAATGTTTTAGATGACATTTCAACTGCTATTGAAATGGTTGCAAATAGAGAAAAATACGGTATTGTTCGTCAGTATGGCGGTCACGGCGTTGGTAGAAATATGCACGAAGATCCATTCTTATTTAACTATAGTGTTGGAGACAAAACACCTTTAAAACAAGGTTATGCTATTGCAATAGAACCAATGTTAAATTTAGGTTGTGATGAAGTTGTAGTTGCCGCAGATCAATGGACAGTAAGCACTGCAGACAACAAACCTTCTGCACACTTTGAACATACCGTTGTAGTTACAGACAGCGAACCGCTTATTATGACTCAACTTATACCATAGGAGTTAAAATGAATTATTATATAGGATTATCATTATCATCTGGTTCATCATTGGATTCAGGAGTAGCAGTACTTGATGAAGATAATAACATAATTTTAGTAGACAAATTATACAAAATGAACGACATCATTTTCTTTTTTGAAAATTATTCAAATTTAAAATTTTCTAAAATGTGCGTTTCATTACCCTGGGATAGAACAATGCTTGACGGCAAATGGAGAATCCTTTCTAAACCTTACCAAATGGTTGCAACAAATGAACATATGCCAAATAGAGAAAATTGGACTCAACGCTATGCTACACGAGGATCTGATTTTTTCAAAGAATTGAACGAAAAAGGCATCGAAATCAACCGTTTTGAGCTTTACTTGACACGCCAAAGCATGCACTTAAATTCTTGCTACAAAGAGCGTTCACCAGCTGATTGCAAATTTTTACAGCAGACTTTAAAACTTGAATATGGTTTCGAAGAATTACCAAACAACATGATGCCAATGTCGCAATTAGAGGCTATTGTTGGCGCACTTTTGGCAAAAGAAAACGCAAAAAATCCTGAAAATATTAAGAAACTTTTTGAATTTAGAGGTTTAAATGTAATCGACGTTACAAAAGCTCCTCAATTAATTCAATAACATCTTTATTGATTTCATCAATAGATTTTCTAGCATCAAGAACTTTGACTCTGTTAGGTTCTTGTTTTGCAATTTCTAAATAACCATCTCTAACTCTATTGAAAAATTCCATACCAGCTGATTCCATACGGTCTTTTTCGTCACCAACACGCTTCATAGAAGTTTCTACATCTATATCAAAAACAAGTGTCATATCTGGATAACGACCATTCACAGCCAAGTTATTTAGCATATTAATTCTATCAATAGAAAGTCCACGACCATAACCTTGATAAGCTACTGAACTATCAGTGTGTCTGTCACAAAGTACAATCTTACCTTGAGCAATTGCCGGATTGATAATCATATCAATATGCTGAGCTCTATCTGCTAAAAACAAGAATGATTCACATCTATCAGAAACTTCACCATCATAATTAAGTAAAATTTCTCTGACTTTTTCACCCAAGCCCTTTGCTCCAGGTTCACGAGTGATAACTACTTCCAATCCTTTATTTGTAAGGTATTCCGCTAACAATTTTAATTGCGTAGTTTTACCACAACCGTCAGCACCCTCAAATGTAATAAATAAACCTTTTTCCATAGCAATATTATACTATAAGACACATCAAAAAAAAAGAGGTTCTTACGAACCTCTTTTTTAATATTTGTCAAAAACTTATAAAAGTTCTTTAACTTCTGCAGCGAATGCTTTAGGGTCGATTTTAATACCAGGACCCATTGTAGTTGATAGGTAAACTGATTTAACAAATGTACCTTTTGCTGCTGATGGTTTTGATCTCAATACTGCATCTGCTAAAGTTGCATAGTTTTTAATCAAATCTTCTTCAGTAAATTGGATTTTACCGATAGGGCAGTGAATCATACCTTGTTTGTCAGCTCTGTATTCAACTTTACCTGCTTTAGCTTCTTTAACAGCTGAAGCAACGTCCATTGTTACAGTACCTGTTTTAG
This sequence comes from Candidatus Gastranaerophilaceae bacterium, assembly GCA_045652525.1. Taxonomy (GTDB): domain Bacteria; phylum Cyanobacteriota; class Vampirovibrionia; order Gastranaerophilales; family Gastranaerophilaceae; genus SIG32. Next base: position 14,402 of record JAZRUK010000035.1, on the reverse strand, counting down.
GGTTTGGCATCAAGCCTTTTGGACCTAAAACACGACCTAATTTACCTAACATACCCATACAATCAGGTGTTGCAATAAGTGTATCAAATTCGAACCAACCGCCTTCGATTTTTTCGATAATTTCTTCTGCACCAGCAAAATCAGCACCTGCTTCTTTTGCTTCAGTAGCTTTAGCACCTTTTGCAATAACGCAAACTTTAACTTCTTTACCCAAACCAGCAGGTAATACAACTGTTGATCTGATTTGTTGGTCAGCTTGTCTTACGTCAATACCTAATCTCATATGGCATTCAACTGTTTCGTTGAATTTAGAAACTTCTTTAGAAATTTCTTGTAATTTTTTAACTGCATCAACTGCTGAAGACGGTTGTACGAACCCTTCTAGCATTTCTTGCATTTTCTTTTGTTTTTTAGTTAATTTACTCATTATTTTAATTTCCTTTCATGGTGTTAGCGGACTTAACGTCCTTCCATTTACTAGCCTTCTTTAACTGTTACGCCCATAGCTCTGCATGAACCTTTAATCATTTCTACTGCAGCGTCCATAGTTGTTGCGTTTAAGTCATTCATTTTTATTTTTGCAATTTCTTCAAGTTGTTCTCTTGTGATTTCAGCAACTTTGTTTTTGTTTGGAACTGCTGAACCTTTAGAAATGTTAAGAGCTTTCTTGATTAAAACAGGAGCTGGAGGTGATTTAGTTACGAATGTGAAGCTTCTGTCTTCATAAACATCGATAACTACAGGAATAATGTAACCAGCTTGAGATTCTGTTTTAGCGTTGAATTGCTTACAGAAATCCATGATGTTCACACCATGTTGACCCAAAGCAGGACCAACTGGAGGTGATGGATTTGCTTTACCAGCTTCGATTTGAAGCTTAATTTTTCCTACTACTTTTTTTGCCATTTTTTTCTCCTTTTGTGGTTCAAACGGGGGCGTCCCTTCCACATTATTTGTACTACTTTGCCCTATAAGGGACTTTGATTATAATTTGTTAATTTGTTTATATTCAAGTTCAACTGGAGTTTCACGTCCAAAGATTGAAACATTAGCACGAAGTTTAGATTTATCAGGGTATACTTCAATAATATCAGCCACGAAGTCTGAGAATGGACCTGAAATAATTCTAACTTTATCGCCTGCTTTAACGTCAAGTTCAATTTTTTCAGTTTGTGAAGTCGATCTGTGAATAATTTTCTTGATTTCGCTATCACGAGCTGGGATAGGTTTTTTAGCAGAGCCTACAAATTTTGTAACACCTGCTGTGTGTCTTACAACATACCAGCTATCTTCATCCATAATCATTTCAACTAAAACATAGCCAGGGAAGATTTTTTCTTCACGTTCTTGTTTTTTACCAGCTTTCATTTGAGTAACAGTCTTTTGAGGAACTTCTACTCTGAAGATTTTTTCACCCATATTCATATATTCAATACGTTTTTCAAGATTAACTTTTACCTTGTTTTCGTGTCCAGAATAAGTGTGAACAATATACCAGCGTTTTTGGTTTTTCTTAGCTTGTTTTTGTTCATTTTCAGCTTCTTCTTGAGCTGCAGCAGCTTCTTTTTCTGCTTGCAAATCTTCGTTTAGCTGTTCTTCCATTGTTTTTTCTCTTTTAGTCATAAGCCACCTTTATTTTATTAAGCCAAATAGGCCTTTAAAGATAATATCCATTAAATAAATTGCAACAGTAAAAACAAAAACAATAACTACAACAAAAATAGTTTCGGTAATGACCTGTTTTCTCTCAGGCCAACTAATTTTGCCCCATTCAGATCTTACGCCTCTAAAATATGTTTTTACTGAATTAATAAACTTATCCATTTTTGTTTCCTTTTAAATAAATCGCGCCCTGAAGGACTCGAACCCTCGACATCCGGTTTTGGAGACCGACGTTCTACCAACTGAACTAAGGACGCACAACGGAGAAATCTCCGTTTATACGTTCACACCTATTTTGTTTCTTTGTGATTAGTGTGTTTTTTGCAAGTTGGACAATATTTGCTCAACTCTAAACGTTCTTTAATATTTTTTTTGTTTTTAACTGTTGTGTAGTTTCTTTCTTTGCAATCTTCACATGCTAGAACTACCATTCTGTCATTTTTTCCTTTGATACCCATTTTTTATTTCCTTTTACTTATTACATTTTGTCCTATTTAAAATAGAATGTGATGACTTCACATTCTATTTTATCGGCTTATGGTACCATAGTACAACAAACATAAATAAAATGCAAATAAATTGTAACAATTCAGACATAAAAAAACCGGCCTTTGCCGGTTTTTAAAAACTAATTATATTTTTTAGAATGAAACTCTTGATGAAGGGGTATCATAAGCACCCAATGAGTCTGTTCTTAATTTTTCCATATAAACTTGGCCATTCTTAACCACTTGTTGAAGTTGAGTTAAATTACCTTCTAAGTTTGTCAATACTTGTTCAACGTATAACTCAGCGCCTTCACGTGTTTTCATCGCTTCTTCTCTAGCTTGATGACGAACACTTTCAGCTTCTTCAAAAGCTTTGCGTTTAATTTCTTCGCATTCTTCTTGAACTTGAGCTCTTATTCTGTTGCCTTCTCTCTCTAATGCTTTAATAAAATCTGCTTCTGACAATTTTCTATCAGCTTCTTTTTGCGCATCAGAAATGATTTTTTCAGCTTTTTGTTGAGCTTCAATTTGAAGTTCTTCTCTTCTACGTAGAAACGCTCTTGCTTCTTGAACTTCTACAGGAAGAGATGCATAAATTCTGTCAATTAATGTTTCAATTTCTCTTGTTTTTACAATAGTATATTTTCTTGGAATAATTGGAAAACCTTCTTCCAAAGAAATTTCTAACATTTTAAGTAAATCGTATACTCCGTTTTGTTGCATAATCCCCACATGCCTTTCTTTATACCATGAATTCTAACCCGACATGACATCTATGTCAAATAATTAAGTAAGTTATCAATACATATTTTAACATTATTTGCAATTAGTTAAATATTCATAAACAGGACTTGGCACAAACTTAGAAATATCACCTTTGTTAAGTAAAATTTCTCGAACTGTACTAGATGAAATAAAACTATTTTCGGGCTTTGTAATCAAAAATACAGTTTGTATTTCATTCGCCAAAACACTATTTGTCTGAGATAGCTGCATCTCATACTCAAAATCGGAAACAGCACGCAAACCACGAATCAAAATCTGGGCATCACGTTTTTTGGCATATTCAATGGTCAACCCCTCAAAACTATCCACTTCAACATTTGGCAAATGTTTAGCACTTTCTTTGATAAGGTTTACTCGTTCTTCAATGGACAAAAATCCATTTTTTTCTGAATTTCTAGCAACTGCAATAATAACTTTGTCAAAAATTCTAGCACTAGTCTCCAAAACATCCAAATGACCTTTTGTAATCGGATCAAAACTACCAGGATATATAGCAATTTTCATAAACATTTCCCTTTCGAGACTTATTATAACATAAACCTAAAATGAAGTTATGTTACAAAATTTTATTTTCTTGCAATTTGGTATATTCATTTTATTTTATTAATATATAAGAAATATATAACACAAGAATTTTATACACACTACCTACTAACCTTTTACACGAGGAATAAACAAAATTCCAGGGCTTCTTTTCTAAAGAGGTCTTTTTTTTGAGCAAGCCGAGGGCGAAGTCAACGAGTTGGTCTATGGGCAACAGGACAAGCTGGTTGACGTAGACCCGTTAATAGCGAGCGAGTAACAAGGATTTTGCGTAGTGCGCCGTGTGAGGACAAAGTCCGAACCCAGCACGAAGTAACGCCGAAATAGTGAGCTTCTATTTTGCATTAGCAAAATTTGCGAACGACTTGAAGGCGTGAAGCAATAATCCAAACAGCCAGAACAAGGGCACAAGCATAAGCAAGAGTTGAACGTGCATCAACAAAAACGTTGAGTTTTCGTTGTGATTGTTAGTAGTGCCGTTTAATGCGAGGGTGTAAGATTAACGTAGACCCGTTAATAGCGAGCGAGTAGCAAGGATTTTGCGTAGTGCGCCATTTGAGAGAAGTAAAATTAACAACGAAAAGGAATGTATTCTAGGCCGTATTTTGTAGCATTAATACGCCAAAAATCATCTGTTGCAATTATTCCACATTCTTTAGTTTGTAGTTCTGTTAAAATATCCACAATTTCCTGTTTTATCAAGTCACTATCTTTCTTTTTATGGACATATTCAAACAAGTTATCCAATCTTACTTTTGTTTCGTCGTCAGCATATTTATATAGATGCTTAATAAAATTAGATTTTAATTCTTCTATCCCTTTTCCTGATAGGGTTTTAAACTTATTAGTTTTTTTTAAGAGCGATTGACCTCCACTGGAATTATACACAACAATTTCCGAAACTCCTTCTGAATTTAAAACAATAAAGTCTTGTAAGCTTATAGGACTCGTTAAACCATTTGGCGATTTTGGATGCCCGTGTAAAATTGCAACATTTTGGCCTTTTAAAAATTTTCTTGGGATTGTACAAGTGTTTACTCCACCATCTAATTTGGCTAACAAAGCGTCCGTTTTTGACTCTACAACAAAAACTCTTTCAAATGGCATTTCACAAGTTAAAGCATTTATACACTCTTGCTTATACACATTCCTTTTATTAAAAAGTGGAATAGTAACTCTCGGAAGTTCAGCAAGCCTTTGATCAATATGATCAGAAATGGTATCTTGAGTTCTACAAAACTTATTTTTCACCGTCTTATTTATTTTAAAGTTATTATAAAAGTCTAATATTTTCATATATTTAATCACTCCTAAACTATTGTTGAAATATGTCCGGTTGATGAAACAACTCTATCAACATCTTTAAGTGCAAATTGATAAGCATTTCCTACCGTAGAATTAACGTTGTTAAACGCATATTTGACTGCATCTTTAATAGCTCCCCAAGGGTTAGTACCCGTTCTTGCCATATCCCAAGTAGCTCGAGGAATATCTTTTAACAGTACAGACATATCAATTGATGAACGCCCAGTAAGTGAACCAGCTTCACCAATTGCTGTAAAAAATTGCATTTGTGCTTTCATTGCAGTAGCATTTTCGGTCGACAATTTAAGCCCATGTTTTTCAAGTATAACTTGAATATTTTCCTGAACAGTTCCAAATTGTGTAATATTTTGTCCACCATGAAAAATTGTCTTTTGTATATCGTCAGCAATTGCCTTTGTGAGTTCAGCTTTATTAGCACCAGTATACCCACATTGTTTTACAAAATAATTTGCTACACCTTGTGAATTCCCAACAAAATAATTTGTAAAAAAATTTATATCATCTTTAATCTGAGCACTTGTTCTTGTAACACAGTTCCCAGTATCAATGAATTCAGGAATTAAACGCCCTTTTTTATCAGCTGTAATAAAGAAATTGCCGGTATGAGGATCACCGTGCATTATACTTTTGCCACCTTTTTTAGCAAACATAAATTGCTCATCAAATGTCCTCAATAGAGTCTTTGGCAAATCTTTAGCCACTTTTTCTGGATTTGCCAACCACGGATTTGCTGAAATTTCTTTTGCATATTTAGTTGCAAAATTAGCTGGATCTGCTTTGTATGATTTCATTATCTCAATCAATTTATTCATCTGAATACCATTAGCTTTATCCATAATCAATACTCTGCCATCTGCAGAAAGATTTGTAATATCAGCAACTTTAAACCTTTTTGCTCCAGTCGCAAGCAATTTATTATTTGCATATTCTGTCGCAAAATTTAATTCTTCAGCCCAATCTTTGTAATAATTTTTCATTGTCTTTTGCAACTGTACTATTTCATCAGAAGAATCACCAAATTCTTTAATTAACCTGTTACATATTTTTTCTTCTAACTGAAGCTGTTCTTTATCAACACCTTTTTTAAGCATTTTCAATACAGCAGTAGAACCGTTTGGTCTTTTTACTAGATATGTTGCGCCAACACTTCCTGCACTAAGTTCTTTTAATAAAGTAAAACCTTGATTTGGAAATGCATCATCAAGAACCTTCTGAGCATCTTCAAAAGTTCTTGAAAATGAACAATTACTTCTTGTTGCTCTAATTGCTTTTACTAAATCCGGATCTGAAATTTGTGACATAATTTTTTCATTACTTGAAACAATTTGTGCCATTTTTGTTGGGCCCACTCCGCCATTTTCAATCATTACTTGATAAGCTTTAGCCGGAGGCAAATCATCAATATTCATTTTCCCTAAATCGGCTTCTCGTTTAGTTAAATACTTATTCCAAGTTTCCATAAATTCTGAGTCATTTTTAAGATTTTTATAAGCTTTTGCACCCTTAGACTGAAATCGAGATTTAAATGATGTAACTAAATTACCAGAACTTTCTGACAAGCTTTCCATTTTTACTTTTACTGCTCTTTTTGCAGTTTTTACACCATTTCTTATACTACTTACAAGTGGTGTTTTTCTAAATAACAATTGCGTTTTAATGCTTGCTCGTCTAACGCCTTGAGAAATCACATTTGTAAATTTGCCAGCATAAGTACTGGCATAGTTAGCCAATTTTGCTACAACTGCCATAAATAAATCCCTATTAAAGTATCCCCGTACTTTTATAAACAATTTTTATGCAGAACAATTGACACACCTAGTCGCATAGCATAGCATAGCATAGCATAGAGGCATTATCACTGGTTTTCAGGCTAATTACAATTCATCTTTACATTTTGTAACATTCGCATTTTGCAGCATATTTCACACAAAAAAGAGCTCCCTTGGGAAGCTCTTTTTTGTATATAATTTAATTTCTAAAACTATTTAAGTCTTACAGAAACTGAAGCACCTTTTTTAGAAATTTCAACTTTGTCTTCTCTAGCTAACCAGCCAAGACCTAAGTCAGCGAAGTTTCCTTTAAGATCTAATTCTTTTTTCATTTTAGAAAAAGTTGATTCACCGTTGCTGTTTAAATAGTTATAGATTTGACCAGCTGAAAATCCGATTTGTTCTTGTAATTCTTGCATCATTTTGCCTCCAATTATTTACTTTATATATCCATTTACTATACTTTTAATAATAGAATAACTAAAAACAAAATGCAATAGTATATAGAAATTACTTTTTGGCAAAATTTTTATGCTAAAATACACCATAGGGGGTATTGATTTTGCTAATAAACGGAAATGTTAGTTCTGATAAGACAAATATACTAATTGATAAATATGCAGAACTACTAAATTCTGGTATCCCTGCATCTAAAATCTTGGTACTTGTAGCAAATTCAAACCTTAAAAATCAATTTATTAACAAAACTCTTGAAAAATTAACGAGCGACTCTCTTGAGAAACTTCAAGTCTATTCATTTTTCGGGCTTGTTTATAACACAATTTCTGACAACTGGGCCTTTTTAGAAAATAGAAATACTTATGATAATCCAGCTATTTTACCAAACCTTGCAGGTCTTGAAATTTCGCAATTTATTTTAAAAGACATATTAAAAGAAATTCCATTTAAAGGTTATAACTCAAAGCAATCGTTATTGCACCAATTATTTAGAAGATATTCTTTAATTGTTCAAAACAATTTATCAGATCAAGAAGTAGAAGAACGATCAAAAATTCTTGGCGAATCGTTTGCTGATGATGCACAAAAAGCACTTAAACTATTACTTAAAAGAACACTCATCTACAGAGATTTTGACTATTTAAGACAAACTCTTGTGTTTAATTTTATTTGTAAAAATACAAACTACTTTGCAAACATTGAGTATTTAATCTTAGATGACGGTGATGAAATTACACCTGTATGTTTTGATTTTGTGACCTATTTAGCACCTCAACTGAAAGATGTTTTTATTGCCTTTGACAAACAAGGCGGTAGTAGAACTGGTTATTTAAGTGCTGATAAAAATACCGTTTGGGCTTTTGAACAACTTTTCAAACAGAAAGCTCAAGATATAAAACCCGAAACAAAATTACAAGAAGATGCACAATTATTATTAAATAACGTAATAGAAGATAAAGCGGATAAGCTAAAATATTTTACAGTTAAATCACCTTCTAAACGTTCATTAATGATTGACTTAGCGATTAAAGAAATTGAAAATCTTCAAAAACAGAATGTAAAACCTAGTGATATTACAATTATTACCCCTGTAATTGATGACATGCTAAAATTCTCCCTTCATGAGAACCTCAATCATAATTTGGTTTTTATTTCTGGAAGCGAAAAACTGATTCAAAACAGAATTGTTCAAGCCGTATTGACTATTTTGAAACTAAACACTGAATTAAAAAATACACTCACTGAATTTGATATAAGAGTTATCTTATCTGAATTTCTTGGTATACCTACTAAATATTGCCGAGAAATTTTAGAAGCTTTTGAGAAAAGCAAAATTCTTATCGAATATAAATTTCAAAATGACGAATTTAACACAAAATATACAAATTTTCTAAACCTAATAGCGGCGCTTACAAATTCAGATACAAAACTTTCAGAACAGGTTTGTGAAATTTATAATGAAATAATCGAATTTATACACGTAAAACCTGACGAAATAAATAAATTCAACTTCTTTATCAAACAATTAAGAGAATTTGAAAATATTTTTGGTAAAGAATTTGAAAAACGAAAAGTGGAAATTATAACCCAAATAGAAAATTCCATCATTGCAGAAAATCCTTATACAACATTAGAAATCAAAGAAAACGATATTGTCATTTCAACACCACAAAAAATAATCGACAATCAAATCAGAACAAAATATCAAATTTGGCTTGATATATCCAGTGATGAATGGATAAAAAGTGATACTGGCCCATTGTACAACGCTTGGGTTTTCCAAAAAGGCTGGGAAAAAGATACTTATACTATTGAAGACAATTTAGCTTTAAGTAAAGATAAAACAGCTCGAATTTTAAGAAAGCTAACTCTTTGTGCTGGTGAAAAAGTGTTTGCTTTTTCAAGTCTTTTTGATAGTAATGGCGTTGAAAACTTTGGTGGGATTGAAAAATATATCAACTTTGAAGTCGAAAAAAACACTATTCTAAACTCTCGCCCTATTACTCCACGTCCTGATCAAGCACCAGTTTTAGAATATAACACGGGCAAAATGGCAATTTCTGCAGTTCCTGGCGCTGGCAAAACAACAATTCTTCTTGCGCTTATTTTAAAACTTCTTGAAAAAGATATTAATCCAGAAAATATTTTTGTACTCACATATATGGAATCCGCTGCAAGAAATTTTAGAGAACGAATTAAAAATGTTCGCCAAAATTCCAACAAACTCCCAAATATAAGCACAATACACGGATTGGCTCTTCGAATATTGAAAGAAAACGGCAATTTCGAAAGATTAGGTTTAGATTCAAATTTTGAAATTTGCGATGACACACAAAGGTCTAGAATTATTCGAGAAATTTCAAACAAAATGAAACTTAAAGTAAGAGAGTCTGAAGAATTTGACAGAGCAATTTCAGTCTTCAAGTTAGGTGAAGGGAATTTAACAAATTCAAGCGATGTAAAACTTAAAAAATTTGCTTTATTTTTTACTGAATATCAACAATATTTAAGTTCCCAAAATTTAATTGATTATGATGATATGCTTATCTCATCAGTTAAATTATTGCGAGAAAACAGCGATATACTTAACCATTATCAAGATATTTGTGAATATATTATTGAAGATGAAGCGCAAGACTCATCTGCAATTCAACAAGAATTAATCGGGCTTTTAAGCGGTAAACACAAAAATTTAATCCGCTGTGGCGATATCAACCAAGCAATCACAACGACATTTTCAAATGCTGACGTTGAAGGCTTTAGAAAATTCATTTCAGAAAGCAATGATGTCAGTATGAACTGTTCTCAGCGTTGCACTAAAGATGTATGGACCTTGGCTAACAATCTTGTAAAATATGCTGGAGAAAAACCCGAAACTAAAAATGCATTCTTTGAGATTTTTATGCAACCCGTTGAAGGTAAAAATCCAGTTCAAAATAATGCTATCACTGGGAAAGTTTTTGAATCACCACTGGAAGAACGTAACTATATTTTGAAAGTAATTAAAAACACATTCAACGAAAATCCAAAAGCTACTGTAGGCATACTTTTACGAAATAATTATCAAGTTGCACAATGGCTTGGTTTTATTAATGATAGTGGTTTAAAAAGCATAACACGAAGTGAATCTTTAGAACAAAAAACCATATTTAAAACAATTTTTGCAATATTAAAGATAATTCAAAATCCTTTTGACAATAATGTAATTGCTGAAAATTATGAAACTTTAGCTGAAATGGGATTTTATAAACCTAGACTCGGCACAAAAATTAGAACTTTTGAACTTCCATTTGTTGAAATAAACTGTGACGAAATAGAAGATGCTTCTTTGGGACAGTTCTATTGGGATATAAACTACTGGCTATCATTACCTCACTTGAGTGCAGAAGAATTGGCTGTAAAAATTGGCTTATCCCATTTCACAAGCGAAATAGAAAAATCCAACGTATACTTAATTTCCACATTAATAAAAAGAATTGGGAACTCAAATAAAAATCTTTCATACATAATTGAAAGATTAGGCGAACTTGCTAAGAAACCTACTTTGAGCGGATTCAAATTCTTCTCGGAAGAAGATGAAAGTAACAGAGAATTCCTAGAAGGAAAAGTTCAAATTATGACGCTTCACAAATCAAAAGGTGATGAATTTGATTTGGTATTTTTACCTGAGATGACTGAAAAGAATTTGACTTTAGATTTCAACGAAATAAAACTTAAGTCTTCAGATTTTATGGAATCAATCAGAGCAACAAATCCTAAATATAAATCCAAAACTGAAAATGAGTTAAAGAGTGAGCTTTTAGCAGAAAATTTGCGTTTGTTATATGTTGCAATCACTAGAGCCAAACGCAAATTGTTCATAACCACAAGTAAAAAATCAACGGCTTTCGGTAAAACTGTTGAACAAACGCCAAGCCTTATTTTTTCAGAATTTTTAGGAGGTATTAATGAATAACTTTTCGCCTAATATGCTAAAAACATTTTCTGAATGCCCTAGAAAATATTACTTGAAATACGTGCAAAACATCTCTGCACCTCAAAAATCAACTCCCTTCGAAAAAGGAAAAAAAATCCACGCGCTTGCAAATTATTACCTACGAGGCGATGACATTTCAAAACTCGAAAACACCTTGAATTCTGATGAAAAAACTGTTTGGGATTCTTTAAAAAATAATGAATATTTTCAAAAAGAATATATAAATTCTGAATATAACCTCTCATGTAGAATTGGACAATATTGGATTGGCGGAAGATTAGATGCTTTAGTTAAAGATGGAAACAATTACTACATTCTTGATTATAAAACTGGTTCAATTCCACAAAACCCAGAATTTGATTACCAAACTATGGTTTATCTTTTAGCTGCCGACAAATTCTTAAAAGATGCAACCTCGCTAACATTTGTATATATTGACTTAAAAAATAACATTAATCATAAAATTCAACTAACCCAAGAATTAAAAGGGAAATATGAAGTTGAAATAGAAAAAATCTGCAACACAATTACTAAAACAGCAGAATTTAACAGAATAGAAAAAAACTGTAAATATTGCGAATGCAAAAAATTCTGTTACTCTATTATTTGACAAGTATTTTTGTCTTCTATTAATTTATCCCACTCTGTTTTAGCAACACCTTCATTATTAGGATCTTGTCTCATTACAGAAACTAAAGTATTGACTTGCTCTCTTGTAAAAGTACATGAAAATTCAGTTTTTTCATTATTTTGCACTCTTATTTCAGCATAGCGACATTTATGCTCACGCCAATTCTTCAAAAAACGTTGAATTTTAAGATTACCCTCTTGGGAAAGAATAGTCTGCTCCATTTTACATGGAATACATTTATAAAATCTTGAAATAAATATCGGAGTATAAATTTCTTGTGTTTCTCGTGTAATTACAGCAAAAGAAGAAAGACCTGATAATATTAAAACACTAATTAAAAAAACTTTTTTCATAAATATCTCCATATATTTATAATAACAAATTTTAAAGAACATTGCAACAAAAAAGAGGTCATAAAGACCTCTTTTTATCTACTTGCAAAGTTGATTCCTATTTGAATTCAACTGTAGCGCCTGCAGCTTCAAGTTGTTTTTTCATAGCTTCAGCGTCTTCTTTTTTAACGCCTTCTTTAACTGCTTGAGGAGCACCATCAACTAAATCTTTAGCTTCTTTCAAGCCAAGACCAGTGATAGCACGAACTTCTTTCAATACAGCGATTTTGTTAGCACCAGCAGATGCCAATACAACTGTAACTTCTGAAGCTTCTTCAGCTGCTTCAGCTGCTGCTGCTACAGGAGCTGCTGCTACAGCTACAGGAGCTGCTGCAGATACGCCGAATTTTTCTTCCATAGCTTTTACTAATTCAGCTGCTTCTAATAATGTTAATTTTTCGATTGATTCTAAAATTGCTTCTACGCTCATTTTTTTCTCCTTTATGTTTTTTTGTTTTGTGTACTAAATAATTTTCGTTATCAACCAAACTGACTATGCAGCTTTTTGGTCTCTAACAGCTGCAATAGCTCTTGTAAGTGAAGCCATAACAGCATTGATTGAACCAACGATACCAGTAGCTGGTGAGTTGACACAACCAAGCATTTTTGCGTAAAGTTCTTCTTTTGATGGAAGTTCTGCCAATGCTTTTGTTTCTGCTTCTGTTAATAATTTACCATCTAAAGCTGCGCCAATAATAACGCCTTTTTTAGAATCTTTGATAAATTTAGCTACAGCTTTTGCTGGACTTACAGGATCATTGTAACCAAATGCCAACGCAATTGGGCCAGTTAATTTTTCTGTAAGAACTTCGTATTCTGTACCTTTAACAGCAATTTTTGCCAAAGTGTTTTTTACAACTGTGTAGTCACCACCATCTTTTTGTAAAGCACGTCTTAGATTTGTGATTTCTTCTACAGTATAACCTTTGTACTCAGTAACAATAGCTACTTGGGCTTTTTCAATTTTTGCTTTTAAAGCATCTATTTTTTCAGATTTGAAAGCTTTTGTTGCCATGTTTTTTTCCTTTACTATTTTGTATCGACCTATAAAACCAAAAAAGATTTTTTGGCAATCCACCGCAAAATCTTACACAAGTTGATACTAATATATTTCGACTTTATGTAACCTCGGTTGGCTCATTTTAAGGATTCGGGGAAGATTGTTATCTCATAAGGCTTTTGCCTACCCCAGCCCACCAACTGTCTGCGGCTGTAAAGCTATAATATACAAAACATTAATAAAAGTCAAATAGAATGTAAAGATTGGTTAATTCTCACCTAATAAAATATTATCAATCAGTCTTACACTGCCAATTTTCACTGCAATAAATACCCTTGTATTATCGTCAGCAACCGCTTTTTCTTCCAAATCATTTTCATCTCTAAAATCCAGATATTCAAGACTATGAGCGGGAGTTAAAAAGCCATATGCAGTTTCAAATAAAACTCTCGTATCTGTTACACCTTTGTCATAACAAGCTTTTATATTAAATAAAATTTTGCTCAATGCTAATGCTTGTTCTTTTTCTAGAGGATTTAAATATTTGTTTCTTGAACTTAATGCCAGACCCGAATCTTCACGAACGATAGGACAAGGAATGATTTCAACAGGAATATTCAAATCTTTTACCATTTTTCTTATGATAATCAATTGCTGAGCATCTTTTTGACCAAAAAATGCAAAATCAGGTTGTACAATATTAAACAATTTATTAACAACAGTACAAACTCCATCAAAATGCCCTACACGAGATTTGCCACATAATTTATCAATATAAAAATATGGTGGAATCACATACGTCAAAAAATCATTCGACATAATATGACCTTCTCCATACATTTCCTTAGGAGACGGAGCAAAAACTACATCTACGCCAACATCTTCACACATAGCATTATCTGCATCTAAAGTTCTAGGATATTTATCTAAGTCTTCATTGGGCCCAAACTGAATGGGATTTACAAAAACTGACACGACTGTTTTATCGCATTTTTGAACAGAGTTTTCAATTAAACTTTTATGTCCAGCATGTAATGCTCCCATAGTTGGTACAAGCCCAACCGTCAAACCTTGTTTTTTCCATTCTTTAACTTTTGCTCTAACTTCTGCTATTGTGTGTAAAATCATAGTTTAATTCCTCTCTACACAAATAATAGCACGAAAAGAAATGATGAACAAAAATCGCAGAGTTTATTTAGTAATTCTAAGAGAATGCTTTGAATGATCTGTCTACGTTTTTCTGTATTACGTTTTGAATAGATTCATATTCTGTTTGTAATGCGTTATGTTCTGTATCTAATTTTTTAATATCTAGATCATATTGTTTGTCTTTTGATTCTATTTCATTTAATTTCTTTGTATATTCTGCT
>JAZRUK010000034.1:0-56934 GCA_045652525.1 Candidatus Gastranaerophilaceae bacterium | reverse complement strand
TCCAATCACATTTAAAACAACTAACGATGACGGTTCATTTTACACCAACTTAAAGATAAATCATGAGGCAGGTTCACAATTGTTAGGTAATTTCCGCTTTGGAGGGCCTTATAGTACATCACCGTCTGGAGAGGCAAATACTGCTTTTGGTTTGTCAGCATTAAAAAATGTTACTTCAGGTGCTCGAAATACAGCATTTGGTACAGCCTCAATGGAAGCAAATACAAGTGCTTCAGATAACAGTGCTTTTGGTTCTGAAACTTTGCGTTCAAATACATATGGTTCTAATAACAGTGCATTTGGAACTTATGCATTGGCTTTAAATACTGATGGGATGAGCAATAGTGCTTTTGGAAAAGAAGCATTGGCTTCTAATACTACGGGTTCTTCTAATAGTGCATATGGACATGGTGCATTGAAAAATAATACGACAGGTTCAAGTAATGTTGCAGTTGGTGCAAATGCATTAGCTACAAATACAACAGGAAGTAATACTGCTGTTGGTACGGATGCTCTGACTGCTAACGCAACTGGAACTAATAATACTGCCGTGGGATTTGGTGCACTAAAATCATTAACGTCCGGGACAAATAATGTAGCGATTGGTAATGGCGCCGCATTAAATATGACTGGGGGTACTAATAATGTTGCAATAGGAGCCTCTATTTTAAAAAATAATACAAGTGGCAATAGAAATATTGCTATTGGAAGTAATGTATCAGTAAACAATACTACTGGTGCTGATAATATTGCATTTGGTAATATGGCACTATTTGCTAACAAAACAGGCAAGTATAATATTGCTTTAGGTAGTCAGGCTCTTTTTAATCTTAAAGGTGAGGAAGTGAGTAATGACGATGCTAAAGGTGTTTGTTATTTAACACTAACTGCTGAAGAAAAAAAGAATACTTGTGCGAAAACCTATGAATACTCAGATTATACTACAGTACAATGTGATAATGAATTAATGATTAAAAATAATGGACATTGCGCTTATTATTCAGATTGGCACCTAACTACTCCAGCTACGACATCCACACTTGGTGATAAAAATGTTGCAATAGGATATAAGGCTTGTTCGAATGTCACAGGCTCAAATAAAACTTGTATAGGTTCGGGTTCTGGGCCTACTTCGAAGACTGCAACACATGCTGCAGATGGTGAAGATGTGGTGTATATCGGAACTGCTAATTCTAAGGTATATATACCAGGTTATTTATATGTTGCTAATCGTATATTTTCACCTGAGGATATTTATCAGAAAACAAGCTTTTCAGAGTTTTCTGATAAACGCCTAAAAAATATCAAAGGCGAAAATAAGTCAGGATTGGAAAAAGTTCGCGAGCTCAAGGTGTTTGATTTTACATACAAAAATGATGATACAAAAACACCAAGAGTTGGTGTAATTGCTCAGGATTTGAAAAAGATATTCCCAGCAGCTGTAACAAAAGATGACAATGGATTTTTGAAAATCCGAATGGAAGATATGTTCTATGCAGTTGTTAATGCTATTAAACAACTTGATAAAACAATTCAAACTCTTATTGGAGAAATTAGAGTACTGGAGCTTCGAGTTGATGAGCTTATTAAGAGAGAAACAAGCAAAGATAAAAAGATTAAAGAACTAGAGCAACGATTAGAAAAGTTAGAAAAATTAGCAATATAACTAAAAGGGACATTTAATAATGTCCCTTTTTTAATGTATTGTTTGTAGTTTTTATAAAGTTTTTAGCATCATTTATTGGGATTGCAAATCCGATTCCAATATTGGAGATGTTATTATCTGGATTATAAATTGATTGATTAATTCCTATAAGTTCCCCTGCTGTATTCAGTAATGGCCCGCCAGAACATCCAGGGTTTATTGCGGCATCAGTTTGTATTCGTTTTTTAGTGTAATCAATTCTAGAAATTATCCCTTGAGTTAGTGTGCCTGAGAATCCAAAAGGATTGCCAATTGCCAAAACTTTTTGCCCAACTTTGATATTGTCTGAATCCCCAAGAGGTACGGTTTTTAAGGGAAATTGTGGATTGATTTTTACTAGTGCCAAATCTTGATTTTTTGCCATCTTCGCAATTACTTTCCCTTTGTAAACTTGTCCATTATACATTGTAATATCAACGTTTTGGCTATCTTCAACAACGTGTGAACCAGTTAAAATTATTCCGTCTTTTGTTAAGATACAGCCTGTGCCTGCAGATATACCATCGGATAGTTGTGCGTCTATTGTTACTATTGCAGGATTGACTTTTTCATAAACCGAAATGTTTATTTTTTCGTCTTGTTCATAAGTTTGTGCATTTGTTGCTGTCGTGTTCAACAATATTATTACTAAAGTTGCAATAACCTTTTTGATCATAAATTACCTCTTATGGTTATTATGAATATACTTTTTTAATAAATTATTAGACAATATGCTAGTATATAAAGCTATTTTTTTATAAAATAAAATTTAAATTTACATAATTTCATTATGCAAATTTGTTTATTGGCATTACATTTATTAACAAAAAATGGAAAATTTTTCTGGTTTTATCTACAATATTCTGTAGGAAGGATTAATTATGGAATTTATTTTAGATATTTTATTTGTATACATTGCAATTTATTCAGTATATTTTTTGGCACTTTCGTTGCGTAATTTGAATGATAAACCTTTTAAAATAGAAAAGAGATATGCACAATATGAAGAAAAAGATCGTTTAGCTGTTGTTATTTATTCGCATAATAATAAGGCTACGCTCGAATCACTTATTGAACAATTAAAATTACAAGATTATCCTATTGATTGTTTTAAAGTATTTGCAATTTTAGACAATTGTACTGATGGTTCTGAAATAATTTTCCAAAATAATAGATTTGTTAATGTTGTTAATTTCTCTGGACAAGGTACATTAGGAAAAGATCAAGCAGTATCTTTGCTTTTAGAACAATTGGGTCAAGATGGTTGGATCGATTCTTATGTTTTTGTTGATGGTAGCAGAGGTATTTCTAATGACTTTCTATCAACAATAAATTCAGCTCTTGTTAAAAACTCTGTTATATGCGGAGAAACAGTGATGTTGACTGATAACCTTGATATTATTGATAGCGTTAAAGCAGTTTATCAAAAATACCATATGAATTTTATTAGAAAAGCTCGTGCATTATTTGGATTGGCTAATTTGGCAGATTCTGGTTTGTTAGTTATCAAAAAACAAATTGTGGATTCAATTGGTGCTGTTGATTTTAAAGATATAGATTCTGAGCTTAAATATAGTTTGTTATTATCTAAAATAGGATTTAAATGTACTTATAATCCAAATGTTCAAACTTTTGTTAACGCCGAAGGATATGTATTTAGACGTCCTAGATTATCTCAAAGATGCAAACTATTTGTGCATTGTGTTAAAAATATGTGGACAACAAACTTTGTGTTTGCAGAACATGCACTTTCATTAATTGCTCCAAATTTTTGGCTTTTAGTGCTTGCATATTTAGGTATTATGAAACATTCATATAGATATTATTTCTTTGTCGATTTTAGATTTGTACTATTAATGTTTGTAATGTTAATTGCTGCATTTGGAATTAGTATAATCAACTCTAAATTAAATTTAAAAGAAATTGGATTATTGTTGTTATATCCAATTTATTCTATTGGACATATTGTTAAAAACTTCCCACCAGTTAGAAAATTAATTGCAAAATTTAGCGACGGCAGAATAAACGAAAAAGAAAAACTTTCGATTGATGTTGTTGTTTCTACTGGTAAAACTGATTTGCCTTGTAAGTTAGAATTCATTTCAGATAAAGATTTATCTAAAGTAAGATTTATTTTCAAAAATAAAAAATATACTACAAGTGGTCATTTGAGAATGATAGATGCGTTGCAAGAATTAAAGTCAAAGCTTGATGATTATGGTTTTATATTAAAGATTTGTAGTTGTTGTTCTCATTTTACATCATATGTTGATGGCTCTACTAACATGTTAAAAGGTTATTGCAGTTGCGATTATCCTAGTCCTTCAATTAAAGAACCTAAATCAACTTTAATTTGGAATAGTTGTTCTAAATTTTCTCCGGCTAGGTTAAATAATTTGATTGAAGAAATGATTGCAAAAGGTTCAGAACAACAATAATTATACCTTGTTTAGTAACTCTTTAATCATATAAAAAGATCCACAAATAACAGTTAGTTTACCGTCAGAATAATCAAATTGGGCGGTGTATTCTTCGGATTTATATGGACACGCTGCTTGAAGTTCTTTAACTGTTGCTGAATTAGGATAATCAAAATGATAAAAATAAATTTCATCGCGGCCATCAAATAATTCAGAAATCATAGATTCATAATCTTTATTTTTTAGACATCCAAATATAAAACGCTTGTATTTATCAGGGTAATAAAAATCCAAACTTGCTTTTAGTGCCTTAATTCCATTAGGATTGTGAGCTGCATCTATAATCATATTCTTATCTGGTAGATATTGAAATCTACAAGGATGTTCAACTTTTGTTAAAGCATATTGTATTGTGTCTTCTGAAATTTTAGGGAACAAATACCTAACAGCAGCAAGAGCTAATGATAAATTTTCTTGTTGATGTGGTCCTTTTAAAGATAAATTTGTTGGATCTTCATAAGGTGAAATCATCAAATACATAGCATTTTTTTCATCAGCAGTATCTCTAAAAATCTCGTATCCTTCTGCTGTAATTAAAGTAGAATTTTCTTTTACAATTCCTGCTTTTTCATATGCTATTTGTGA
This sequence comes from Candidatus Gastranaerophilaceae bacterium, assembly GCA_045652525.1. Lineage (GTDB taxonomy): Bacteria > Cyanobacteriota > Vampirovibrionia > Gastranaerophilales > Gastranaerophilaceae > SIG32. Next base: position 52,185 of record JAZRUK010000034.1, on the reverse strand, counting down.
TAAAGTATTGCCAAGTCGTTCAGTATGATCAAAGTCTATATGAGTGATAATTGAACATAAATTAGATTTGATTACGTTAGTGGCATCTAATCTTCCGCCCAAGCCTGTTTCAAGGACTACAATGTCCACATTCTCATCTGAAAAATATTTGAACATTACACTTGTTAAAATTTCAAATTCAGTCAAATGAATTTCATTTTCTTCTGCAATTTTGCATACAATTTCAACGTATTTGGCAAAGTTGTTTTCAGAAATTTCTAAACCAGAAATCTTAATTCGTTCTGTATATTCGAATATATGAGGACTTGTATAAAGCCCTACAGTCATCCCAGCTTCTTGTAATACGGTAGCTATTATTGAACAAACAGAACCCTTACCGTTTGTTCCTGCAACGTGTATATATTTCAAATTATCTTGAGGATTACCTAAATATTCTAAAACTTTAGATATCCTATCCAGTCCTAATTCAATATGAAATTTACCTTGACTTGTTAAAAGTGCGATAGCTTCTTTGTAGTTCATATCTAGTAAAACCTTTGCATTATAGGTAAATCTACACCAGCACAGAATGCACGTTCAGTTAATCTTACTCCTAAACAACATTGCTTGCGTTTGAATTGGAAACGATAGATTTTTCTAACAACTTCATCAACTATTTCTTTATTGTGTTTAGCATATATTTCATCAAAAGATTTGTTTTGCTCTAAATACATTTCTATAATATCATCTAAGATTTCATATGGAGGTAATCTGTCTTGATCTGTTTGCCCTGGATGAAGCTCAGCAGATGGAGCTTTATCTATTATAGCTTGTGGAATTATTTCACAGTTGCGATTAATATAGTTTGACAATTTATAAACATTAGTTTTTGTTAAATCACTAATAATATTTAGCCCACCTGCTAAATCTCCGTACAAAGTTCCAAATCCCATAGCTGACTCAGATTTATTGCTTGTACAAAGTAGCAAACGTCCATCTCTATTAGAGAAAAACATTAAAATTAATGCTCGAAGTCTTGCTTGTAGATTTTCTTCTGCTAAATCACCTTTTTTATCTAGAGCAATTTCTGCCATAAATTTTTCAAATAATGGTGTAATTGAATGCTTTTCAGTTTTTATACCTAAGTTTTGTGCCAATTCTATAGAGTCTGACACACTACCCTCTGACGAATACATACTTGGCATCATTATTCCCAGCACATTTTCTGCCCCAATAGCATCAGCTGCAAGTGCTGCAACAAGTGCACTATCAATACCTCCAGATAAACCTAAAATTACTTTCTTAATTCCTGTATTTTCGCAGTATTCTTTTAATGCATATGTGGTAACTTTATAAAATAATTCTTCAACAGGAGCTTCATTAAAAAGAATAGGTGTTTCAAAATCGATTAATTGGCAATATTCTTCACATACAGGCAAATGTGCAACTAATTCGTTTTCTCTGTTTTTTGCGAAACTGCCACCTGCATAAATATTTTGATCTGCCATACAGACTGAATTTACAAAAATAAAATCATTTCTCGTATTTATGCTATCAACAAAAGTATAATAGGTGTCTTTTACAAAATATCTGTTTTTAGCGAGTACGTACAAATCACAAATTACGTCATCTCTATAAATGGAATCTACGTATATTGTTTTGTCGAAAATATTGAAAAAACCGTCTTCTGATACCAAAATTTCACCTTGATAAATTAGAACATCGCCTAATAAAATTGCTTTTTTATATTTTTTATCAGCAATTAGCTCATATAGATTTGCTTGTTCTTTTAAGCATTTTTCATCAAATGCTAAATCTTTCCCGCCAAGTTCTTGGATATCACATTCAGGAAAAACTATTAAGTCGCAGTCTGTGTTTTCTATATGTTTTATAATTTGTTCGTAATTGAATTTAAAATCTGCGGTTTTTAATCTAATTTGTGCTAATGCGGTTTTCATTTATGATTACTCCATTTTAAGATAATTTACTTTTTCCCAACTTAAATCAACATATTTAACTTTGCCTTTTACTTCTTTTAATTGTGGCAATATTGATGGAATTCTTCTTATCCTGTCATAAATCCCTGAATCCAAGTGTCCTAATCTTACAAGTACTGATTCTATTTTGACATAAACGTCTTTAGGATTTCTTAAATCTATATATTCTACCGATTCTCTAGAAAATGTTTCTACATATTTTGAAATCTTTTCAATTTCCTTAATTTTTGTCAAATCCCATTTTGTGTAATCATCACCTTTGTTGCCATAAGATAATACTAAAATGGTTTTATATTCTTGTGGTAAAGGTAAATAATCACTACCAGAAATTAACTTTCCTTCTTTAGTAAATGCAGCAATAGGATTCACTTTTGCATCAGGAGAAATTGATATAATAGGTGTAGCCTCTCTTGTAATGATTAATATACGTGCAGGAAATGCGTAACGACGTATATAAACATCTTCAATAGGAGGTAAAGACATTATTTTTTCTTGCAAATCCTTCATATTTGCTAAAAATAAAGGTATTTTAGGCGGTTCGACATCTTTTATTGTGGTCTTAATTTTAGTTGTTTTGGTTATTTTATTGTTTACAATTTGAATTATTGCTGGATCACTTTTTAAAAAAGCATCAGAAGACAAAAACCATCCCTGAAGAGACGAAAAGTAATAAATACCTAAAATGACGCCAATTCCGACCAAAAAACGGGCAAGTCCTTTAAGAAAGCTTTGTTTTTTTTGACCTTTTCTAATTTGTCGTTCTTTTTGTTTGGTTTTTAATAGTTCTTCACCATTTTCAAATTCTTGTTCTGCCATTATTTATTCAATCCTGCGCTGTTTAAAATTAATAATACTAAATTATCGTAGTCAATTCCCATAACTTCAGATTGAGCTGGAAGGTCACTTGTTTCAGTCATTCCAGGAGATGTATTAATTTCCAATACATAAGGAATGTTATCGACAACAAGAAAATCAACTCTTGAAACTCCGCTACAACCTGCGGTTTTATATGCTTTTACTGCAAAATCTTTTACTTGTTGAGTCATTTCAGGTGATAGTTCAGCTGGTAAAATAAATTCAGTCATACCTTTTGTGTATTTAGCTTCATAATCGTACCATTCGTTTTTAGGTCTTAACTCAAGAATTTCTGTAGCAAAAGGTTTTCCGTCTTGTTCAAGTACACCAACCGTACAACCCACCCCAACTAAATATTCTTCAATTAATACATCGGGATTGTATTTAGCAGCTTCTTCATAAGCCGCTTGTAATTCATCAGGAGTATTAACCTTTGTCATACCAAAACTTGAGCCTTCGCAAACAGGTTTTGTAATCAACGGGTATTTTAAATTCTTAGTTTTTTCAACTACATCTTCTCCTTTTTGTACATAAACTGATTTAATTAGAGGAATATCCGTAGTTGAAAGTATACGTTTAGTGTATTCTTTGTGCATACATACTGCACTTGCCATAACACCACAACCAGTATATGGTATTTTTAAAATTTCTAAGATACCTTGAATACATCCATCTTCTCCGTATTTGCCGTGTAGTGCATTGTAGGCATAATCATAGTTTCCATTCTTTAAGGTTTCGGCTATATTTTCGTCAACAACAACGAGTTCTGCATTATTGAAACCTAAACGTCTTAGTGCATCAAAACAGCCTTTTCCTGATCTCATAGAAACTTCTTTTTCAGATGACATACCGCCACAAAGTACTGCTATTTTAGATTTTTTATCGATTCTATTTTTAAATTCTTGCATAATTCAACCTCTTCTTGATTATTTCCTCCCAAAAATCTAACTTCAGGGACTAATTTTATACCGTATTTTTCTTCAACTGCGTTGGACATTTTATTCATTAATCTTAAAACGTCTAAAGAAGTTCCGGCTCGATCATTAATTATAAAATTAGCGTGGTTTTCCCAAACGTGTACACCACCTTCTGACATTTGTTTTGCACCTATTGAATCTAATAATCTTCCTGCAGAATCGCCTTGTGGATTTTTAAATACACTACCGCAATTTGGCAATGCCATAGATGGCTGATGAGAATTTCTAAATGCCAAGTTTTCTTGCATTTGAGTTTTTATATCAAAAGGATCTTTTTGTTCTAATTCAAATGTAGCATTTAAAACAACCAATTCTTTGTCCATACAAATTGAGTGTCTGTATGAAAACTCCATAGCTTCTTTTGAATATATTTTAACTTCTGTTCCATCGTATACAGTTACAGAAACTAATTTATCACTTATGCATTGACCGTGAGCTGATGCGTTCATGCAAATGTTTCCACCGATAGAACCAGGGAAGCCTATCATAAATTCAAATCCGCTTAGTCCTTTTTCTGCGACTATTTGTGCTAGTTTAGGACCTTTTACGCCACAGTCAACTGTAACAAAATTATCTTTTATTTCTATGTTAGTCATTTGGGTTGTAAGAATAACTGTTCCGTCGTAACCATCTGAAGACACAAGGGTGTTAGACAAATTCCCAAAAACTTTTGCGTTAGGTTCATCTTTTAAATTTTTGACAAATTCATCAAGCGTTGTCGGGAAATATACTTTTTTTATTTCTCCGCCAATTTTAAATGATGTTAATTTAGAAATGTCAAAATTAGTTTCCAATTTTTGATGTCTCCAATTCTAAAAGTTCTTTCCCTAAATTTGTTATTGTTCCAGCGCCAAGCCCGATTACGATATCATTTGGTTTTAATGATGGTAAAAGTTTTTGTGCAACGGCTTTAATATCACCGGAAATATGTTCAGCTGCACATTGGGAACGTAGTTCTTCTGCAAAAATTGATGAATTAACTCCTTCAATAGGATCTTCAGATGCAGCATAAACATCAGTAACAATAACTCTATTTGCACCGTCAAAAGCTGTTAAAAATTCATTCCATAAGCTACTTAAGCGTGTATATCTATGTGGTTGAAAAACTGCAATGATATTCTTGTCTTTGAATGATTTTGATGCAGACATAGTAGCTTTAATTTCTGTTGGATGATGTGCATAATCGTCATAAATTGCTATGCCGTTAAATTCACCTACTTTTTGAAAACGTCTACCCATACCTGTAAAAGTCGCAAAATGTGGAACAACTTTTTCCATATCTACATTGGCTTGATGTAAGCTCGCAAATACGGCAAGTGAGTTATATACACTATGAGTGCCTTTCATGCAAATTTTCATATTAGATAAAAATTCACCTTTAAAATAAATTTCGTATGTTGTAAATTCTTCACCATAATGTATGTTTTTCGCTTGATAATCACCATTTTTTAATCCAAAAGAAAGTGTATTTTTAGATTTTGGCAATTGGCTTATGCCAATATCATCAGCATTAACTATGACAATAGCATCATCACTTAATTTATTTTGGAATGTTTCGAAAGTTTTTAGAATCGAAGGCAAGCCGTCTTTGTAAAAATCTAAATGATCTGCTTCTAAGTTATTGATTACAGTGATATTAGGTAAATATTTTACAATTGTACCATCACTTTCATCAAGTTCTGCGCAGAAATATTTGCCGTCTTGGCAATGTGCATTTGTCCCAATTTCTGGTAAAATTCCACCAACCACGTAAGAAGGCATAAGATTTGCTTTTTCTAAAACATAAGATGCTAATCCGCTTGTTGTTGTTTTGCCGTGTGTGCCTGCAAATCCTAGGAAAAATTTTCCAGAATTTGCAATCTTAGCCAAAACATCAGACCTGTGAAGTATTGTCAATCCTAAACGTTTTGCTTTTTGAATTTCAGGATTTGTATCTTTAATTGCAGTACTTGCGACAACGATGCAATCTTCTGGAAGGTTGTTTTCATCGTGTCCGATGTATATTTTAGCGCCAAGATCTTTTAATTTTATCAAATATTTACTATCGTTAATGTCTGAGCCAGAAACCTCACAGCCGTTCTCTAATAGGTATTTTGCAAGCCCGCTCATTCCTATTCCGCCTATTGCTATAAAATGGTATTTATTTTTCACTTTTTCTATCCCTACTCTTCTCTAGTGTTTTTTTTAATTATATACTAAAATCCCTTAAAAGTCTGATTGTAATGATTTTTTAATATATTTATTAATCATTAGGTTTTATTAAAAATTTAAGTGCTTTCCCTTCAATATGTTGTTGCAATGCATATTCTATTTTTTCTAATGGAAGTGTTTCTGTTATAAGTTTTTCAACTTCAACTTCACCTGATGCAATATAATCAAGTGCCATTCGAAAATATTTTGGTGTATGGTGGAATACACTCATCATTTTTATATCACCATAGTGCATTTTTGTAGTGTCAAAAGTTACTGTTGAACCTGATTTGCAACCTCCAAAAAAGTGTACTGTGCCACCAGGTCGAACGAAAGAAAATATCCTTTCCCAAATTTCTGGTAAACCAACACATTCCACTGCAACATCTATACCTCGTCCCTCTTCAGAAAAATCTCTAAATATCATTTCAGGATTTGGATATTTTGTCAAATCAACAATTTCATCGGCGTGTGCGAATTCTTCTGCCATTTTTAATTTTAAAGGATTTCTTCCTGCTACAATTACTCTTGCACCTTTAAGTTTAGCCAATCTTGCAAACATTAGTCCGATTGGACCTATGCCAATTATTCCTACAGAGTCACCAGGTTTTATACCAGTTCTTTCAACGCCGTGAACAACATTCGCTAAAGGTTCACAAAAAGCAGCTTTATCAAAACTTAAATCGTCAGGCAAAATTAACATATTTTTCTCTACTATTCTGGCAGGTACTGTAATATACTGCGCGTATGCTCCGTTTAATAAATCTAAATTTTCGCACAGATTGTATTCTTCTCGTTTGCAGTAAAAACATTCACCACAAGGTGCTGAATTTGCTGCAACAACTCTGTCACCGACTTTTACGTTTTCAACGTTACGTCCTACTTTTTCTACAATACCAGAAAATTCATGTCCAAAACCTGATGGTATTGATTTTATCAATACAGGATGTCCTCTGCGGAAAGTCTTTACATCTGTTCCGCAAGTTAATGCAGACATTACTTTAACAACGACTTCGCCTTCTTCTGGAGGTTTAACCATAACGTCTTCATATTGTATATTTTGTGGTCCGTAATATTGAATTGATTTCATCATTACTCCTTGATTTTGATGTAAGCTTTCATAATTCGATTATTTATTGTGTCCTCGAAAGCTTTTTGAATATCTTCTAATTCGTAAATTGTTGAAAGTCCTTCAACTTTAACTTGTCCAGAACGTAGTAAATTTAGGGAGTCTTGTAAATCTACAGGTGCAGGAGAATAACTTCCCAAAACAGTTAATTCCCGATAATAAATTTCATTATTAGCATATCCCCAATTACTTGGAGTGCTTGAAAATACAAGAATTTTACCACCATTTCTTACGTGTTTTAAAGCTGTATTTATAGCTTTGTCAGCGCCTGATGTCATAAATACGCCGTCAGCTTCAAAATTTGGATCCATTTCTTTTACATTGCAAGCTGCAATCCCTAATTTTCTTAATTTATTAACTCTTTCTGGTATTAGGTCACATCCCATAACATCCATTCCAAATGATTTTAAGGCTTGTGCCATTAAAATTCCGATTGAGCCTAAGCCTACAACAAGTGCAGTTGAGTTACCTCTTAATTGAGCTCGTTTTACAGCTCTGACGCAACATCCTAAAGGTTCATAAAAAGAAGCTTCTACATCAGTCAAGTTGTCTGGTTTTATATATGCAACATTTTGTAGGTGCTCTTCTGATAAATATACAAACTCACTAAAGCCTCCTGGTTGAATGTTTGTTTCTTTGAAGTGTGGACACATTGAAACATTACCATTTTTGCAATAAACACATTCTCCGCAAGGAATGTGGTGTGAAGTTACAATTTCATCGCCTATTTTAAAATTAGTTTTAGAATTTATTTCTGTAATTTGTGCTACAATTTCGTGTCCTAAAACCGTCCCGTCTTTAGAAATTTTGTGTATAAATTTTACAATGTCAGAACCGCATAGGCCACAGCCTAAAACTTTTACAATAGCACCTTCTCGCCCATTGAGGCATATGTCTGGGGTCTCTTTTATAGTTATCTTATCTTTGTTTATTATTGCAACTTTCACGTCTGTATTTTAACACAAACTTGATAAAATAAAAAAGATATATTAAAATATCCATATGACAAGGATTAGAAAATTGTTTAGTTTTGACTATTTAAAAGTCAAAAAATTAATTCCTTATTTGGGCTCAGAAGCAGATAGTAGGTTTTTAAAAGCTGTGTTTGAAGAACCTATAAATTTGCTTAATAGTTTTTTACCGTTAAAATACAGATTTAGACCGGAATCTTATATTTTATTGGAAGATAATGAGATTTTGGGGATGATTACAGTTGAGCCGACTCTTGGAAATCCGTATAAAATTAACATTACACGATTAATTTTTAAAAATGATTTTTATAATATAGGTAAACAGCTTATAGAATATGTAATTGCCAAATACGGAGCAAGAGGTGCTCATTCATTTGTTGTTTTTGTTGACCAATCTCATGACGAATTATGTTCGTTGTTTGTGCAAGGGTGCGGTTTTAGACAATGCTCATATGAAAATTTATGGAAATTGGATAATTTTAAAGCAAATACTGATAGTAAAACAAAATTTAGAGCTTGTCAGGACAGTGATGCAAAAGCTGTTGCTAGATTGTACAATTCTGAACTTAATGCGTTATATAAACCTTCTATGGAAAGAATCCCGCAAGAGTATAAGGAAACTGTTTTGCATGGATTTAATGCGCAGTATAAAAATCGTTATGTATTGCAAGAGTGTGACAGGATTATTGCTTATCTTTCAATTACAACATTGGATAATATGAATTTTATTATTGATTTATCTTTATCTGACGGATATCAATTTGATTATGACGAAATTATTAATTTTGCATTATCAGAAATAGCTAGAAGAAAAACTAAATTTACGGCGTTTTTAAAACATCGTCAATATGCTAAAAATGCTGATAGATTTGAAGAGTATTTGCATTCTCGTAAATTAAATTGTGTTCAGACTCAATGTGTCTTTGTTAAAGATTTTTATAAACCAATCAAAGAAACTGAAAGTGTTTTGAAAGTATTCTCATTTGGTGACCACCGAATTATAACAAATTAATTTTGAAAAAAAATATTCTTCATGTTAGTATTGTGTGACGAGGTGGATATGGATAATCTTAAGATATATTTGGATAAGGACATTAATAAAGATTTAATTAAATCAAAAAGAATTGCAATAATCGGATTTGGTTCTCAAGGTTACGGTCAATCTTTGAATTTAAAAGATTCTGGATGTGACGTAGTTTTAGGTTTGAGGTTGGGCGGAAATTCTGATAAAAAAGCAAAAGACTATGGCTTTAAGACTATGTCAATTGAAGATGCTGTAAAATGGGCGGATATTGTGCAGATTCTTATTCCTGATGAAATTCAAGCTAAAGTCTATGAAGAACAAATTAAGCCAAATATGAGAAAAGGACAATATTTAATGTTTTCTCATGGTTTTAATATACATTTTGAAAAAATCGTTGCACCTGAAGGTGTCAGTGTAATTATGGTTGCGCCAAAAGGTCCTGGACATACTGTGAGAAGTGAATACATTGCTGGCAAAGGTGTTCCATCTCTAATTGCTATATATAAAGATGAAACTGGTGATTCAAAAGATGTTGCATTGTCTTATGCTTCAGCTATTGGTGCTGGGCGTGCGGGTATTATAGAAACAACATTCAGAGAAGAAACTGAAACAGATTTGTTTGGAGAACAAGCAGTTATTTGTGGTGGTGTTTCGGCATTGATAAAAGCAGGTTTTGAAACTTTAGTAGAAGCTGGTTATTCTCCAGCAATGGCTTATTTTGAAACATTGCACGAAATGAAATTGATTGTTGATTTGATTAATCAAGGTGGTTTGGCGGATATGCGATATTCAATTTCAAATACAGCTGAATATGGTGATATGACCAGAGGCCCTAAAGTTATAGGCGAGCAGTCTAAATTAGCGATGAAACAAATTTTAAAAGATATTCAAAGTGGCAATTTTGCTGATGAATTTTTAGCTGAAATGTCATCAGGTTGTGAGACTTTTAATAAACTAAGAAAAGAAAATGCGGATCATGAAATTGAAAAAACTGGTGAAAGTATCCGCAATTCATTTGTTTGGAATAATGACAAGATTATTAACAGGAGTAAAAACTAATGTTTGATACTGAAACTATATATGAAGTTGTTGTGTTTTCTATTGGAGATACAAAAGCGGGAACTAAAATGGGTAAATTGCAATTAAGAGATCCTAAAACAGATACCCTTTTAAATTGTATCCTTTGGGAAGAAACGCTTAACAGATTGGACAGTAAATTATTCAGAACGGGTAATCAGGTTCGAATCGTTTCTGCCAGTTTTAATGAAAAATTCAATAACTGCTTAGTTTCAGCTTTAGAATTGGTAAAAGAAGCTAAAATGGGTTTAGATGAAACTCAACGAGAAGAAACTTATCAAAAGCTTGTTGGTTATATAAACACTATTCAAGATGAAAAATTGAGAAATTTTTTGTTTAATTATTTTGAAGAACATAAAGAAGTAATCAAAGTTATGCCTGCTGCAAAAGTTATGCATCATAATTATATTGGCGGACTAATGGTACACACAATAGAGTGTGTACAGTTTGCAGAACATAATTTAAAAATGTTTATGTTGAAATTAAATAGAGATGTTATGATTGCTGCTTGTATTCTTCATGATATAGGTAAAATTTTTGAATATACTATTGATTTGGAAACAGGCATTGTTGATTATGATGAAAACTTCCGTTCTGAATGGATTAGCCACTCACAATATGGATTTTCGTTATGTATGATGAATGGTTTTAAACGGATTGCAAAAATGATTGCAGCTCACCATGGTCGTGAAGATTGGGGTGCAATGATTGACTTAGATCAAAAAGATTTGGAACCTGAATTATATTTCTTACACTTTATGGATAATTTATCAGCAAAATTTGGCAGAATTAACGTAGCAATGCTAGAAAGCGGGTTACATTGGCAAGATTAACAGAAAAACACAATTATGAAGGCACTTTAATTTGTGTTGAAGGAATTGATGGTTCAGGAAAATCAACTCAATTGGCACTATTGCGTGATTGGTTAAAATCAAATGGAAAAGATGTGATTTTTACAGAGTGGAACTCGTCTCCATTGATTAGCCAAACAACTAAATTGGCTAAGAAGAAAAATATGCTTTCACCAAGAACATTTAGTTTGTTGCATGCAGTCGATTTTGCCGATAGATTAAAACAAGTTATTGCACCAGCTTTAAAAGCTGGATTTATCGTGCTTGCAGATAGATATGCATATACAGCATTTGCGCGTGATGTTGCTCGTGGAGTTGATCCAAAATGGGTTCGTGAAGTTTATAATTTTGCTATAAAACCTGATTTGACTGTTTATTTTGATATTGATCCAAAAACGTCTATGGAGAGAATTTGTTTTAATAGAACGCCAAAATTCTATGAAGCAGGTATGGATTTGAAATTGAGCAATGATCCATTTGAAAGCTATGTTTTGTTCCAGACTAGGGTTGTAAAAGAATACAAAAAAATGCTTGATGAATTTGATATAGTCAGACTAGATGCGAAAGATTCTATTCATAAAAAACAGGTCGAAATTAGAAAAATGTTAAAGGATATTTTAGCAGCAAAAGGAGTTGAGATATAATGGCAAAGTTTAAAACAAAACACGGATATGAAGGTTTGCTTGTTGTTATTGAAGGAACTGATGGTTCAGGAAAGTCAACTCAATTAGAACTTTTGAAAAAATCATTACAGGATCAGTCATATGGTGTTATGGTTTCTGAATGGAAAACTTCGCGTTTAATTGCAGATGTGATTGATGATGCCAAAGATAGAAATTTGTTAAATGCTACAACATACAGTTTGTTGTATGCTGCTGATTTTGCTGACAGATTAGAAAACCAAATTATCCCTGCACTAAAATCAGGATTTATTGTTCTATTAGATAGATACTATTATACAGCGCTTGCACGTGATGTTGTACGAGGCCAAAATATTGATTGGGTTAAAAATCTTTATGATTACGCCCCAGAACCAGATTTGGTATTTTATTTAGATATGCCAGTTGATGTCTTATTAAAAAGAATTATTGGTACTACGGGTTTAGATTTTTATGAAAGTGGTCGTGATGTTGGTTTTTCAACAGACTTTTATAAAAGTTTTGAAATTTATCAAAACAAGTGCTTGGAACAGTATAATGATATGAAAAAAGAATATGGTTTTATTAGTATAGATGGAACAAAAACTATACAAGCTATACATAAAATTATGAATTTAGAAGTACAAAAACTTCTTGATACTGGAATTTTAGATTAGTCAATTATGACAATTTGTAAATATTGTGCAGAAAAATTTACGTTATGAAACATTTTGCACTTTTGAGGCATGGTTTGTGCTAAGTTAGAATATGTGAAAGAGATGTTTAAGGAGATTAATGAATGTCTGAATACTTGAGCAAAGAAGAGATTAAACAGTGGAGAAGCTCATTAGAAAAGATTACATTAGAAGAATATGCTGCCAGATTAGGGAAAAAATTAGAACAAGATAAACCGACTAAAGATCTTGTTGATATTGTGTTGAAGGGTCAACCAGTTGTTTCTAAAATTGAGGATTGGACAACTACTAGAGGAGAACGTATTAGTTCTATTGCTGAAAGAGCATATGAACGCGAAAGAGAAATTGCCCCATCTCCATTCTCCGCACAAAATCTTAAACCAGAAGTTGCTACTCCAGCTAAGAAAACAGCTGCTCCTAAAAAAGCTGCAGCTCCAAAAGCTGAAAAAGCTCCAAAAGTAGAAACTAAAAAAGATTTGAGAGAAGAAGTTAGAATCGTATTTAAAAAGGCTCTAACTGATAGAGAACAAAAAGTATTTGACTATTTTGCACAAAATAGTAATAAAATTGTTTATGCTAAGGATTTAGCAGCTTTATTAGATTTGCCAAGAGATTATGTATATAAATACATCAAAAACTTAAGAGCAAAAATAGAAGGAGATAACTTGAAAAACGCAGATAAAGGCGGATTTGTGTTATCTATCTAAACTCATACCAAAAACCGAATCAAATAAAAAAGACCTCCTTTGGGAGGTCTTTTTGTTAGCTTATTAAAAATAATCGTTTTAATTTATTTTCAGTAAACATTTTTGATGTCTCAGGGTTGCCTGATAAATTACAAGCTTCATAATATCGATTGGCTGTATCTAATACTCCTGCAACTCTTGTTGCTATGTCGAATTTGTTTTCTAATGAAGATAAATTGATTTTTTGAGGGTCAGTATTTTTGCTAGCGACAAAAATGGGTATAATTTCACCTGTTTTTATATTCATAAGTGGAACTTTAATTTCTTGATTTGTATATCTACTATTTACATCCAAATCTTGATCCAAAATTTTGTAATATGTAGCTACATCTCTTGCTGGGTGTACTAACACATTATCATTGCCATCATATATAACATCTGTTTCAGTATAAACTAATGGTTGTATTACTTTTTCAATAAAATTATTTTTATATTCATTGTCATTTGTAAACTTTTCAGCTAATTCTTTTGCTCCAGCTCTTGAAACCCTAAAAGATGTAAATGATTGGTTAAAATTGTTTATTTGGTTGATATGCATAGAGGTTCTCCTTTGTTATAGGAAAACCTCTAAAAAATAATTTTGCTAGTTATGATTATTTTTCTTTAATAGTTTTTGTTATAAATGCCGCTGATAATAAGCATATAGCTCCTATGATAAATGCGTATTCCCAGTGATAATTGACAAGGTTATCACCCATATCAAAAGCACATTTTGATATAAACCAAGCTACTAGTGTGCAAACAAAAACTTGCGGACCTGCGATAAATATATTAAAGATACCCATTACAGAACCTTCTTTACCAGGTTTTATATACTGTGAAAGCATAGCAAATGGCAATGCACAAATACTTGCCCAGCCAATACCTGCAAGACCCATTAATAATGCAACTGCATAAGTATTGACAGTGAAAGCCATACCTAAATATGCTAATACCATTGTTATAAGAGAAATAATGTGGACTTTTTTATTTCCATATTTACCTGCTAAGATACCTATTGGTATTGCAACAGTAAAACAAATAAAGTTGAATATTGCAAAACAAATTGATGAAAAATTTGTGCCATTAACAACAGCATCTTCGTATAAGCGATTAGCTGTTTCACTTGCTGTGGTTAAGTCAGGAACGCCGAATAATGTATGTACTGAATATTGGGTAAAGAAAATCATCATACACATTGTTCCAATCCAAGTGAAAAACTGCATTAAGCAAATTTTAGAAACTTCAGGAGACATTGCAAAAAATTCTTTTAAAGCTTCAATAAAGTTTGTTCTATCATTTTTTTTGTCTTCTGTTTTTTGAATTTTGTGTTCTTTAATTGTTATGCAAGTCCATAACATTGCAAGTGTAAATGCTAATGCACCCATAATAAATTGAGCATTGATTGACATTTGAAAATTAAATGCCCACTTTAGAAATGGTGCCATACCTGCAGCAACAACTGAACCCAAGCCGATAGCAAGGCTGATGTATGAGTTTGCAACAGAGTGTTGTTCTTGAGGTACAACATCAGGAATTAGAGCTCTATAAGGACCTTGAGCAACGTTAATACAAGCATCAATAATCCAAATCATAATCGCCGCAACTAATAAACCCAACCATATTGGCATTTCAATTCCAGTTGCACTTTCTAATGCTACAGCAACGTTTTGAGAATTTGGAAATATCCATAACGCAATACTTGCAATTATAGCCCCACCTAAAAGGTAAGGTCTTCTTCTTCCGAATGGTGAAATGGTTTTATCACTTAGTGCACCAATAATCGGCTGAACTACCATACCTGTAAATGGCCCGGCAAGCCATATTAAACCATATAAAAAAGGTGATGCCCCAAGGTTTTCAGTTACTGGACCTGATAAAATTATTCTCATTTGCCATGCAAATTGTAGTCCAAAAAATCCTAACGCAAAATTTAAAAATTGCGCAGTACTAAATTTTTTTAAAATGCTCTTTTCTTCCATTTATATTTTCCCCAAAACTCTTGCATATATAAGAATACAAAGAACATAGGGATTAGTCAATAACTAAATCACATTAGTGCTACAAAAAAAAGAGGCTTATGCCTCTTTTTTATACTCTTTTAACTGCGGCATCAATCAAGCCTTTGAATAATGGATGTGGTTTATCAGGTCTTGATTTAAATTCAGGGTGGAATTGAGCTGCAACGAACCAATCGTTTTTAGGTAATTCTACTACCTCTGCTAGCATACCGTCTGGAGACATACCAGAGAACACTAAACCAGCTTCTGATATTTTTTCATGGTATTCACTGTTTACTTCGTATCTATGTCTGTGACGTTCGGAAATCTTTTCTTTGCCATATGCTTTAGCTGCAATAGTACCTTTTTTAAGAATGCAGTCATAAGCGCCTAGTCGCATTGTACCACCGTATGCTTCAACATGTTTTTGTTCTAACATAAGGTCAATTACTGGATTTAGTGCACCTTCGTCGAATTCTGTTGAATTTGCGTCTTTTAAGCCGACAACATTTCTAGCATATTCAATTACAGCACATTGCATTCCTAAACATATACCTAAAAATGGTAAATTGTTTTCTCTTGCGTATTTGATAACATTTAATTTACCTTCAATGCCTCTAACACCAAATCCGCCAGGGACAACAACAGCTTGAACATCTTTTAATTGCTCTTTGCATTTTTTGTCATCGATACATTCTTCTGAATTTATCCATTTAATTTCGACAGCAGCTTCATTTGCGTAACCGGCATGTTTTAATGATTCAACAACTGAAATGTATGCATCAGATAGTTTTGTATACTTACCAGCAATTGCGACTTTTACGGTTTTCTTTGGATTTTTGATTTTCTCAACAAGTTTAATCCAACCTTTTAAATCTGGTTTTTTGCTTTTTACAGAAAGCATTTTGAATATAACGTCTGCCATATTTTGTTCTTCAAGAGCTAGAGGAACTTCGTAGATACTTTTCATATCTCGACATTCAATTACAGCCTCTTTTGGAACTGAGCAGAATAATGCTAATTTTTCTTTTTCGGTTTTTGGAATTGCTCTTTGAGTACGACAAACCAAAATTTCAGGTTGTAAACCATAGCTTCTCAAAACACTAACACTGTGTTGTGAAGGTTTTGTTTTTAATTCACCTGATGTTGGTAAATATGGTAACAAAGTACAATGTACAGAAATGGCATTTCCGATACCTACTTCTGCTTTAAATTGTCTAATTGCTTCAATAAATGGCAAACTCTCGATGTCACCGATTGTACCACCAATTTCGATTAACTGAAAATCAGGATTGAATTGACGAGTAGCGCCAACAATTTTTGATTTGATTTCATTAGTAATGTGAGGAATAACTTGTACAGTACCGCCAAGATAATCTCCTCTGCGTTCTTTTTCTATAACGTGTTGATAGATACGGCCTGATGTAACATTATTTACTTTACCTAAATTGGTATCAGTAAATCTTTCGTAGTGTCCTAAGTCCAAGTCTGTTTCGGCACCGTCATCTGTTACAAAAACTTCACCGTGTTGGAATGGACTCATTGTTCCTGGGTCAACATTAATATAAGGGTCAAACTTTTGATTAATAACAGAAAAGCCTCTTGCTTTTAATAATTTTCCTAAAGACGCTGCAATAATCCCTTTACCAAGAGAACTTACTACACCACCGGTAATAAAAATGTACTTTGTCATATCATATCCCCAATCTATTTTTAGTTAATTTTTGGTACTCTGAAGAAACCGTTTTCTTCTTCAGGAGCATTTGCCATTAATTCTTCTTTTGTATGTTCGTAAACAACTTTGTCTTCACGCATTACATTTACAAAGTCGATTGCGTGTGACATTGGTTTAACATCAGAAGTATCAACTTCATTCATTTGATCAACATATTTCAATACATCACCCAATTGCTTTGTATAAAGTTCTTTTTCTTCCTCGGTTAATTCAAGTCTTGCAAGTTTTGCAACGTGTTCAACATCTTTTATTGTAATCATTTTCTCGCTCCTATAATAAAGAATTGTATCATGAAAACTTATCATGATTGCAAATTATTACGTAAAATTAAAATTTAGAAATATATAAAAAATGTGCTATAATTGTCCATGAGAGAGTATTAAATGAGTAACACATACGAAAAATTAGATAATTTAATTATAGCTTATAAAGAATGCGTAGAAGAAAAGAAAAAACGTATGCTTCATTTAAAAATTGTTGAAGAAGCAATGATTCTTGTAAAAAAAATTGCAGGTACAATTTCTATGCAGTCTGGTGTCAGTAATGAAGATTTGGTGCAAGTTGGTTCATTGGGATTAATTAAATCTATTGAATCATATAAGCCGAATCAAAATACTAAATTTAGAACTTATGCAACTTATTTTATTAAGGGCGAAATCAAGCATTATTTGCGAGATAAGGCTGCTATGATAAAAGCTCCTCGTGAATTGCAAGAACTTGTATTTAAAATTACAACAACTATTAAAAAAATGAATGAAGACGGTATAGAAGAACCATCTTCTGAACAAGTAGCGGAACACCTTGGTATTTCAGTGGATAAAGTTGAAGAGGTTTTAAATATAGATAAATATAAAAATGCTCTTTCTTTGGATCAGTACTTTAAAGGTGAAGACGAAGACTTTTCGCTTTTAGACAAGATTCCAGCTGGAGATTATCAAGAATTTATAAATTCTTATGAAGATAAAATTATGTTGGCTGAGGCTATCAAGAAATTGTCACCAGATTTAAGACAGATTATAGAGTTAAGTTATTATGAGGATTTGAATCAAAGAGAAATCTCAGAAAGAATTAATATTTCTCAAATGCAAGTTTCGAGAAGACTAAAAAAAGCTTTGAGTCATATGTATGAATTGATAAAAAATAATGAAAAATAGGAGTAAAACATGTTGTTAGCTATAGTATTAATATTATTGGTATTTGTTATAGGCTTATGTATAGGTAGTTTTTTAAATGTTGTAATTTTGAGAGCATTAAGTAATGAATCGATTGTGTTTCCAGCGTCAAAATGTCCAAAATGTCAAACACCACTTAAATGGTGGCATAATATACCTGTAATATCATATATTTTGTTAAAAGGTAAATGTGCATTTTGTAATGAAAAAATTAGCATACAATACCCTATAATTGAATTGATAACAGGATTAGCTTTTGTATTGGTGTTTTTAAAATTTGGATTGACATTTAATACCTTGTTAGCATTCATTATGGTAAGTCTTTTTGTTGTGATTGCTGGTACTGATTGGCGAGAAAAAGTTGTATTTGATGTTCATACATACTCATTAATAGGCTTAGGATTATTTTGTGCAGTTTTAACAACTTGCATATTAATATATGAAGATTGGTCATTATTGGGTCATTTTAATTTTACAACAGAATGGCTTGTAAATAGTCCAATTACGATTGCGTTGTTGGGTGCTATTGGTGGTTTTGTTGGGATGGAATTAATCTCCAGAACAGGATATTTATTAGCAGGTTCAAGAGCATTTGGAGAAGGTGATTCTTACATTGCTGCTGGACTTGGTGCAATTTTTGGATGGAAAGGATTACTTTCATTGTTAATTCTAAGTGTAGCAATTCAAATTATAACAATTTTGCCATTATTCATTAAAAAAGAAATTGAAAATAAAAACTGGATGGTTTTGATTTCATTTGGTGCTTTTGCTGTTTATACAGGGGCGTTCTTTATGGCGCAAAGTTTCGGTTGGTTGGAAAATACCGTAGCATACATTGCCAGTGCGATAGTTCTTTTAGTATTGGGATTGTTAACTTGTAGAGAAATTTTGGGCAATATTAAAAATGATCCAGAAAACAGAACTTATCTACCATTTGGGCCTGCATTAGTGTTGGCTGGATTTATTTTACTTGTTATTTAGAATTAAGTAGAAAGAATTTTTAAAGTTTCTTTTAAGATATCTTCAGCGGTTGCGTTTTCTTTTAATAAAGTAACCGCTTTTGACATTGCAGATTTTATTTCTTCTTTTTCATAACCTAAAGATATAAGAACCATTTGCGCATCATCAATAGCTTGTGAATCTTGTTTAGTTGATGTTTGAATAATAATAGGTTCAGTTTCTTTGTAGTTCATTAATTTATCTTTTAATTCTAAAATTATTTTTTGAGCCAGCTTAGGGCCGACACCTTTTGCTCGTGTAAGTTCTTTAAAATTACCTTCAATAACAAATCCAATAAGTTCGGATGATGTAAATTCATCTAATAAAGTAAGGGCCATTTTACTTCCTACCCCAGAAACTGATGTTAAAATATTAAAGATATCTCTATCTTCACGTTTTAAAAAGCCGCAAAGACTCATCTTATCTTCTCTGTGGATTAAAACTGTATATAATTTACATTTTTCTTCTAATGCACAAAGCGTCGAATAATCTCGTGCTGTAATTTCCATCAAATACCCAACTCCGCCACCTGTTTCAATTGTGGCAAAAAATCCTTTAGAGTTGCTTGTTTTATTTGAAAGTATGCCTTTTATGTAATCGTACATTTTTAATCCTTTAATTTGTTTTTAATTTCAGAGATTGCTCTATCTAAATCTTTGTTTATTTTAATTTCATCTTTTATTTTTTCGTAGGAATACAACATGGTAGTGTGTTTTTTGTTGAAAAACTCTGCAATGCTTTCAAAACTTTTTTCTGTAATTTCACGAGCTAAATAAACTGCTATGTGACGAGAACCTGAAACTTTTTGATTTCGAGAAGTTCCTTTGAAATCATTCAACGTAACGCCATAATATTCAGCAGTGGTTTGAGCAACTTTTTCAATAGTAATTTCTTTTTTATTAGCTTCACAGTTTAAAACTCGTTTCGCATATTCTAAAGTTACGTCAACATTTTCAATATCAGCGTACGCACTTACTTTATTGAATGCACCTTCTAATTCTCTGACGTTATTTACAAAGTTATTTGCGATGTATTCAAAAACACTAAAATCAATTTTCATAGAAATTTGTTCAGCTAAATTCTTCAAAATCGCAACACGTGTTTCAAAATCAGGTGGTGTAATATCTACTACCAAGCCCATTTCAAAACGTGTTCTTAACCTGTCAGGTAGTGTTGGAATATCTTTTGGTAGTCTGTCAGAAGTTATAACGATTTGTTTGTTATTGTTATGTAAGCTATCAAATGTATGGAAAATTTCTTCCATTGTGTAAGTTTTTGATTCTAAAAATTGAATGTCGTCAATTAATAAAACATCAATGTTTCTGTATTTTTGACGGAATTTTTCCATACGTGCGTTGCGTTCTCCGCCATGTTGAAGATTTTTGATAAGCTCATTTACGTATTCTTCAGTTTTTATATAGCGGACTTTTAATTTAGGTTTATGGAATATTACGTGATGACCAATTGCTTGCATAAGGTGAGTTTTGCCTAAGCCTGATGCTCCATAAATAAATAACGGATTAAACTTTTTCGCTGGATTTTGTGCCGCTGCATACGCTGCTGCGTGAGCAAAACGGCTATTTTCACCAACCACAAAATTATCAAAACGATATTTCAAATTGAGATTAGAAAACGATTGCATTTGGGCAAGGTTTTCCATTGTTTTTGATTGTCCTTCCTCATCGTCTTTTTTAGGTTTTGATTTTTCTTTTTGCTTTTCTTTTTTGTATTTTTCTGCCAAATCAGCATCATAACAGATAGAAAATTCCGCATCTTGTTTTAAAACTTTAACAAGCGCTTCTTTGATTTGTGCATAGTGAGTTTTTCTGATAATTTCAACAGCCATTTGGTGAACTGTTAAAAGCGAAAAAATATTATTGTCAAAACCTGTAGCTTCTAGCGGTACAATCCAAGTGTCAAAGGCATGAGAGGGCAAAGTTTCTTTTAACTCAGCTTTAACGTCTTCCCAAACTTGTTTTACTTCAATAACTTCCATAAGAATATTTTACTATAAAAAACTTTTGAAAAAAGGATTTGTTTATAAAAATTAAGGAGGGCGTTCCCCCTCCTGTTTAATGCGAGCTTGGCAAGCGAGAATATAGGAGGGTGTTTATTCTTATTGAAATATAATAGTTACCCACCCTAGCCCTCCCTAAAAAGGGGGAGAGATAATAAAAAAAAGGAAGGCGTTATTACCTTCCTCTTTTTTATGCTTATTTTAAATGCTTGTCCTAATTAGTTTTACAAAGAACATAAATAGAGACATCACGCATTTGATCACCTGCAGATGTATTATCTAGACTAAAGTTACGATAATTGCCCAATTCTTCAGTGCTAGACCAAACCTCAAATCCATAAAGGTCTACAAATCCTAAAGAAGCAGCCTTAGTTGTATTCAAGGTTATATTTGCCTCATCATATGTTGCACCAACAGCATCTTGAGCCCCAATGTTTGTATTATATAAATAACTAGCAATTACTCCAAGATCAGCAAGACTTGCTATTTTATTTACTCCTCCACAAGTTTTTGCAGCCGCGGCCCAGTAATCTACGTCATAGTATCCACAAGAATTTATTCCATACTTACTCATAAAAGCTAAATCTTCAGGATCTGTAGTAGTACCATAAAAAGTATTGCATGCATTCCATACGTGTGGTTCATAAGCTGTTGTAGGTTGTCCAAAACAAGTAGAACCAGACTTGAAGGCACAATTAGCAATCTTGTTATTATATGCTCTCACATCTTTACTAGTAGCATTAGGAGATTTGCCACCAGACGTATCATAAATCATAGAGATGCAACTCATACCAGTAACTTGGTTAGAATAAGGATCTTGTCTGCAACTTGGATCATAAGCCATAATAGCGGTAGTACCATTAGCAAATTGAACACCTATAGTTTCAGTACCCCAATCAGATTTACCTAAATCTGCTGCAGTTTTTAAATTAGCAAGATTAAGAGTATCAGATTCAGAACCACCATTAGAAATATCAACAACATTCCAAGTAATATTTTCTTCAACACAGTTTTTTAGATTATTAGAATCACAAGTTTTAACTATTTTAAAATGCTTGGCTAATTCATTAACAAAACTTTGGGTAGTTGTGTGTCCAGCAAGAGTTTGTTGAGTATTCATAACTTTTAATGCTTCAGTTAATTTTCTTTCAAATACTTGAGCAGAAGTATTCCAACTTTTCTCTTGATAATTAGCAACAAGAGTTGGAATAGTCATCGCAGCAACCACACCAATGATACCTAGTGTAATTAATACCTCTGCAAGTGTGAAACCCTTTAATTTTTTCATTTAAAAACTCCTATAACATAATTGTGTACCATTTTATTATACACTTTTTTTAGGTTTTGTCTAGATTATTTACAGGTAGTTTGCCAAAATGTTTTTTACGTAATTTTGTGTTTCTGCATATGGTGGAACGCCATCATATTTATCAACAGCTCCAGGGCCTGCATTATAAGCCGCAAGGGCTAAAATCACGTTGCCATTATATTTTTTTAACATCGATTTTAAATATCTAACGCCACCGTCAACATTTTGAAGTGGGTTGTATGCATCAGTTACACCTAATCCTTTTGCTGTTGCAGGCATTAATTGCATTAATCCCATAGCTCCAGCTTTTGATTTTGCTTTTGGATTAAATCCTGATTCTTGTTGGATTAAAGCCTTAACTAATTTTTCATCAACACCGTGTTTTTTAGCAGTTTGTTCTATTAAATTCATTATCTGATGTTTTGTTGATGGCTGTGTAGTCCCAATATTACTGCTAACGGCTGTTGCTTGTGCTAGAACATTATCCAAGCTTTCTGTCGGATTTGTTTTAGCTATTTGTGCGTTAACTCTTTTTGACTCAGGATTTATCAATAAGCTGCCAAAATTAACTTTTTGCGTGTTTGATAAAACTTTTTCAAAAGATTGTACATTAGGGTTTGTAGGAGGTTGAATATTTGGTAGGTTTTGCAAATTTTGTGCGTTTTGCGAACCGTAAAAATTATTCACGTATCTGTTCATTTGTGCAGCACGTTGCATCGCTGCAGCTTGCCCTCCACTATTTAACATTCTTTGTATCATTTGTGAAAACATAAATATCCTACCCTCAATTATATTCTACACGTTTGAACAGATATTTGTATCATATAAATTAAGGATTTTTCTATAAATGTCAATGACTATTTGATAAGCATACAGTCGCCATAGCTAAAAAATCTGTAACGATTTTCGATAGCTTCTTTATAGGCTTCAAAAATAAAATCTTTTCCTGCTAATGCACTAACTAGCATCAATAAAGTTGATTTAGGCAAGTGGAAATTGGTAATCAAATTATCAATAACTTTAAATTCATAAGGTGGATAAATAAACAATCTGGAAGCACTTTTACAAGCTTTTATTTCTCCAAACTGTTGAAAGGCAGTTTCTAATGTTCTAACTGTCGTTGTTCCAATAGCAATAATTTTTTTGCCATTAGCTTTTGCAATGTTTATTGCGTCAGCTGTTTCCTGTGTAATTTCAAAAGTTTCAGAATGCATTTTGTGGTCTAAAATATTTTCACATTTTACAGGTCTGAATGTACCCATGCCAACGTTTAAAGTGACGTATGCAATTTCTACACCTTTGGCCTGTAATTTTTCAAGAATTTCTTGTGTGAAATGTAATCCTGCAGTAGGTGCGGCAACAGAACCTTCATCTTTGGCATAAACTGTTTGATAACGGTCTTTGTCGAAATTTTTAATATCTTCTGTTTGAAGTCTTCTTTCAATGTATGGTGGCAATGGAAGATTGCCTACTTTATGTAAAATATCAAACAAATCGCCATCATAAACCAATTCAACAAGCCATTCACCATCGTCTTCTAAGCGTTTGATAGGCTTTACGTTTAGTTCATCACTGATTGTTATGATTGTGTCGGCCTTAATTCTCTTTGAAGGTTTTATTAGGCATGACCAAATATTTGAACCTTCGCTTTGAGCTTCTAATAAAAATACTTCGATTTTTGCGCCGGTTGCTTTAGTCCCGTAAAGTCTTGCAGGAAGCACTTTTGTGTTATTTAATACTAATAATGAATTGGCATCAATGCAATCAACAATGTCATAAAAATGCTTATGCTCAATTGAGTGTTGTTCTCTATTAAGTACAAGCATTTTAGAATTATCTCTTTTGTCTGCCGGCATTTGAGCAATAAGTTCTTCCGGCAATTCATAATCAAAATCGGAAACTAACAACGGAATTACTCCTTGTTATCAACTTTCTTTGCATTTTGAAGATCGATATCGTCAACTTTTTGTGCTTTTTGTGCTTCTTCATTATCCATTTGTTTATTTACGATAACTGTTTGTGCAATTTGAATTAAGTTACTTGTTACAAGATATAATAACACCCCTGCCGGAATTGGGATAATCACAAATGTAGCGATAATCATTATCGGCATAAATGTTCCCATAGATTTTTGAATAGCAGCTTGTGCAGGATCTTGAGGTGTATTTTTAGATGTTGCCATCATAACTTTTTGAGATATAAACATTGTTAAACCAAATAATACGATAAGCAACAATACATCAAAGTGGAATTTTTGTTCAACTTCAACAGATGGGAAAGATGCTGCCAAAATTTCACCTTTACGTTCAAAAGTAATTTTTTCGGTTTCTTTAGTGTTTATATCAGTTACAATTACGTCAGCTTTTTCAATATTTTGAAGTTGGCTGAATTTTAATGCCAAGTTGTCTAGACTTATTTTGAAATCAATAGCTTCACCTGGGATTAATTCACCTTGAATTTCTAATGCTTGATTAGGTTTTGTAATTTTTACGTTTTGAAGAGTTTCATCAGGTAAATATACAACAGCTGTTTTGCCTAAAATAAATTTATCATATTTAGATGCACCCATAACCCCATCATTTGATACACCAGCTGATGCTCTAAGTGTAGTATCAAGACGATTTACAAATAAAAATGGTGCATTGCCTGCCATTTGAATAAATTGTGGACTCATTAATGCTGAATATAGCAAAATGAAAATTGGCATTTGTATCAATAATGGTAAGCAGCCACCCATTGGGTTAAATTTATGTTCTTTATAGAAATCCATAAGTTTTTGTTGCATAACTTGTGGATTGTTTTTGTATCTATCTTGTATAGCTTTCAATTTTGGTTGCAAAGTTTGCATCATTCTCATTGAACGTTGTTGAGAAACATTCAACGGCCACATACAAAGTCTTACGATGATTGTTAATACTATGATCGCCCATCCGTAATCACCTACGATAGACGCTAATTTACCTAATAATTCTATTGTTAATGTTGTAAAATCCAATGTCCCTAATCCTTATATTATCTCTCTTTATACGTTGTAATCCTAACATAAGCATTATTGATAAGCAAGTTTAATTAATGTAAATGTTTATTTTAGTTAATTAAAGTTTTTTTTAAAACGCACCGATATTAATTTTGTAGCGAGGTATTGAATGAAGAAAATATTATTAATTTTTTGTTTGTTATTTTTTGGTTTGCAGGGAATTTGTTCGCAGGCTGACGAAAAAAGAATTATTGGCAAGCAAGGTGTATCACGTGGCATAATGGTTTATATTCCAAAGCATGAAGATAATGCCAAAATGAAACAAGCATTTATGGAATGGACTAAAGCAACAAATGGAAAGATTACATTTAAATTTATTGCTTCTCCTCGTACAGCACAAATAAGGGTGTTCTTTGTTGATACAGTCCAGAATTATGACAAAAGTAATGCAGTCGGTTTGGCAGGGAATTCTCACGTTGTAACAGGTGCAATAAGGAGAACAGATATTCAGATAGCAAATCGTCCGCTATTTAATCAATCTAAGCTTCAATCTCCAGAAGAACGATATTCAACGATGGTTCATGAAATTGGTCATGCATTAGGCTTGGGCCATACTCAGGATGAGGAAAGTATTATGTATCCATATAATAATCCTAAAAGAAAAATTACTCAGGCTGATGTTGATTTGTTATATCAAATTTATAAATTTAAATAACAAGGTTGTGAAAAATATAATAAAAAAGACCTCACTTAATGTGAGGTCTTTTTTAAATGGTCGGGATGACACGATTTGAACGTGCGACCCCCTCGTCCCAAGCGAGGTGCGCTACCAAGCTGCGCTACATCCCGATTTAATTGGGGTACTCAATTATTCTAAAATAAACAAATTTAATCGTCAAGTCTTTTTTTTATTAAAATAAAAAAGCCGATTATTCATCGGCACATTTTTCATCAATTAGTTCAAAACTGTCACGTCCTGCAAAGCAAACTGGACATTGCCAATCTTTATCAAGAGAGTCAAAAGCGGTTCCTTCTTTAGACTCATCATAAATCCAATTACAAACTAGACATCTAAAACGCATGTTTTTCTCCTTTCGTGTTATAATGTGTGTATTATGAAACATATATTTGAACAAAAAGTTTTTTATGCAGATACAGATGCTTATAGTGTTGTCTGGCATGGTTCCTATCTTCGTTGGATGGAGATGGGTAGAGTTATGTGGTGCGAAGAACAAGGTTATAGTTTGAATGCGCTAAAAGCTCAAGATATTGTTTTACCAGTTACTAATATTAATATTAAATATAAGGCATCTGCAAAGCTTGAAGATGTTGTTATTATCGAAACTTGGATTGAAAAATTTAACCCTCTATCGGTTACTTTCCATCAGGTAATTAAATCAAAAGAAACCGACAGGGTATTTGTAGAAGCTTTTGTTGATGTGGTAGCATTGCACGAAGACGGAAAGCTTTATAGAAGAATGCCAGAAATCCTAACAAAAACTTTTGAAAGGGCGACTAAATGTCTTCAACACGTTTAAACAAATATATTGCATCTTCAGGTCTGTGTTCTCGTCGTAAAGCGGATGAACTTATTGAACAAGGTGTTGTATCTGTAAATGGTAAAAAAGTTACAGAATTAGGTTTTTTAGTGGGAGAAAAAGATAAGGTTTTCGTTAATCAAAAACTTATTAGACCAGTACGTCACGAGTATTATAAATTTTATAAACCAGCAGGTTATATAACTACTTGCGATGATGAAAAAGGCCGCAAAACCATATACGATTTATTGCCAGAAAACATGTATAATCTTAAACCAGTTGGGAGATTAGATAAGGATTCAACAGGATTGTTGTTGTTAACTAACGATGGGGATTTAATTAACGAATTAACACATCCATCTATTAAAGTTCCAAAGGTTTATATAGTTTCTGTTGATGCAAGAATGCATCCGCATGAATTTGAACAAATGGCAAAAGGTATCGAAATTGAACCTGGTAAAATTGCCTATGCAGATGTTACGTTATTAGAAGCTGATAATAAGCACACAATGATGCAAATTATTCTTTATCAAGGCTTGAATCGACAAATTCGTAAGATGGTTGAACATTTTGGATATGAAGTGAAATCTTTGAAACGTATCCAGCATGCAACTATTCAGATTGATGGGTTAAGACGTGGAGAGTTTAAACCAATAAAACCTCAACAAATAAAAGAATTAAGAAACTTCTTAAATAGGATTTCAAAAAATGCGTAAAATTGCATTGACAGGTAATATTGCTTCAGGAAAATCTGTTGTCCAAAAAATTCTGGAAGATTTTGGTTTCAAGGTTTTAGATACAGACCTCATAGGACATAAATTGTTAGAAAATAATGAGCAAGTTAAAACCGCCTTTTCGGGTTTTGATATTATGGAAAACGGCGTAATTTCTAGAGAAAAATTGGGTAAAATTGTATTTAATGATAAGAAATTGTTGTCTCAATTAAATTCTATTCTTCATCCAGAAATACGTGAATATATAGTAAATTATTTTAATCAAAATGGCGATAATGAAATTATTTTTGTTGCAATACCATTATTATTCGAGGCAAGTATGCAAGATTTATTTGATGAAATTGTATTTGTTTATGCTGATGATGAATTACGCTTGCAGAGATTGATGCAACGCAATAATTTTGATGAAAATTATGCAAAACAAAGAATAAATTCTCAAATGCCTCAAGTGGACAAAATCGCTAAATCCGACATAGTTATAAAAAACGAAGGTTCTATTGAAGAATTAAAACAAATTATTTGTGATTTATTTAAACCGGTACAAAAATCTTAGCACCAGCTCGAATGTTTCGTGTTCTGCCTCCGCTTACAGCCGTACCGTCACCAAGTGTAATTTCAACGTGTCCGTATTCAGAACTGTAACGTGAAACTCCTTTTTCGTAAACTAAGACACAACCTGCCGGTAATTTCTTTAAATCTATGCCTTCGGCGGATATTTGTTTAAAGTTACTGTTTTTACTAAGAATTGTGTCCATTTGATAGGCATGGCCAGATTGATATGCACCTAATCCTGCATTTTGAATTGCGGTTTTTACGTGTTTTGCACATTGGCCATCAAATCTTCCTATACTTTCTTTGCTTGCAGCATTGGCTAATTTTTGTGCTTTATTGGCATTATATCCAACACTTTTTAATGTTGGTAGAGTTGTATTTGTATTGAAAGAAAGACTGCTTCGATGTCTTGATGCGTTTGATATATTTGTTAAATTACTTGTTGTCCTTGTATAAGGATTTGTTGCACTCAAGAAACCAAACAGATTACTCGGTGATGTTCTTAATGTAGGCATTAAGTTCGAATTGGAAAATAGTGGCATTGTAAACTGAGGAGTGAAGTTTAATGAACCCATATAATTAAACGGGTTATCTAATTGAGGAAGATATGAAAAATTTGTTGCAGGTGTATAACCAAAAACATTATTGTTGAATACGTCGTAGCGTGGTGATCCAAAACTAAAAATAGAGGCAGGGATAGATGAAAAACTAGGCAAAAATGTATGTGATTCAAACCCACAATATTGTGGATACAAAGATTGCGTATAGTTGTTGTTTAAACCCCAAACAGTCAAATTTATCCCCTTAAATTTTTCCTCTATATATTTATAAAAGATATTTTAATGGGGAAATTGACTAAATGTAACAAAATATTAATACATAACAATTGCGGCTTCTGCTTTGCCAGAATCAACATCATCGAAAGGTCGATTTTCGTCTTCAGTTATTTCGTAGTCATTTTCTTGTAAGTCAAAAGTTTTTATTAATAAATCTTTAACATTACAATTGGTGTCGAAAAGGTAGAATTTATTTACATTTTTCATGTATAAACCAAATTCTTTATCAGCTTTTAATTGTTTTAAAAAATGAGCTTTCAAGATAGTTTTGTTAGAACCGTCAAAAGTAAAATCTTCCATTGCGGAATGTTCTTTGATTGTTTCTAAAAGTTTGTACGGTTCAACCCATTTTTTAATAATTAAGTTAATCATAATCCCTCTTTTACTAGCTAATTACATGCTGAATTATCTCATATTCCTCAATAAAAGACAAAATGTTAAGTTTTTTGTTCTTTCTCGTCAAATCTAGAGTAATCAGCAAAGAATCTATAATCTTCTAAATCTTTCATCGTTATCATATCAAAAATTCTAGCTCCCATTTTTTTTTACTTTAGCGAAATAAGAATTGACTGCTAGTTTGGGTAATGTGAATAGAGTTATTGTTCCTATATATTTTGCAGATTCCTTGAAGATTTCGTTAGGAGAGACTGCGTTACGTAATTTTGCCAAGTGTTTAACACTAAGGATAGAACCAATCGTACCCAGAGTTAACATTAAAGGGAATTTCTTTGTTGTGTTTGAAGAAATCCTACATAAATTTTATTGTTGAAGTTTTTTTATTTTGTTTTATTTGAATATCATTGTTATCAATTGTTTCTGTTTTTCTTTGGCTTATGTAAATGTTATTTTTTTGTAATAAAACTTCAGTATAACGACATAATTGTTAGTTTTTATCTAAAAAGAAAAAATACTCAATTTAAAACGTCTGCCAGAAAGCCTTGAAAAAAACAAGGTATCTATTAAATATAATAATGACCTGCCAATTTAGGACCAGTTGCGTTCTCTGCAATTTCTACATATTTATTCGGTGAACGCATTTCTGATAAGTGCCACGAGAATTTCATCTTTGGATCGTTTGGCATTAGACCTCTATGTACATTAGGGAATTTGCCACTTAAAGCTTTAGCATTGGTAAAAGTATAAATGCTTCCTGGATCAATGCCGTGGTAATGACAATTTATATAAGACGTTTTATCTCCGTAGAATGATGGAAGTTCTACCCCTTTATGGTAATGGCCAAAACAAATATTTCCTTGTTTGTCAAAACGGAAATGAACATCATAGTCACGTATGCCTCCTTTATAACCGATTTCACTTACTTGAGTAAAATGCTTTCCTCGGAGTGTGCTATGTTGAAATTTCTTTCCTGCTTCCTTGCCAAACTTTTCAAAATACGAGCTATTTTTGCCAACAGATCTTTCAAAGATGTCACAAACTTTATTTTCAGGGCCTAAAAGTGCAAATTCTGTTTTTTGTATACTTTTAACTGGGTCAAATACAACCTTTTGATAAACGGTCTTGCCATTTAATTTTCGAGATAAAGCCTTATAGCCTTCTTTTACCAAACGAGCTGCGTCATCACCAAATGCTATTGGAGTTATTGCCATAAAATTCTCCTTGAAAACTTAACCTTCTTGTCCCTACAAATTAATAAAGTTTTTTTTAGAAAATTAATTGCTCTTTATCTCTTACATTGTATTATATTTATCATATTTATTATATCAAATAGCTGATTATAACTGGTTTTGATATTTTATGAATTTATGTTTACATAGCTTAATAATGCCAAGATTACATCTCTAGAAAAGAAATTTTGTTATAATATCGAATTATGAAAATTCATTCTTCTTGCGATTTATTATATAAACACACTGTGAATAAAGTAATGCGACCAAAGCAAGATATTTTTGAATTTTATGATTTAAATAATAGAAAAAAAAATAGGTTTGTTAGTTTGTCACAAGTCAGAATTACCACTACGACCAAGCTATGAAGGACCAGTTTTAGCTCTTGATTTTATAGAGGTTACTCCAAAAAATAATGGTATTGGAACCAAAATCCTAAAATTTGCAGAAGAACATAGTAAACAATGTGGCTGTAATGGGTATTTAACTCTAAAGGCAGACAATTCGTTTAGCCCCAAAAGAATTCCACATCTTTTTTATCGAAAATTTGGATTCTCTACATTTGATAAAAAAACTGATATTCATTTGGATGATTTTATTAGGAATGGGAACAATGCAACATCCAAAGATTTTCCTAGCTTGTTAATGCATTACCCCCCACAACAAAAACAATTAACAATTGTGCAGAGGTGCCTTAAATTAATTCATAAAATTTTTATACATTAAAAAAAGAAACCTTTTGGTTTCTTTTTAAATTTTGGCCCGGAGATGCTTGAGTTGTAGGCGAGAATATGAAATTCGAGCCAAACAAATCAAGTATGCAAAGCTGACGAGGTAATTTGATTGCAACACAATCAAATTACAATTCGAGTCTGACTGCCCAAATTGGCAACAAAAAAAGAACCTTGGCGTAGGTTCTTTTCTAAAATTTGGGCCCGGAGAGACTCGAACTCTCACACATTGCTGCGCTAGATCCTAAGTCTAGTGCGTCTACCAATTTCGCCACAGGCCCGAAATTGATTTGTTTGACTCTTATAAATGTATCGTAAGCATATTTTATTGTCAATAGTTATTATAGAAAAAGGCTCTTTTAATAGAGCCTTTTTCTTAAACAATCCCTTCTTTAACAGCTTTGACTGCAGCTTGTACTCTGTCATTTACACACATTTTTTGTAATATTGAACATACATGCGCTTTTGCTGTATGCACGCTAACTATTAATTCTTTAGCAATTTCAGTATTACTTTTCCCTGTAACAAGATGTTTTAGGACTTCGAATTCTCTTTCGGTTAATGGTACTCGTCCTTCAGTTTGAGCTTTGTTAGGTAAAAATCCAATGTTATCGATTTTAGGAAGAGAATTTAGTGCCATTTGAGCAACAACAGGATCTATCCAACAAACGCCTTTTGCAACATCTCTAACAACATCAGCTAATTTTTGCGGATCGATATCTTTAAGGCAATATGCATTAGCACCAGAGCTCAGAGCGGCGATGACTTCTTCTTCTCTGTCATGTGATGTTAATGCAATTATTTTTATTTCGTTGGACCATTCTCTTATTTTAAGCATAGCTTCAATGCCGTTCATTCCAGGTAATCCAAGATCCATCAGAACAACATTTGGTTTTGTTCGTTCTATGATTTTTAAACCTTCTATTGCATCTTCGGATTCGCCCACAACCTCCATATCTTCATTCGCGTTTAATGCGCATCTTAAGCCTACTCGTGTCAGTTTAAAATCTTCGACAATAACTATTTTTATTGTGTTAATTTGGGTTTCTAAATTTGTCATGTAAGCACCTCTTTCTTCTAATAAAATAATTTAAGAATAGGCGAGTTTTATATTCCATTACCTAAGTAGCTAATATTGAAAAATATTTTGCAATGTCTAAAAAGTGTTTTCATGCTATAATTAAGTACGCTTATAGGGAGAAAGTATCATGTTTAATTTTTTGTTTGGGAAAAAAGAAGAAAATATCGTGGATGGTCTTAATGAAGTATATTCAAAGCTTGTGGATAGATATGAAGTCGAAAATATTTCTAAAGATCGAAAACAATATCTTAAAAATATTGTTGCGGGAAATGGTTATCTCCCATATCCATATTTTAAAGTGTTGGATGAATTAACTCCAGCAGAAACACTTTTTGCATTACAAGAAAAATGGATTCAGAATGGCATTTATCAAGGTGGTAAATTTGTAGTCGCAAATAATAATATAAGTGTTTTAGCTCGTAACAATATCAAAAATTCTGATTGGATAAAAAAAGAAGGGCATGATGTTAAACTTATCAATTTAGCTGGTCTTGGAAATCATCAAAATCAAGCGGGTAAATTTATCGATTGGTTAAAACAACTTTTAATTTTACCAACAGGGAATCTAAACAATAACATATTTAATACAACTATATACTTGATACCGTTTCATCCAAGGGAATTTGGTTGTGCATATTTGCCAAAAAGTTCAGAGGTTAGTGAAGCCTTGTTGGATAAAGATTTGCAAGAATTAACTGGACTTGATGCAAAAGGTCAAGTAAAATTATTTATTCAATTCGCACAATTAGCTGGTCACCCTGTAATTTATGATATTTTGCCTCAAACAGGACGTTTTTCTAAGGCTGTTTTAGCAAATCCATATATTGCTCGTTGGTTTGATATTGAAGCTTTGCAAAATGAGTTGGATAAAAAAGTTGAAGATGTTGTTCAAATAATGTCAGATGTATTTGACGCTGAAGACTTGGATGTTATTAAAAATATCTATAAACAGGGCGGTACAGCTGGTGATTTAAGTGAATATTATCAAAATATATACAATACTTTTGAAAGTCACATGGAAACTTTTAAGAAAGATTACTCTAGTAAAATGCTGGAAAAAACTTCACAACAAAGAATTAGTAAAAAAGTTCGCGATGTAGTTGCCAGTGTTTTGGGAATAAAATTTGATAAAAAATTATCTGAAAATGATATTACAAAACAGTTAGATATTATTCAAGAATTGATAAAAGAGGGTTTATGGCCTGCTCCAGGGGGTGCTTGGTGTTCTGCAGGTGTGCCAGTTTATGACAAAATGAGTGAATGTGGAGGGTATCCAGTATTTAAGCATTATGATTATAAGGGTGAAGATGTTTCATGCTTTGCAAATTTAGATTGTCAGACTCCATATTATTTTGCATTTTTGGAAAGTGGCAATTTTAACGAGCCTGTGATTGAGTATTTTATTAATTACATGCAAGAACTACAAAAAGAGTATAATTTTGATGGTTTTAGAGTTGATCATATTGACCACGTTGTCGACCCTGTGTCTGAATGCAATGGTACTCCAATAAGCTACAGAGCTCCTCGCGTTGTTTTGGGAAAACTAAATCGTGCAATGAAGGCTAAAATACCATATTTTGCTACACTTGCTGAATACATGCTTTGGGATAATTTCTATAAAGAATATCATGAAGATATGAATTTTGATTTATTGTGGGGTAATGATATTATTTCTCAGTTTGAAAAGAATCCAGAAAAGATTATCGATGATAATCAATATTTAACTAACTATAATGTTAAATTCAAAAAAGGAAATTATTTATCTATTTTAAAAACGTACAATAACCAAGATGGTGAGTTTAGGTGTATTGATCAATATCCAGGTCAATTAGGTGAAAATGGTGCGTTATTTAAGTGGTTTAAGTATAAGTTTTTACCTGGTGGTAAATTTGCACAAAGACCAGTTTTGTATGTAGACGGTGATGAAAGTTTTACACAAAAGGGTATTGAGCATGCAATTGGTGAAGAAGTTTCTATGCCAAGAGGATGTAATAATGAGTTTTTTGAAAAATTCAATGCAATTGACGTTTTTGTGAAAAATCAACCTATTATTACTGACGGTGAAGCGCAGTTGATGGTTCAAGATGATGATGGCTTTGTTGCTTGGTTGATTACCAAAGAACCTTTAAAAACAGCGTTTTTGGTGGTTGCTAATTATAAATATCCAATAGAAAAAGTCTCTAAAACTGATGAAAATGGTGCATCTTATCAAGAATGGGAAGAAGGTAATCCTGTATTTGAAAAAACCGTTCATCTTCCAATAGACTATACTATAGTTGGAGAATATGTATTAAAAGTTAACAAATTTGAAAAGATTATTTTAGAAAATCAAGAAAAAGATCTTGAGCTGGAAGAGTTGAAAAATGGCGATTTTAGAGTATTTGAATTGAAACGTGCATAAAATTAATTTTAAAAAATCATCCAAATGCTTGACACATTTTGAAAAAATTGATAATATAATCGCATTAGTAAAGATAAAAAATTGTTCATAGCTTTATTAGTAAAAAAAGAAAGGTGAAAAGATTATGACAAAAAGATTCGGTTTTACTTTGGCAGAAGTATTGATCACATTAGGTATCATCGGTGTAGTTGCTGCTATGACTATCCCAACATTGATTTCTAACACAAATGGTGCTCAGTTCAAAACAGCTTACAAAAAAGCTTTATCAACTTTGAACCAAGCAGTTCTTATGAGTGTTGCTATGGAAGACACAGATTTTTCTGGTATGGTAAAAGATGCTAGCGCTGATTCAGGTATCACTGTAGAAGAATTCTTAAAAGCTCGTTTACAAACAGCTTCTGATATTACAGATAGCTATGGTGCTGCTCTTCCTACAATTGCAGCTTACAAAGCTAACGATGATGATTCTAACAACGTAACTGTTACAAATGCAGCTGACGTAGTTTTCTCATTTGCTGATGGTACAGCATTTGCTTATAACAAAACAACAGATGAAAAATGTACTGAAACAACTCCATGCTATGGTTTCATTGACGTAAACGGTTCAACTGGCCCTAACCAACAAACAGTTTGCGACAGCGGTACTGGTACAGATTCTGCACCATGTGTAGTTTCTTCAACTGGCGTTATGGATATTTTCCCTGTAAAATTCTATGGCCAAACTATTGAACCAGCATCAAACGCAGCTAGAGCAGTATTATTCGGTAAATAATCGAACAATATAAAAAGGTTCTAAAAAGACGGTCGAAAGACCTTCTTTTTTGTGTCTAAATCATTCCTTATGATGGGGAAGGTTTTGGCGAGTGCTTATAATTATGTTAAAATATTGCCTTGAGTATTATTTTAAGCTATTCTTGTACTATGATTAAGCAAATCCGATTAAAAGATTATATATTAATTGATGAATTAACTGCTAATTTTGATAGTGGTTTGAATGTTATTACTGGTGAAACTGGCGCTGGTAAAAGTATTCTTATCAATGCTATTGACTTGGTTTTTGCCCCTCGTATTTCAAAGGAAGTTATTAAAACTGGCAAAGAAAAGACTGTTATTGAGTTGATTATTGAAAACCGTAAGCATGATTTGACAACCTTTTTTGAAGAAAATGGTATCGATAATTTAGGCTCAGAAATTATTATTACCAAAGAAATTACCCCCAATGCAGTTAGATCTCGAATAAATGGTACATTAGTAAGTACTGATTTATTAAAAAATATGCGCGCATTGTTTGTTGATATCCATTCACAACATCAGACGTATGCTTTTATGCAACCTAAATACCACATTAATCTTCTTGATTCTTATGGCAAAGTGGCTTATGGTTCTAAATTAATTGAATATAAAAATTCTTATGCTGATTATATTGATTTGTTGGCAAAGTTAGATAATGCAAAAAAATCAGCTGACATGACAGAGTCACAGCTCGAATTTTTGAAGTTTCAAATTGATGAAATAGATTCTGCTCAAATTCAATCTGAGTTTGAGGATGATGAATTGTCAAAAGAGTTGGAAGTCTTGGAAAATGCTGAAAAATTAAAGGAGCTTACAGGCTCATCGTATTGGGCATTGAATGGTGATGATGGTTCAATTCTTGATGGATTGAATAGAATTAGACAAAATATTTCTAAGGCTTCATCTTATGATTCAAAATTAGTCGATATCGAGCAAACTTTTTTAGATGCAACCGAAATGCTTAAAGATGTTGGCAGTGCCCTTAATTCGTATAGCCAGAACATGGATAATGACACCGAACGATTAAATCAAATTCAGGAACGTTTGTTCTTGTTGGATAAATTAAAACGTAAGTATGGTGGTTCTTTAGAGGCTGTTTTGAAAACTTTTGAGCAGCTATCACACGAATTATCTGGTATTGAATTTTCTACTAAAAATATCCAAGACTTGGAAAATTTAATTAGCCAGCAAAAAACAAAATTAACAACGCTTGCAGCTGAAATAAGTAATTATAGAAAAGATTTTGCACATGTTTTATCGGTGCAGATTCAAGATAAGTTGGAATTTTTGGAATTGCCAAAAACTCGTTTTGAAATAAAAATTGCGCCAAAAGAGTTGTCTGTTGACGGTTTTGATGATGTGGAATTTATGATTTCTACTAACGTTTCTGAAGATTTGAAGCCATTGGCAAAAGTTGCCTCAGGTGGTGAAGTGTCTAGAGTAATGTTGGCTATAAAAACAATTTTTGCTGAAAATGATAATATAGATACGGTAATTTTTGATGAAATTGATACTGGAATTTCAGGTCGAGCTTCTCAAAGTGTGGCAGATGAAATTGTTGAATTATCAAAATCTCATCAAATAATTTTGATTACGCATCAAGCAATAATTGCCTCAAAATCAAATAAACACTTCTACGTTAGAAAATCGCAAATGGATGAAACTAAAGTAGAAGTGTATGTTTTGACTGGAGAAAATAAAATTAAAG
The DNA here is from genome assembly GCA_045652525.1 of Candidatus Gastranaerophilaceae bacterium. Classification (GTDB taxonomy): domain Bacteria; phylum Cyanobacteriota; class Vampirovibrionia; order Gastranaerophilales; family Gastranaerophilaceae; genus SIG32. Next base: position 14,870 of record JAZRUK010000034.1, on the reverse strand, counting down.
CGCTTGCGGAACTTGCAAGTGGTGATATTAATGAACAATCAATGAATTTTGCTAGATCTTTGATTAGTCTTCAATAAAATCCCTGAAATGTTTAAACTCTTGGGTATCTCTTAGCTTCTTTAGTGCGTTTTCTTCGAGTTGTCTTATTCTTTCTTTGGAGTATCCCATACTTTCTCCTAGTTGTTCAAGTGTTTTTGGATTTTCTCCATTTATTCCAAATCTATTGATTATTATTTTGTTTTCTCGTTCAGGTAATGAGGCTAGTAAATTTTCAATGCTTCCTTTTATAATATTGTTTTGAGTTTGTTTTTCTGGCGAATTATAACTTTTGTCTTCTATGTAATCACCGACATTTAAGTCATCTGTTACTGGTGTCTCCAAGCTGATTGGTTCTTTGATTATAGCTTTTTTTATTGTATTTAATTTTTTGATAGGAAGTCCCATTGAGTGTGCAAGTTCCTTATCTGTCGGTTCTTTACCTAGTTTAAACGCAAGTTCAGTGTACGATTTTTTGTATTTTCGAATTTTGTCAGCCATGTGCACGGGGATTCTTATAGTTCTTGAACTGTTAGAAATGGCTCGTATTATTGTTTGTTTTATCCACCAAGTTGCATAGGTTGAGAATTTGAAATTTTTTGTGTAATCAAATTTTTCTGCAGCTTTCATTAGTCCCAGTGAGCCTTCTTGTACCAAATCCATAAATAGTACACCTTGTCCAATATATTTTTTTGCAATACTTACTACTAATCTTAGATTTGCTTGAACAAGTTTACGTTTAGCGATATCGCAGTTGTTTTCTTTAATTTCTTTGCCTAACAGTTTTTCTTCTGGAGCTGAAAGTAATTTAATTTTTCCAATATCTTTTAAATACATTTGTAAGATGTCGTTGTCATGGGCAATTGCACTAAAAGTCTTTGGGTCATCTTCCAGTAGTTCTTCGTGTTCTAATTTTTCATCGTCAAGTGATAATTTATTTTCTAAATCTTGATATAATGTATTATTTTCATAGTTCACTATCATTATAACTCCTCTCTCTTATAGTGTTTTGACGATATATAAATAAAAAAGTTTCAAAAATTAAATTTAGTTGTTGACAATTATTTTTTTTCTTGTTAATATAGTTCTTGCCGAAAGAGAAGGGCGTTTAGCTCAGTTGGTAGAGCGTCTCCCTTACAAGGAGAGGGTCAGAAGTTCGAGTCTTCTAACGCCCACCATAAAAGAGATGATGACATATGTTATCATCTCTTTTATTTTGAGTTGGGAGTGGTAACGAACTTCTGACCTGTCAGTAGTTCGAACGAGGAGCGAGCAGAGTGCGGAGGCTTTTTGCAAAAAGAACAAGGTTCTTTGCAGCAAAAACCGTAGGCACGTTTAATGCGAGCGACTCAAGACAGTCTTCTAACGCCCACCATAAAAAGGAACAGCATAAATTGTTCCTTTTTTTTATTGTATAATTTAGATATGAAACAGAATGATGAATTAGTACTTAAAATAGAAGGTTTTTCAAATCTAGGCTATGGCATTGCCAGAGTTGATGGATTTGTAATTTTTGTTGAAGGCGCTTGTCCTGAAGATGAAGTACGTGTAAAATTATCAAAGGTTACTAAAAATTACGCAAATGCAAAAGTGTTAGAAGTCTTGACACCATCTCAATACAGGGTTGAACCGTTTTGTGCAATGCAAAAAGTCTGTGGAGCTTGTCAACTACAGTTTATTGATTATGAATACCAATTAAAATTAAAAAAACAAATTGTTGAAGATGCTTTTCGTGCTATTGGTGGATTAGATGTCGCAATACCAGAACCTGTTCCTAGTCCTAATGTTAGGGAATATCGACATAAAATTCAGTATCCAATTGCTGAAACAAAAGTTTCAAAAAGGATTTTGGCTGGGTACTATAAACCTGCAAGCCATGAAATCGTTAATATTAAACACTGTCCTATTCAACCACAAATTTGTGATGAGATTATTGATTTTATCAGAAATACTGCTTTTGAATACGGTATTTCTGGATTTAATGAAAAAAAACACGCTGGAGATTTACGCCATGTTGTAATTCGTACATCTGTAGCAACCGGTAAAAATTTGGTTGTTTTAGTGGTTAATGCAACAAAAAGTTTTGATAGATTAAAAGATTTTGCGCAAGCGATTTATTCAAATTTTAAAGAGGTTTCTGGGGTTTGTGTTAATTTCAATTCTAAAAAGACTAATGTTATATTGGGTGAAAAATCTGAATGTCTTGTAGGTAAAGATTTTATTAAAGAAAGAATAATTGATAAAACTTTTAGAATTGGTGCAAATACTTTCTTTCAAGTAAATCCTAAAAGTGCTGAAAATATTTTTAAATATGTAAAAGATTACATTCAAAATAATTTTGTAGTTCCGACTATTCTTGATGCATATGCTGGAATTACTGCATTTGGAATTGTAGTTTCTGATGTTTGTAAAAAGGTTGTTAGTGTTGAAGAAAATAAAGAATCTTGTGACCTTGCTCGTTTAACTTTGGAAGCGAACGAAATCAAAAATGTTGAAATTCACAATATGGATGCTGCAAAATTTTTCGCAAAAGAAAAACGTAAGTTTGATGTAGTAATATTAGACCCCCCTCGTAAAGGCTGCACAAAAGAATCTTTAGATGAAGCAACAAGATTATGCAAAGGAAAAATTATTTATGTAAGCTGTAATCCTGCAACTTTAGCAAGAGATTTAAAATATCTTGTAGCAGAAAAAGGTGCTAAAATTGAGAGTGTTCAACCATTTGATATGTTTTGCCATACGTATCATGTAGAGAATGTTGCAATTATTGGTTTTTAGCTTCTTTTGCTTTTTTATCACATTCTGCTTTCATTTTATACAATTCTGTGTAACTAAGTTCTTTAGGAAGGAAGTATGGCCAAGGCAAGAAATCTTTTGTTGATGGTCTTGCGTTTCTAGGTGGAAGTTCTCTTGCGTGAATGTATGAATCTTTTATGTACTTAGTTAGTGCTTCATTTTCAAAATCTGAAAGTTTTTTCATTTTTTCTTTCATAATTTTTTCAATTGATTTATATTTAGGATCAAAGTCTTTTTTACAACGTAATTTATAGTAGAAATCTTCTATTTCTTTTACGTGTTCTGTATCGTATCCCATAATTTGTAATTCAGCTTTATAACCATCTTCCAGTGCTAGTGTTATATGTATTGCTGTGTAACCATTCGGTATTGGTTTACTTTTAATTTCTGGGTATAATCCAGCTTTAGCACACGAAGCTTCAAATTTATCAAGTGTTTTTTGAGAAACATAACTATCTTTGCTTGTAAGACGATAATTTTCAACCTCGGTAACTCTAATTTTTCCTTGCTCAACTAATTGTCCAAGAACGTCAAATACTTTTGCGAAGTCATCTTGAGATCCTCGTTGCATAACTATTCTTGCACCGATAACATCGCCCATAGCTTTAATGTCACATTTGTTTTTATTGTTTGTGGATAATGCTTTTTCTCTAATTGATCTTGGTGTTTTAACTCTGGCTTTTATTCCATTTGGGCCACCAAGAATAGGATTTTCAGGGTGTTTTTCTGTGGCGATTAGTCCTTTCATTTCTCGTCTGAGTAAAGTCGTTAAATCTCTTGTAGGGCGTTGCGCTTCGTCATAGATATCTCCACAAAGTTTCATTGAAACTTCTTTGGATTCTTCATTTTTTACTTTATTTTTATTGATCTCTTTAATTTCTTTAGATTTTTTAGCTGCGGTAAAACTTACAGTATCGTGCTCTAAAGCATACATGTATTTAGGTTGAACAGAATAAGTGTTATTCCCTAAATTTTTTTGTGGGGTATGTGTTTTATTTTGAAATAATACTGGTAAAATGTTCATAAAAATTTCCTTGTTTGCATAAAAACATGTCAAGAATAAAATTTAACCTTCTAAACCTTTTATTTTCTATATTCTTAACATAAATTTACAAGCTTTTTTCTTTGTCAAATGGTCATGTTTGTATTATCATGTTGGGCGTACAGTTATTAGTATAGAAGGAGGGTAATATGCCAGGAAAAACTATAACAGTTGACGGTAACTACGCTGCAGCGCACGTTGCGTATGCATTGAGTGAAGTTTCCGCTATTTACCCAATCACACCTTCATCTACAATGGGTGAATGGATTGATGAATGGGCATCCCAAGGTAAGAAAAATATCTGGGGTAAACAAGTAAAAGTTGCAGAAATGCAATCAGAAGCCGGTGCTGCTGGTGCAGTTCACGGTTCATTAGCAGCAGGTTCTTTAACATCAACTTATACTGCTTCACAAGGCTTATTGTTGATGATTCCTGTTATGCACAAAGCAGCAGGTGAAATGTTGCCACACGTTATTCACGTTTCAGCACGTGCGTTAGCAGCACAATCACTAGCTATTTTTGGTGATCATACTGACGTTATGGGTTGCCGTAATACAGGTTATGCAATGTTGGCTGCTAACTCAGTTCAAGAAGAAATGGATATGGCTTTAGTTGCTCACTTAGCTACTTACAAAGCTAAAGTTCCATTCTTGCAATTCTTTGATGGTTTCAGAACTTCTCACGAAATTCATAAAATCGAAGAAATTTCATATGACGATATTGCTAAATTGGTAGAACCAAAATATATCGAAGAATTCAGAAAAAGAGCTCTAAGACCTGAAGCTCCAATCTGTAAAGTTGGTGCACAAAACACTGACGTATACTTCCAAGGTCGTGAAACAGTTAATAAATACTACGATGCAGTTCCTGATATCGTTCAAGAGTACATGGATAAAGTTGCTCAAGTTACAGGTAGACAATATCATCCATTCGATTACGTTGGTGCTCCTGATGCTACTGATGTTATCGTTGCTATAGGTTCTGGTTGTGAAACTATCGAAGAAACAATCACTTACTTGAACGCAAAACGTGGTACTAAATACGGTTTAGTTAAAGTTAGATTATATAGACCATTTGATGTTAAACGTTTCAACGAAGCGCTTCCAGCTTCTGTTAAACGTATCGCAGTTCTTGACAGAACTAAAGAACCTGGTTCAATTGGTGAACCATTGTATATGGATGTTGTTGCTGCATTGGGTAACAAAGATATCAGAGTTATTGGCGGACGTTATGGCTTGTCTTCTAAAGAATTTACTCCATCAATGGTTCTTGCTATTTACAAACACTCTGAAAATAATGGCTTCCATGGATTTACAGTTGGTATTGAAGATGACGTAACTCACAAATCATTAAAAGTTGATGAATTAATCGTTACTGAACCTGAAGGTACAACAAACTGTATGTTCTGGGGATTGGGTTCTGATGGTACTGTTGGTGCTAACAAAAACTCAATTAAAATCATCGGTCAATATACAAACAAAGATGCTCAAGCATACTTTGCTTATGACTCTAAAAAATCATTTGGTGTAACTGTATCACACTTAAGATTTGGTGATGAACAAATCAAATCTACATATCTAATTACAGCTCCTGACTTTGTTTCATGTTCTACACATGCTTACGTTGGCAGATACGACTTGTTAAAAGGTATTAAAGAAGGTGGTACATTCTTATTGAACTCACCTTATACAAAAGAAGAAGCATTTGCTCACTTGACACGTGACCTACAAAAAACAATTATTGATAAGAAAATCAAATTCTTCAACGTAGATGCTGAAAGACTTATCAAAGAACAACCTGGTCTTCGTGGTAAAGGTGCTAACACCGTTATGATGGTTGCATACTTCAAAGTTTCAGGAATTATTCCATTCGAACAAGCTCTTGAAGGTATGAAAGAAATGACTATCAAAACATTCAAGAAAAAAGGCGATGACGTTGTTAATATGAACTTAGCTTTGATCGATGCTGCAGTTAACGCAACTGAAGAAGTTGTTATTCCTGCTTCATTAGATGGTGTTGGTTGTGTTGATGATGTTAAATTGATTCCAGATGATGCATCAGAATTCGCTAAGAAAATCATTGAACCTTCAATGAGACAAAAAGGTGATGATATCCCTGTTTCAGCTATGTCATCAGATGGTGTAATCCCAACAGGTACAGCTAAATTAGAAAAACGTGGTATCGCTCCAAGAGTTCCAAAATGGAATTCAGAAACTTGTGCACAGTGTGGTGTTTGTGCGTCTGCATGTCCTCACGCTGCAATCAGAACTAAATTGATTGAACCTGCAGATGCTGAAAAAGCTCCTGCTTCATTCACTATGGTTGATGCTAAGCCAAACGACCACGGTGAAAAATTCAAAGTTCAAGTTTATTGCGATGATTGTACAGGTTGCGGTGTTTGTCTTGACCAATGTCCGATGAACAAAATCCCTGGCAAAGAAGCTTTAACTTGGTCAACTATCGAAGCTGAAAAAGAAGCTTGTGAAAAAGAAAATGAAATTTTCTTTGGAGAATTGCCTGATAACGTAATGGGTAAAAATACAACTAAAACAATTAAAGGTGCTATGTTAAGAACTCCATTGTTTGAGTTCTCAGGTGCTTGTGCTGGTTGTGGTGAAACTCCTTATGTTAAATTGGTTTCTCAATTGTTCGGTGAAAATGCTATCGTTGCTAACGCAACTGGTTGTTCTTCAATCTATTCAGGTACTTTCCCAACAATTCCTTACACAACTAACAAAGAAGGCAGAGGTCCAGCTTGGGCTAACTCATTATTCGAAGACAACGCAGAATTTGGTTTCGGTATGAGATTAGCTGTAGATCAAAACAGAGATACTTTAAAAACTTACGTTGAAAAAGTTCTAGCTTGTGAAGAAGCTCCAGCAGACTTGAAAGAAGCTTTAGAAGATGCTATGGCTCACTTCGATAATTCAAAAACAGAAGAAGCTGTTGCAGCTCAAAACAAAGCTAAAGAAGTTCTTGCTAAATATGCCGACAAAGATTGTGCTGATTTGGCAAAAGTTAGAGAACTTCAAGATTACTTCACAGATAAATCAGTTTGGATTATCGGTGGTGACGGTTGGGCTAACGATATCGGATACGGCGGTATCGACCACGTATTAGCTCAAGGCCAAAACGTTAACATCTTAGTTCTTGATACTGAAGTTTACTCTAACACAGGTGGTCAAGCTTCTAAATCAACTCCAACTGCTGCAGTTGCGAAGTTTGCTACAGGTGGTAAACGTACATACAAGAAAAACATGGGCTTGATGAGTATGTCTTATGGATACGTTTATGTAGCGTCAGTTGCATTGGGTGCTGATAGAAACCAAACTCTTAAAGCATTCCAAGAAGCTGAAGCTTACGATGGTCCATCAATCATCTTTGCTTATGCTCCTTGTATCGCTCACGGTATCGATATGAGTAAAACTCAAACTGAACAAAAACGTGCAGTTGAGGCTGGTTACTTCCCACTTTATAGATACAACCCAGCGAATGAAGTTCCATTCACTTGGGATGCTAAAGAACCAAAAGGAAGCTACCAAGACTTCATCAGATCTGAAGGTCGTTATAAATCATTATTGAAAACTAACCCTGAAGCTGCTGAAGCTCTATATACTCAAGCTGAGGAAGATGCTTCTAAACGTATGGCAGTTTACCAAGCTGTTGGTCAGTTAATGAAGTAACAAATAATCAGTAAAGTAAAAAAGCAGAGTCCTAGACTCTGCTTTTTTGTTAATAAATGCTCACATTCCTACCTACGGATTGGTTAGGGGTTAGTGGATTATAGCTGTACATTGGATTATCAGCATAATCACTATTGTTAGGTTTAGTTATTGTTGTTTTATTATAGTCATAAACTTTAGAAGTGTCTTCCAGTCTTGATCCATTTGCAGCTAAAGAATAAATAGTCCCCACAGACAATTCTTGCCTTTTTATCGGATTGATCATCCTTTTAACTGCCGACGATGGTGGTATTTGTTGAGAAATACCTGGTGGCTGTTGTAAATTTATTCTTGGCGGCAGTTCTGGTTCATATTTCATTTGGAAATATGGTATAGTTTGTCTTAAAATCCTTATTTCAGGACAATTTCGCTCTAATTTTGGAATACTTCGCTCTAGTTTTAAAACTAGTTCGGGATCTTTTTGTGCTAATTTATATTTAGCAGCATCGAAAATTTCATGTGGCATTTCTGCTAGCCATTGTTTATTATTTTCTTGCACAAAAATAGAGTTTTCTCCATTATAAACAATATCTTCAAATGCTCTGGTTGTAAATTCTAATATATTAGGCGGTTCAATATCCTGCAAACATTTTTCTGCAGCTTCTTCGGCTTTATTCGCTTTTATTAAGATGTTTTCGTCTAATGGTTCATGCAAAGTTTTATCATGCATGCCACTAGAATAATTTCCATCAAAATTATTCATACTAACCTTACCTAAATAACTAACCTTATTTATATAAACAAATTTTTAATCAAATAATTGTTATTTTATTTGCTAGTATTAAATTTTGTTAACAAAAAAGCTCTCTTTTTCAGAGAGCTTTTTTTGTATTATATTGTACTACCAAGCTATAACCGCTTTTTAAAGAATCTCAACGTCTTTTTTATTTTCAGGATTTGTCATTAAAAAGTCGTTTTGAACGGCAAGTTCTCTATTTCTGCGTTTAGCTAAATCTAATTGACGTTCTTTCATTTCTGTATAGTTTTTAGCATATTCATTAGCAACTTTTGAGTTATGGTTTACAGAATGTGCTATAGAACCAAATATTGTTAACCATGTAGCGTTTCGAGCAACGAATTTTCCAACTTCTTTTAGTGCTGATGGAGTTTTTGCAGCTAATTGAGTTGCTTTCTCAGTCAATTTAGTAACAAATTTATGCGATTTGATTTTTGTAAATAAATTTGCAACTTTCTTGCTAGCATTTTTATAAATGTTTGTTTTAGAAAGTGCTTCTAAACCTTTTGCACCACCTTTAATAGCGAGCATTCCGGCTGTAAATGCTGCACCAGCTGATGTTGCAAAAGTTAAAAACGGGTGTTTTTGAGCAAAGTCATTTGCTTTTTCGCTTTTGTTTCGGATTGATTTTTCAATGCCAAATACAGCACCCATTCCAGCAAGGAATAATGCCCAAGTAGCGAAGCCACCACCAAATGCTGCCATTCTAGAGCCTTTTTTCGCAAATGCCGCAGCTGATACACCTCCAGCTAACGGTAGAGCATAATCTAGGGCTCTATCAAGTTTTTTGTGTTTTTTTGAATCAACACTTTGTAGCGTTTTTAAAGTAGCCACTTGTCTTATCGTTTGGTCATCTAGGCCAATATACGCATCAATATTTTCGCGTTTGCCTGAAAAATTCTGACCAGAACTTATTCTATTAATTTGCATGTAACACACACCTTTCGCACTTTTATTATACACATATAAACCTTAAAAGTAAATTTTTTTGCTATCTTATTAATTCTTTTTAATATTTATTTACATTGATTTTTATTTAAAATATTATGTTGTAATGAAGAATTTTGTTATACATACAATGGGCTGTAAGTCTAATCAATTTGAAGGCTCTATAATAGTTGAGAATCTTATTAAACAAGGATTTAACCAAGTAAATAAAATTGAAGATGCTGATTTTTATATCTTAAACTCTTGTTCTGTAACGCATAAGAGTGATAACGAGGCTCTTTATTTGCTGCGTAGTGCAAAAAATAAGAATGTGCATGTGCAAACTATATTAACAGGTTGTTTGGCTCAAATAGAAAAAGAAAGATTATTGGAGAATAGTTTTATTGATTGTGTTGTTGGTAATAACGAGAAATTGAATTTATATCAAGTCCTTGCATCAAATTCGAATTGTCATGTAACAGATATTATGCAATTAAATGAGTTTAACAAAGTTGTCTTGGAAGATATGTCTAAGACTAGAGCTAGTCTTAAAATACAAGATGGATGTGATAATCGTTGTTCGTATTGCATTATTCCGTTTGCACGAGGTAAAAGTCGCAGTGCTGATATTGATTTTATTATTGAGCAGATTGATAATTTTGTAGCGCATGGTTTTAAGGAAATTGTATTTACTGGTATTCATATAGGACAATGGGGTAAAGATTTTGGTCTTGAGCTTTTGGATTTACTGAAGGCAGTTGAAACTCGAACAGATATTGTTCGTTATCGATTAGGCTCTCTAAATCCACTTGAAATTACAGATGAAATGTTAGACTTTCTTGTAAATTCTAAAAAGTTTTGTCCTCATTTCCATCTTTCATTGCAATCTGCGTGTAATAAGACATTACGTTCAATGAATCGATTCTATACTGTTGAGGATTATTTGGCTCAAATCGAGAAGATTAATAAAATCTTTGATATGCCTTTTTTAGGAAGTGATATTATTGCTGGTTTTGCGGGAGAGAGTGATGAAGATTTTGAAACAACAATAGAAAATCTAGAAAAGTCAGGATTAACTCAAATTCACACATTCCCTTATTCAATTCGTCAAGGTACGGTTGGAGCTACTCGTCCTGAGCAATTAGATGATAATGAAAAAGAAAGAAGAGCTAGTTTAATCAAATCGATATCTTCTAAAAAATATTCAGAATTTATTATGAAAAATGTTGGGACTGTAAGAGAAGTTTTGATTGAAAAACGTTTAGATAAGAATGATGGTAGATTAAAGGGTGTAACCAGAAACTATTTGACTGTTCATATTGATTCAGCAAATTTAGAGTTATTAAATACCATACAAAAAGTCGAGATTACGGCGATTGAAAACGGTAAAATTTACGGTAAGTTAGTTTAAAAAAGCTCCTTAAAAAGGAGCTTTTTTTTAATTTCTGCTTTGAGTTTTGGCAATTAATCTCAGAATTTCGATGTACAACCATATAAGTGATACCATTAAACCAAAAGCACCATACCATTCGTATTCTTTTGGAAGCATGGCATTAGCACCTTTTTCGATGAAATCAAAATCTAAAATTAGATTAAGTGCTGCTATTAACACAACTACAACGCTAAAACCGATGCCTATAGTGCTACCTGTAAAGATTTGAGGGATTCCTCTTCCAAATATTGATGCAACAATTTGTATTAAGTATATTGCGGCGATTGAAAGAGTTGCAGTTAAAATAACACTTCGGAATTTGTCAGTAACTTGAATAACATTAGCTCTAAATAACAACAGCATTACAGCAAGTACAGCGAATGTAGCTAATATGGCTTGAATAACAATCCCACTGTATTCAGCGGCATATACAGCAGAAACACCGCCAAGGAAAAATCCTTCAGCTACGGCATATAAAGGCGCTAAAACATTCATTGCTTTACGTGAAAAAATAAGTACCATTGCAAGTATAAAACCAACAATAGCTCCACCTATTGTTAGGATTTGAGCTTTGTCAGTAAAGCCGTTCATTGCAAGTCCCCAAGTGTAGCATGCCGCAAGAAAAACAAATGCTAATAGAATGAAAGTTTTGTTAATAGAACCGTTGACAGTCATGGGTTCGCTTTCAAGTGCGTATGCAATCTCGTTTTTTTGCATATTATTTAATATTGGATTTGCCATAAAACCTCCTTAAAACAACTATTACACAATATATTTTATCATACAACTGGACAATTTGCCAATAAAAGATAAAAAAGTACTTTACAATAAAAATTTTCCATAGTATAATATAAGAGTTGACACTAGTTGACAGGAATTATTCCTCAGTAGCTCAATGGCGGAGCAACCGGCTGTTAACCGGTAGGTTGTTGGTTCGAGTCCAACCTGGGGAGTTTTTTTAATTCAAAGAAAACATGCGAAATTTTTTATATTTGATAAATGCTGTTAAGTTTTGCTGTATCCGTAGTCCAATCTTTAAAGTTGTAATTTTTGTTCATTTTTACAAAGTCAATAAGATTATCTTTTCTACTTATCGATAATTTATGTATGGATTCTGGGAATACGGTTATTTCCCCGTTCAAAAATTCGATACCATCTATATGTGGATTTTTAGCTTGGAATGCAGCTTGCGATTGTTTTATTTTTATTGCTTCTCTGCTTCCACAGAGTTTTAAATTTAGCTTATCAATTCCTTGAACCGTATATACGGTAGGATTTAGCTCTGTTAATTTGTTATTTGCTGTCCCAAAACGAAGTGGTGCATCTGCACTGCGAATATTTGCATAAAAAGGTGCAATTCGTTTTGTTCTTGCTAAATATAAACCCCGACAGTATCTATTCATACCTTCACCTGAACCAATTTTGCTTGGATCAAATGCATTAAACAAAAAAGGTGAGCCGTGATATGCTGTATTTGTTTGAGTTAAAGCTTCTTTTGTAGCGTTTATTCTTTCTGCTGTTAAGTGTGGCTTTGCATCACAATATCTGAATAGATCGCCAGTTCTACCTGTTCGTTTCGCCAATAGTGCAATTTCATCAAAATTATTTTTCCCAATTCCGCGCACTATAGCCCTTCGATTGGCTATTGTCCATCCATTTTTTACCATTTGTCGCAAGGCATTAACTGATGTCATGTAAATGTCCTTATTTCCCCTATATATTTAATAAAGTATATTTATTATAGAAAATTGCCTTTAATTTTAAATTTCTGGTTTTAATTTACTCTTTGTTCTCAATATATGTGTTATAATTTGTAGTAGTGAGGGATTGTATGATAAAAGTTTTATTTGTTTGTTTAGGTAATATTTGTCGTTCTCCAATGGCTCAGATCGTTTTTGAAAATATGGTCAAGGAGCTTGGCATTGAAGGTGATTTTGAAGTTGATTCTGCTGGGACTGAAGGGTATAATGAGGCTTGTCACGCAGGAATTCACAGAGGTACAAAGGAAATTCTAACGCGAAAAGGTATACCGTTTTCTGAACATTATTCTCGTAAAGTTCATAAAGCTGATTATGATTATTACGACTATATTGTTGCGATGGATAGTGAAAATATTTCAGATTTAAAAAGTATTTTAGGTGAAGATTATTCAAATAAAATTAAAAGATTGTTGGATTATACGGATACTCCTCGCAATATCAGAGATCCTTGGTATACAGGTAATTTTGATGAAACTTATGACGACGTTGTTGAGGGCTGTAGTGCTTTTTTAAAAAAGATTACTTAGATAATTATCGTTGTTCAATGTAGTAATGTTTATTGTATAATGTTCGTGTTAAGTATAATTGAAAGTTTACTCTATGAAAAGATTTTTGTTGCTTTTTATATTATTTATGAATTTATGTATAGCCTCATTTGCTATTGATGAAGCTGATGATAAGGTAAAAGTATCATTGGAAGAAGCTATGGATTTGGCTCTAAAAGGCAATATTGAACTTCAAGAGCAAAGAAAAAATCTTGGCATTTCGCAAAACGATATAGCAAGAGCAAATGCTCTGAAGAATCCTCAAATTCAATCAAATTTATTGATTGGTAGAATTGCTAGAGCTAATTCAAGTCAAGTTGGTGTAATGTTACCTATTGAAATTGCTAAAAGAGGAGTTAGAAAAAGTGCTGCAGAATCTGGCTTGGATTATACAGAAAATAAAATTAAAGATTCAGAATTTAAGCTAAAACAAAGAGTTCGTACAGCATATTTCAATTTAATTTTAGCAAAATCTCAGTTGAAAGTTATGGAAGATCGTAAGGTTTTATTGGAAGATTTGCTAGAAATTTCTAAAAATCATTCCAAAGATTCTCCAAATTATGAAATTGAGTTGTTGCAAGCTGATATGAGATTGAAAAAACAGTTTGTACAGATTAATAAAGTTAGAGCTGAAGTAAAAACTGCACAATACACGTTTAATAAAGTTTTGAATCTTGAAAACAACATGAATTTGTATGACGTAAAAGAAGAATCTGTATTCAGTCAGGAGTTTTTTACTAATCTTGAATTGCCAACTTATGAGGAATTGTTATCATATGCGTTTGAACATCGTTATGATATAAAAATGGCTCAGGCTCGTTTAGAAAAAACAAAAAAAGACATAATTATAGCATCTAGGAAAAAAGTTCCTGATTTGTATGTGTCTGGTGGGTATGCATTTGCGCATGATGGAACTCCAGGTGCGTATGTTGGTGCGGGTTTGGATCTTCCTTCTCTATATACATATGCTCCAGAAGTAAAAAATGCTAAGCTTGAGTATGAAAAAGCTCAACTTGGTTATAACTCAATAATAAATATTGCAAAAAATATTATTTCTACAAATTATGATAAATTTAAAATGGCACAAGAAAATGTTGGTTACTATTATAGTATGATTGATGAGTCTAAAAAGATCTTAGACTTATCTAAACAGCGTTATCAAAAGGGTCAAGTCCCTCTTACTAACTTAATTGTTGTTGAACATTCACACCAAGACCTCTTAAAAGAATTTTTAAATGCGATTGGTGTTTATTACAATACTTATATAGCTTTGTTGACAGAATTGGGTATGGAAAACTTTTCTATTGATGTCGATTTGTAGTTAGAGGTTAAAGGCAAAACAAACAGGAGGGTATTCACCCTCCTGTTTTAGTTTGTTTTATCTTTAAATTCATTAATTACTTATGCACAACAAGCTGAGTTGGGTACTTTTGTTGTCGCCGATCATAAGGCCATTATGTCCAAAGCCCATACTATACGCGGCGTCAGAAGTGGTTTCAGTCGAAGTCCAGTACCAGCCAGATGTTGGTTTTTCTGTCCAATTAGGGTCGTTGTACAAAGCAAATAACTCGTCTTTTGTTGGTAATTTCATTCCTTGTTGAGCACATGCTTTTTGTGCGCCAGCCCAATAGTCAATTGTGAAACCTGATGGATTAGTACCGCAATAAGTTGTATAATCACTACTACTTGCATTAGCATTTGAGCAATTTATAGTCGAATAATTTGTACCTATGTTAACTAAATCCGCCCCAACTTTAATCGAAACATTCAATCCTCTAATATCTTTCCACTTGCCACTGTCGTTTGTGCCATAAGTATTAGGATTAGATGCCCCAGAAACATCAAATAGAATAGCCAATGCATCAGTACCTAAC
>JAZRUK010000033.1:0-12257 GCA_045652525.1 Candidatus Gastranaerophilaceae bacterium | reverse complement strand
ATAACCTGCAAGAGAAGAATTAGAGTTCATAACTTTTAAAGCTTCACCGAGCTTTCTTGTAAACACGTTAGCCGCAGTATCCATAGATCTTTGTTGATAATTAGCCACTAATGTTGGAATAGTCATAGCAGCAACTACACCAATGATACCGAGTGTAATTAAGACTTCTGCCAAAGTAAACGCGCAACGATGAACATTGCCACAAATTCCTACGTGCGTAGCACCTTCTGCAAATGTAAAACCCGCTCTAGGAGAGTGTCCTCCCCCCCCCCCATAGGCGCAAACTGTTGTAAATTCTTCATTCTAGACATCTCCTATTTAATATGTGTACTATTTCATTATACACTTTTTTGAAATAAGAGCAATAGATTAGCAAAGCTACACCTCAATAAATAGACGTTGGCCTACAATGTTTTGTTTTCCATTGTAGTAGCCCGCAAAATAACCACCTCTTACAGGTGCGTTTTTTGCATAAGTGTTTGCTGAATATCCGTTATAGCTTACAAACGGATTTCTACCCATAGATGAAGCTGTTGTGCTTCTTACTGCAGTTGTTGTTGATACATTTTGTCCTGATAATACTTGAGTTAACAAATTTACAATACTAGCCATAAAACCCTCTCTATAGGTATATTAATTATTTTTTTTCTCTTGTCATTATTATAGCATATATTATTTTAAAATCTTAATTTTTCTTAATAAAATCCTCTTTTTTATGTAGTATAATTGTCATATGAAAAACAAAAAGATATTAATTGTTGGTAATTTGTATCCTTTAGTGCAAAAGCTTTCAAAAGAAGTAGAAAAAGTTTTTGTAGCTCCAGGAACTTCATCGATTGCTGAATTTGCTGAATGTGTTGATATTAGAGAAGATAAAGTTGCGGAATTATTAGATTTTGTCTTTGAAAATGATATTGATTTGACTATTGTTGTTTCTGAAAAGGCAATTGCTGCGGATATTGCAACTATTTTTCAGGCAAATAATCAGCTAATATTTGCACCAACTGCCAAAAGTGCAGATTTTGCAATTAATAAATCTCAAGGCAAAAGATTTTTGTATAAGTTACATGCACCAACTCCTAAATTTGCTATTTATGAAAAATTACCTTTAGCTATTGATTATTTAGAAGAAGCTAACTATCCGTTGGTGGTGCGTTCTGATGTAAATAATCTCGGTAGTGATAGATTATGTTGTACAGGTTTTGAACGAGCAAAATATTTTACTGAAGATTTGTTTACCCAAGGTGAACCAAAAGTTGTTATTGAAGAATACGCTTATGGGCATGAATTTTCAATGTATGTTGTGACTGATGGTTATCATGCTATTCCATTAGCAACAACTCATAATTTTAAATTTACAGAAAATGGTGACGGTGGTGTGCTTACATCTGGTGTCGGTGCTTATGTGCCTGATTACAAAGTTCCTGAAAATATACTAAATAAACTTTTCAAAAATGTTATTCTTAATGCTCTGAATGCTTTAGAGAAAAAAGGTACTCCATATGTCGGGATTTTAGGTGTTGATGCCGTAATGACTGGTGAAGATTCGTACACTGTTCTTGAGTTTAAGCCGTTTTTACAAAATTTTGATGCACAAGCTGTTCTTAATTTGATTGATGAAGATTTAGTTGATTTATTTGAAGCATGTGCAAATGGATTTTTTGCAGATGAGTACGAAGATATTTTAACTAATGATAATGTTTCGATTTCTACTCTTGTGAAATCCAGAAAAGCAGGGATACAAATCCCAAATATGGATTTATTAGATTCGCATCTTACGCCGTTAGGTATAAATGTAGATAAATCAGTTATAGGTGATAATCTTATTCTTACATCAACAGCAAAAACGTACACTAGAGCTAAAGAAACTTTGAAAGAAGATTTAGAACTTATAAAATTTAATGGTATGAAATATCGTAGTGATATTTGCTAGTTGAAATTTTTATATTAATCATTAATATAAGGATATGAATTACTATGAGATTTTAGGAGTTACGCCAGATAGTGATATTGCAGAAATTAAATCTGCATATCGTAAGCTTGCGCGTAAATATCACCCAGATGTTAATCCTGAAGGTGGCAAGCGTTTTAAAAAAATATCAGAGGCCTATGATACCCTTTCAGATGAAAATAAACGCAAGCAATATGATATTATAAACGGATTTTTTAAAAAAGCAGAAGAACCTAAACCTGAAGCAGAAAAAGAAACAAAAAAAGAAGAAAAAGTAGAAGATAAAGTCGAGAAAAAAACTAAAAAGAGTTCAGAAAAACCTTTTTCAGAGATTTTTAATTCGATTTTTGAAAATTCAACAGCTAAAAAAGAATCAAAACCTCAGTCTCAAAATGGTGAAGATATTATTACTGATGTTGTAATCACAATGGCCGAATCAGTTACTGGAGTTTCTAAACTTGTTAATGTTATGCATTCAGAACTTTGTCCACGTTGTAAAGGTCGTAAATTTATTAATGGTACAAAGTGTAATGTTTGCAGTGGCTCTGGTGAATTTTCTGAATATAAACGTATTAATGTGAAAATTCCTCCGCATGTAAAAAATGGTGCAAAATTACGAATAAAAGGTGAGGGGCAAGACGGAAAATTTGGTGGCAAAAATGGTGATTTGTATTTACACATTCAAATCAAAGGTAACTCTAAAATAAAGTATGATGGTGAAAATATTTTATATAATGTGCCAATAACTCCTTATGAGGCTGTCTTGGGCGGAGAAATTTCTATTCCGACTTTTGATGGGCATGTAAAATTAAAGATTCCACCAAAAACAACATCAGGTCAAAAATTTAGACTTGCTGCTCAGGGGTTGAAAAAAAATGGCAAGATTGGGGATTTAATAATTACTGTTACTATTGAAATTCCAAAGCGTTTGTCAGATGATGAGGTTAAGCTGTATGAAAAGTTAAAAAAACTTTCAGCGGACAACATCAGAGAGAATTTATTAAATGACTAAAATAAAAGAAATTTTTGCTTCAATTCAAGGGGAAGGCCCTTATATTGGATATAAACAGGTATTTATTCGTTTTTGTAATTGCAATTTGAAGTGTAATTATTGTGATACTGAATTTGCGCCTGATGAATATTTTGAAGACTTTTCACCTCAAGAGTTGGCAGATTATATTAAACGTTTTGATAATTTTCATTCAATTTCTCTCACTGGTGGAGAACCTTTATTGTCCGTTGATTTTTTGAAAGAGTTTTTACCATTAGTAAGTAGTTCAAAAATATATTTAGAAACGAATGCTACTCTAGCTGATAAATTAAAAGAAGTTATCGATTTTGTTGATATTATTGCAGCTGATATTAAGCTTGAAAGTGCGACTGGGATTAAAGATACTTATAAATTCCACGATAAATTCTTTGAAGTGGCTATGCAAAAAGAATGTTTTGCAAAAGTTGTTTTCAATGAAAAGATTACTGATGAGGAAATCAAAATTTGTTGTGAATTAGCTAATAAATATTCACTTCGTTTGGTTTTGCAGCCAGCAATGTTAAATGATAAAATGTCTGTGACTTCCGAATTTTGCGAAGAAATTCTTGACAAGTTTTTAAAACAGCATTTGGATACTTGTTTAATTCCGCAAGTTCATAAATTTTTAAATGTTCGTTAATTTTTTGCAAAACCTTATAATTTAGTGTATAATCTTGATTAAAGAGGTATATTATGGCAATTAAGAGAGTTTTAAAATATGGCGAAAAAACTTTGAGAGAACCGTCAAAAGAAGTTCATAAAGTTTCTCGTAAAATTACTGATTTGGTACAGGATTTGTTAGATACTATGTATGCACAAAATGGTGTTGGGCTTGCAGCGCCACAGATTGGTGTTAATTATAGAGTGTTTGTTATTGATGTTTCTACTGATAAAGAGCCTTTGAATCCAATTGTGTTCATTAATCCAAAAATAATTAAAAAATCAGGTGCAATTGTTAGTAATGAAGGCTGTTTGAGTTTTCCAGAAGCATATACTGATGTAAGACGTTATAAAAATGTTATGGTAAAGGCTATTGACGAGAAAGGTCGTCCTTTTACTATTGAAGCTACAGATGGATGTCTTTTAGCTAGGGCTATTCAGCACGAATTTGATCATTTGAATGGGGTCTTGTTTGTTGATCATTGTATAAATCGTTTTGAAACTGAAAATATATTAAAAAAATACAATTTGCCAGAATTGGATCCTGAAAGATTGGTGTCAGAGCCTGAATTGGAAAAGGAATTAAATGATTAGAGTTATATTCTTTGGAACACCTAAAATTGCTTTAAAATCTTTGGAATATCTTTATAATTCCGATAAAATTGAAGTCGTTGCCGTAGTTACACAGCCTGATAAGCCTGCAGGACGTGGACATAAGTTAACTATGTCTCCAATTAAAGAGTTTGCGCTAGCTAATAATCTACCTGTGTTTCAGCCAAAATCTATTCGTAAAGAGTTTGATATCCAGAGTGAATTAAAAAAGTTAGAACCGGATTTCTTTGTAACTTTTGCATTTGGGCAAATTCTATCACAAGATGTTTTGGATATTCCGAAATTTGAAACCATAAACCTTCATGCATCTTTACTTCCTAAATATAGGGGCGCAAATCCGATTCAAAGGGCAATTATAAATGGTGATAAGGAAACTGGTATTTGCACCATGGTTACAGAACTTGGGCTTGATTGTGGTGATGTGTGTATGCGTAAAACTATTGCTATCTCTGATACTATGAATTGTATGGAGCTTTTTGAACTAATTAGTGAAGATTCTCCTAAATTATTAGAGAAAACTTTAATAGATTTATACAATGGTGAACTTGTACCTACTCCTCAATGTGAAGAGGGTGTTTGTATGGCTAACAAGTTAACAAAAGAAGAAACTCAAATCGATTGGAAAAAATCGGCTTGCGAAATACACAATTTAGTCCGTGGTATATATAAAGCACCTTCAGCTTATTTTGAATATGATGGTAAAATTGTTAAGGTTATGGAAACTCGTGTGATTGAAGATTGTGGTAATTGTGGCGAGTTTGTTAAGGTTACAAAAGAAGGTATACAAGTTGGTTGTGGCAAAGATTGTCTTTTGCTTGTTAAAGTTAAGCCTGAAGGCAAAGGTGAAATGCTTGCTCGTGACTGGTATAATGGGTTAAGAAAATGATTACAAAAGGTATAAGAGGCGCTATTACGGTTGATTATAATGCTGAAGAAGCTATAAAAGATGCGACTATTGAGCTTTTATCAGCTTTGGTTGAGCAAAATAACATAGATGTTAAAAATATTTCGCACGTTATTTTTACATTAACTGATGATCTAAATGCAGCATTTCCTGCTAAATTTGCAAGATTAAACCTAGGTTGGGATAAAGTTGCAATGATGTGCTATCACGAACTTGATGTTCCTAACTCTCTAAAAATGTGTCTACGCGTCCTTATAGTTCTAAATTGTGATGAGCAATTTGAACCTAAATTTGTTTATCTAAAAGATGCTAAAAGCTTGCGCTGATTATACTTTTTCTAGTTCTGAAATCGCAGGATCTAATAGTCTTCTTCCAACGTTTTCAAATGAAATTGAACAAAGTGTTTTGTTGCCGTATTTAATTAATTTCTCAATTACACCTCTGCCATATTTAGGATGAGCAACCATATCTCCTTGTTCAAATCCAATTGATTCTTCACCTAATACAGGTTCTTCAGCAGAATAAACAGGAAGTTCAGGTTCTTCATCTACTAAAATAGTGTCGTCTTCTTCTATAAAATTTTCATCGGTTTCAAAGTTCTCAGCTTGTTCAATTTCAAAAGCAGGTTCTTCCGTTATGCCTTCAGAAAATTCATTTATCGTTGGCTCATCATTTATTAGTTCTTGTTCAAATACAGGTTCTTCATTAGTAAATAATTCATCTTCTACAATTGTAGGCTGTTCTTCTACATAATTTTCTGTACCTATAAATGGCACTTGCTCTTCAATGTATTCAGGTTGTTCAATTATTTGATCAAAAGAATTATCTGAATATTCTGTTTGTGGCAAGTCGTCGATAAAATCTAAATCGTCCTCGGTTAAAACTTCTTCTTGAGGTGCGAATTCATCAATTGTTGGGATTTCCTCAGCAATATTTGTGTAAAATACTTCATCAACGTCGCGAGCTACTTGTTCGACCAGTTCGTCATGTGCAAGTTGTTCTTGTTGATCAGGAATACTATATGTTACATCATTTTCAACAAAAGGATTTTCAATAACTGTTTCTTGCGCATATATGATTTCTTCTTCAGGTTGTGTATTAAATATATTGCTGTCTTCTATGGTTTGAACTTCATCTGGCGTTAACTCCATATTGACAACATTTTCGGTCGCTATAACTTGTTGTTGGTTATAAGTTGAGGTGATAGAGGATGAATCTTCCAAGTCTGTCAATTCAACTATAAACGGAACATTCTGAGTTAGTGCGCCATAAATTATAAATTCGTTTGCGTTTAGTTTGCTTAGGAATGTATTGTAGCTTGCAAAATCATGCTGAACTGTTTGCGGTGCAAATAAGATGATATTTTCAGCTCTTTGCTTAAGTTCTGGTAAATACATATACGCGTGACTACAAATTATATTTGTGAAAACGTGTTCGTTTGCTAATAATTGTTTTAATAGCTTTTTGTTTCCAGTTTTATTTGTAAGTTTTACAAATAAATAGGTGTAGCCGTCCAAAGTATCCATTACATTATGGATATGGCTAATTAATTCGCGTTGTAATTCATCTGAAGCTTCAGCAATGTCAATATATGTGACCGCATGTTGTTCAATTGCATTTTTAAGTCCGTCTATGTCTTCTTGAGTTTGAGCAAAAACATTAGCTTCTTGATATTTTAAAAGTTTATTTTTTAGTAATGCTAATTCTGGCATTAACGTTGCTTTATATTGTTCAGAAACAACATTCAAGAAGGTATCAAACGGTATATAATTCCCTTTAACTGTTTTTGTGTATTCCTGAACTTCGTAAAAAATGTCTTGAATGACAGCCTTGCTTGTTGCGTCAACTTCAGTTAATTCATTTTCATAAATGAAATCAATCATTCTGGCATTCAGAGGTAATTTGAAATTTCTTTTAAATCTAATTGGCTCAAATTCACCGAAAGTATGGTCTGCGTCGATAACTACACATTTTTCGTTTACTTGCTCGAGTTGTGATACTGAATTTTTAACGATTGTTCCGATATTATCAAATTTTTCAGCACATATTACTAAATTTTTCTCATATATTGTTTGGTCAACTTGAAGCATTTCGCTTTGTTGCGCTAATTCCCCGATAAAAACAGGTCTTTCTGTTGGTAAGAGGGCTAAAATATCTTTTGAATTTAAAAATGACAATTCTGCCTGTATAGAAGGCGCTGAACCGTCATAGTTGTCTACTACACCTTCATTATTAAATGTAAAAATTAATTTAGCAACAGCGAAATTTGATTTAACATCGGCTTTTAAGTTGACAATTTGTGCAACATATGAGCGGTTATTATCAACAAGCGCAATAAAAGATGCTAATTTGATTTGTTCGTCAGTTTCATAAGATATTTTTACTAGATTATTTTTAATCTCTAATAATTTCATAATTCCCTCTTTCTTTGGGTTTATTTTAGCATAAAAATGCAACAAATTGCGGTTGTTATTTAGATTCGTTACTATTTGTTATATCAAGGAGCTTATTATAAATATCTATAGTTAACGGGCAAATTTTTAAACCTCTTTTTACTAGGCTTTTTATTGTTTCCTTGTAACATTTTAAAAGTGCTTTATTTAGTCCATCTTTTTCTTTTAATATTGTTAAAATTTTTTCTCTATATTCTGCATCTCTTGTGTTAGGTTCAATTTTATCAGCTAAAAAAATTATTTTTTCAAAAGTTGTCATTTCAGTTTTGCCTAAAGTATGCCAACGAATTGCCGACAAAATTTCATCATCGCAAATACCAAAATCATTTTGGGCGCAATATGCACTAACTGGTGCGTGAAGCGTTTTATAGTTCATCATTTCATTTGGTTCTACGTGTAAATTATCTTCGATGATTTCAAGTAGTTTGGATGTTTCAAAACACTTAGCACAATCGTGTAAAAGTCCTGCAACGTATGCTTTTGTTTCATCTTCGCCAAATTGTTTTGCAAGTTCGACCGCACAATCTGCTGTTCCAATGCAATGAATATATCTTTCTTCTGAAAGATTTTCTTTCATCCAGTTCAAAATTTCATCTTTATTTTTATTTGTATAATCCATTTTTTTCTATATATTCCTCTACTTCTTTTGTGACATGATTTTTAATTTCACCATTTCTGATTTGTGTGGAAGATATGTCCTCAAAATCCATTGTGGTAAATTCAAAATCGTACCCTTTTAATTTTAATTCATCAAATTTGGTTGTGTCAATATTGTTATCTCGTTTAAATACGATGAATTTAACCATATTTTTCAGATTTTCTGTTTCGTACCAACTTTCTATTTTTTCAAAAGCATCTGTACCTATGATAAAATTAATTTTTCCATCTATATTGTATTGATTGTATAATTCTAATATTGTTAAATATGTGTATGATTTTCTGTCATTTTGGTATTCTATATCTGAAGTCTCAAAATAAGGATTATATGCAGTAGCAATCTTTACCATTTTAAGTCTGTGTGAGGTTAGACTTTCATCATAATCTTTGTGTGGTGGTTTGAATGCTGGTATAAATAGGATTTTATCAAACTCATAATTTTTTAATATAAATTCTGCCATCAACAGATGGGCTTTATGAATTGGGTTGAAAGTTCCTTGAAATACGCATAGTTTCATATCCGTATTTTATCATAAAATTTATTGTTCAGCTTTCGCTATCGCTCATGGTTCTGCTCGCTCTATGTCTTCGCTATTAACGGCATCGCTCCCAATCAAAGCGAAAAGCGTGGTTTTCGCTTATGATTGTTCGACTTTTTGCCTCAGCTCAGACTACTTCGCTCGCGATAAACACCACCGCTCACAATAACAACGAAAACTCAACGTTTTCGTTGATTATTGTTCGGCTTTCGCTATCGCTCATGGTTCTGCTCGCTCATAAAAAAAACCTGATTCTGGGGAATCAGGTAAAAATTTGTAGGGGAAAAATAATTGGAGTTAGTTATAATTAAAATCTTTATATCAAATTGAGCGCTTGCCTGTTTGCCATTGCAATAAAATTCATTTGCTCAAATAATAAGTCTGATTTATCAACAAAGCCTTGTTGTACATTCGTCGTAATTTGTTCGTTGTACATCGCCTTTAATTTATCGTCAACGCTATTTAAATTAGCTACTGCCATATTTTAAAGCCTCTCTGTTGTCTCATCTCTTACATATATATAAAGTATATACTCGAACTCTAATTTCACATTTGCTAAAAGTTGTTACATTTGTTTACATTTGCAGAATTTATTCAAAAAAAAAAGCAATTTTATTGGAAAACTTGTTTTTATTACAATATAGGGGAAATATTATATCCATGGTTAGTAACAATATTTATAATCAAAAATATAATGTACCAATGCAAGCGCTGGGTCAGTCTTATGCGACTAATACTGTTCCAATGGAAGCACTTGATCCGCAAGCAGTTCAGCAGGCTGTAGATAATTCGTATCTTTCAAACAGGGTAAAAGCATCAGCACCGACTGAAGATGATAATCCTACTGCGAAATTAGGGTTAAGTTTAGCGGCTTGGTATGGTATTTCACAGGCTATGGATAAGTTTGGTCCTAAATGTACTGGTAAATATGAAGATTCTGTGCTTGGCAGATTAGGTAACTGGGGAGACAAAGTTTCTAATAAGTTTACAGGTTCTTGGGTTGGGCAACAATGCCAAAAAGTTTCGAACGGCATTTCAAATGGTTGGAACTGGTTAAAAGGAAAAAGTAAAGTTGCTGCAGCCTTGGGTGGAACTCCTACAAAGGCAGAATGGAATTTTGCACGTGGTACTGGTGAAGGTCTTCGCGGTATGTTAGCCATGGATACATCTGGCTTGTTCCGTGACGGTTTACCTCCTATTAAACATGCACAACAATTGGAACAATTTGGATATACACAGGCACAAATCGATGCCTTTGAAACAGCCTTGAAAGGTATTGATAAGGCTGACAGACCTTTAGCTCTTCTAAAGGAAGAATTAAAGGCAATGGATGTGCCAAAAGCAAAAATTGATGCAATGTTTGATACTTCAACAAAGCGCTTTGCATTTGGTAGAAATGAATTATCAGCTTATGGCGTTAAAAAAGATGTTATCGATAACTTATTTTCTGATCCAACCAGAAAACTAGTTCGTGTTGATAAGGCAAAATTAACATCACTTGGTGTTGATCCAAATACAGTCGAGTCATTATTTAAAGATAAAGCATTTACTAGAGCTGCATCCTTATCAGAACACGTTAAAATCCGTAAATGGGGCTTTAATAACATGAACCATTACAAAAAATGTATGGATAATGTGTATGATAACATTGACGAAATCGGAAAAGCTCTTAAAAATGCCGATGATAAGATGAGTATTTCTATCTGGAGAAAAAATGGGACTTTAGGTAAAATCAAATCTCATTTCTTTGGAAGAAAAGTTGCATTATCAGAATTAAGAAACAAATTTACAGCTACTTTAGGTACTGGTAATACTACGAAATTAGGTAGAGCATTACCTAAAGCTTTAGGCTGGTTGTTAGAAGGTACTACAAACAGATTTGCTGGTGGTAAATTAGCAGTATTCATGCAAGCATTTATCTTTGGAGATATGTTGTATCATGCGATAAAAGCACCTAAAGGTGAAAAAGGTAAAACTTTAGCTGAACGTGCTGTAAACGACTTCTCTTACTTTATGGCTGCTCCTTTGGCATATGGCTTAATGCACAAGGTAGGTGGTTTAAAATATGCTGGCTTGGATAAAGCTGGTGTAGAAAATTACAGAACAGCACTAAAAGCATTTAATGCAAAAGCAAAAGCAGGTGGCTTTGCTTCAAAAGCTGAGTACAAAGCGGCTAAAAATGCTTTAGATGATATGCTTAAAGCTGGTGTTAAAAACCCAATTACAAGATTGTTTAAAGGTATTGGTAGAATTATCAACGTAGGTAACGAAGCTAGAGTTGGTTATGTTTCTAAATCAGCACTAAATGGTAATTTCTTAAGAAAAATTCCTAACTTCTTGAAAAACTGCGTTGGTGTTCCTTTAAGGGTATTAATTCCAATGATGGTGATTACTCCAATTATCGCAAAAGTTTGTACAAAATGTGCGCATGCTATATTTGGTCGTCCAACCCATTCAGTTTTAGATGAAGAACCTGAAGAACCAGAAATGACACCAGAACAACAACAAGCTCTATTGGAAGAATTAAAACGTCAACAGGCTCAGCAAACTACGAATAATCCTTTTGAAGGTCCAATTGTTCACAATAGTCCTACTAATTTGTTAAATATGCATCAAAATGGTGAAACATATAGAAATAATACAACTAATACAACAGTAAACAATGTTGTTGCTCCTGAACAATCAGCTGATGATGGTAAAGTTTTAGAACCAGTTAGAACATATATTCCATCCCCTGAAGCGGCTCCTATTAAAGGAGAAGATCCTACTGCGGCTCAAATGGCTATGGCAAGGGCTGATATCGCTGAAAAACAAGCAATGGATGTTCTTTCAATGAAATGGTAGTAGCATAGGTATTTGTTTTATTTGATTTCTTATGTTAATATGTAATTGCTCTATGCGGGTGTTAATTTTGTTCCTACATTTTATTAAAAGGGAGAATTGACTCTGTCAGGCATTGCAGTATACCCACCGATTAATTATCGCCAGTGGGAAACGGATTTGCCGAGGCGTTCACCCACCTGCGAGACCAGCAGGTAACAAAATCGCGCTCGTGTGGGGCATTTTATTGACTTAAATTATTTAAAATGGTATAATTTATTGTAACTGGGGGATATTATGAAAAAGATAGATAAAGCATTCACGTTAGCAGAAATGATGGTAGTAATGCTGATATTAACAGTAATGTTAGCAGCGTTTGCACCCTTGATGACAAAACGAAAAACAGGAAGTGCTTCAGAAAGTCCTTGGCGTTATGCAGTGAATAATACGGATGCATATTTTGGTATTGGTGATAATCAAACAGCAATGTTAGGCCAACGAGCAAAAAATGCTAATAATACATATGAAAAACAAACAAAATTAATAATATCATCCAATGAACAAACATCTCCAATCACATTTAAAACAACTAACGATGACGGTTCATTTTACACCAACTTAAAGATAAATC
>JAZRUK010000032.1:0-1592 GCA_045652525.1 Candidatus Gastranaerophilaceae bacterium | reverse complement strand
CAATTCCCCGTCCTTCTATTATATTTGCCTTACGAAATTAAAGGTTAAATTTGTAAACTATTAAATACATTTATTAACAAAAAGAACCTCCTAATGTCGCGTTAACCTATCCGTCTTTCAAGAGTATAGACTCTATCGTCTGTTGCAGGTACGACATTATTATTCAAACTAAAACCAGAGAGTAATTAAAAACTTTCACCTTTAGAATTTAATATTATAGTATTGGTCGTTTGAACAGGAGATTCTCTAAAAATATTTTTAATATGGGACAAATATACGGAATTGATTTGGCATCAGAAAAATTTGATGTAAGTTTTGTAGATGAACAAGGCAAAGCAAAACACCTTGTAGTCAAGAATACACGAACACAAGTTGAGAGATTCCTTGACAACTTACCAGAAGATGCACACATAGTTGCGGAACACACCGGAGTTTATGGAGATTTGCTATTATTAGAAGCAAACATACGAGGCACAACTATTAGTTACGTATCTGGTTATGAAATACGTCATCGAATGGGACTTGTCAGAGGCAAGAGTGATCCTATTGATGCATCCAGAATTAGAGAGTATGGAGAGCGTTATTGTGATAAATTACAACCGTCCCAATTCCCATCTGAATCTTTATATAAATTGCGAGAACTATACGCTTTGCGACGTTTATTAGTACAACAACGGAAACAATTAAAAGCTCTCATTAAGGGTGATAAACATCGCCCATTCTCGTGTGATAAAGCTATAGCATTAAAAGAGAAAATACTGAGAGAATATTCAGATAAGATTTGCGAAATCGAAATTGAATTTGAGAAAATTATCAATAATGATGCTGAACTAAAACAGACCTATCTCATTGCTCAAAGTGTTCCGGGTATTGGTCCTGTTACTGCTATTGAACTAATAATTAAGACCGGCAATTTTAAGCGAGTTTCTACCGCAAAGAAGTGTGCTACATTAGCCGGCATCTCGCCATGGCCTAATGCTACAGGTAAAAGCGATAAAGGAAGTCATGTGTCCTGTATGGGCGATAAGGAACTAAAATCGCTTTTATTCATGTGTGCACGTTGTGCAGTACAATGTTTTGAAAAAATGCGTATATACAAGATGAAAAAATATGAAGTTGAGAAAAAGCATTTCTTTTTGGTGCTAAATAATGTTGCAAA
This sequence comes from Candidatus Gastranaerophilaceae bacterium, assembly GCA_045652525.1. Classification (GTDB taxonomy): domain Bacteria; phylum Cyanobacteriota; class Vampirovibrionia; order Gastranaerophilales; family Gastranaerophilaceae; genus SIG32. Next base: position 433 of record JAZRUK010000032.1, on the reverse strand, counting down.
CAAACTTCTAACAATATTATATGCATTAATCAAAAAGGGCGAAATGTATAACCCAAGCTACCTTCCTCGCGATCCTAGATTGAAACCAGTAAATTAAACTATTTTTAACAATAAAATAACACCTGATTTTTTGTAAGTCATAGAGTAAACAGACGGATAAAGAGCTTTATTTATACCACGGGTTTAAAAACCCGTGGCTATTAAGAAACTGTTTAAATTTTATTGTTTTTTATATTCTATATCGCAAAATAGTTTCGGTTTCTTTTATTCTCTTTTTGACATCTTTCCTTTCTTAACTTTTGGCAATAGCCCGCTATTCCCTGCAAGTTGCGAAATAAAATCTATTCAAAAATAGCTATAAAATAATTCCGAAATAAAATTTAAACAATTTCCGGTAGTTTCGCTTCGCTTAACCCGGTCTTACAGACCATTT
>JAZRUK010000031.1:0-81631 GCA_045652525.1 Candidatus Gastranaerophilaceae bacterium | reverse complement strand
AGATATTCTTTAATTTTATCTAAATTTTTCGTACAATCCTCAACACCTAATTTATAAATTGCATTGAGTTTATTTAAATTCTTCTCAACTCTAGCAATTTTTAGATTTTGGGATGGACGAAGTACAATAATTTTACCATCATTTTCGTACTGTTTAATCAAATCAAGAGTACTGTTATAAATTTCAGGCTGGTTTATTGCAGTACTAATAAAATTTGGATATTTTTTATAAAACAAATTATATGGCATATATTCTTTATGTTTCTTATAATTTTCTGGCCTTGTTAATATTACTACTATCTTTTCATAACCATCATCAAGAGCTTTTTTAAAAGGAATTGGATCACTTATTGCTCCGTCCAAATATTTTGAACCTTCAAAATCTACACTTCTCGACACAAATGGCATAGACCCTGATGCTCTTAAAGCCTCCAAACCATATCTTGCATCGGTTATTTTTATATATTCAGCCTTTCCTGTTTCTAAATTAGTTACAACCGCAAAAAAATCAATTGGAGAATTATTGAACGTTTCAAAATCAAACTTATCCAATTCGTTTACTAATTTATTAAAACAAAATTCTTTATTCATTATATTGCCAGTTGTAATAAGCGAATATAATCCCATATAATTCTTTTCATTAGCATATTTCAAGTTATATCTTATAGCTCGTCCTACTTGCTTAGATTTAAAATTTATTCCAAATAATGCACCCGCAGAAACACCATAAATCACATCTGTGCTAACACCATTTTGCATAAAAACATCTAAAACGCCTGCGGAATACAAACCCCTCATTGCGCCACCCTCAAGTACAAAAGCCGTTTTTAAACATTTTTGAGTACACATAAAATTCTCTAAAATAATTATATTATAAAAACTATTTCTTAAAGCTTTAAATTAAAATTTTAAATTTATTATAATTTCTTAAGTATTTTGCAACATCATCAGCATAACTCGAAAGTACGCGTTCTATACCAACCATATAGATATCCTTTTTCCCCCGTATTTATATAAAATATTTATTACATAAAGAATTACTTTCTCTTAAGAAACATTAAAACAACTTTTAATTTTTCATAATAGCAAATTACTTTTGCAAAAATTTATGACGGCCATTATAAATAAATTCTGGGAATGTATCTGACATTTTTTTTAATATGTCAGAGGAAACACCCACAGTCTCCACCATAAAATATTCAATAGAATCATCTGCCTTTAATCCAAAGAATTCATTGGCCTCGTTTTTGTAAAATTTTTCCATATTCTTCACAAAATCGGCTTTACCTATCCAAGGATCAATAATCACCGTTTTTGATGTAATTTTACCTTTAATTGGACTTAAATCTTTGTTGAACACACAAACTATATGATCCAACTCTCCTCTAAATCTTTTTTTACCAAAAGATTTCATCCCTTTATCTAAAACAGCACAACAAGCATTTCGAATCCCATTCATTTTAAGAATAAGTTCAGCCAAAATTGCATTTTCTGTACAATTTCCTATTTTATATTTGGTCATTAAATATAAACTTTCGAACAAATTATCACTATATGCACCATTTCCAACAGCTTCGCCTGCTTCAAGGCGTTTACTTCCAAATTCCCCTATCATACGTTTAAAACCCAACAACATATCTTGAACTTTATCTTGACCTTCAGCAAATTTAAATTCATCAATGAAATAAAAAATATCAGACATTTTTTTTAATTCTTTATCACATTTTAAAATATCATTATGAGCTTTTAAATATCTTGTGATACGAGGTTGGTGTTTAGTAGAAGAAAAATGAGGAAATCTTTGATTAATTACACGACAAACCCAATCCGCATCTCGTACTTGCGGACATCTTGCCGTAAAAGTTTGATTTCCATAAGATCCTATTGAAGAGTTCATAATTATCATAAATCCTATGAATATTTTTTTTGCTAGCAAAATATTTTTTATTTGTTTTTAAAACAGATATGCTAAATAATATTTCTTTTACTTCGACTATTAGACCTGTAACTATATCTCAATATAAGTACGAAGTTTCGACTTATAACAATCCTGAGATTGTAGATAGACCATGGACCTATAAAGAAAGTAAACTCGCCGATAATTTAATAACGACAAACATTGCAGATTGTACTGTATGCGGTATTAAAGTTAAAAACAAAATGTTTTTATTGCATACAAGTCCTTTACAGGAAGCCAATAAAGATTTTAATAAAATTGAAAAGTTTATTGAAGAAAATATAGATTTAAAATCTGATGCTACACAAGCAATACTTATCGGCGGGAAACCGTCATATACACATGGCCCAGAAAGTTACAAACTTTTCGAAAAATACGAAAATCTGTTAAATAAATACAACATTCCATATACCAAACTCAAAGGTGGAATGGGACTTAAACACGTTGGTTATTCAAGTAAAAAAGATGAATGGATTATAGCACATAAAGAAATTGCCCCACTTCAAGACCGCATGAGAACAACACCCATAAAAGAATTAAATAAAATTTTCAACGAAGTTTCTCTCTGTGAAAATGACCAAACAAGTTGGCTTGCTTAATTAATAAGTCTTTTATATGTAGCCAAATCGTTTACCAATTCAACCATTTTGCTTTGCTTGTGAGATGGGAATATAATTATGTGAGATTTTTGAACACCTTCATCTTCAAAATTTGATAACTGATATTTACTGTAAATAAATTCTGACGGTTGATCAATTACAAATATATTTGAACTTTCTTCTCGAGAAAATTCTATGTTATGTTTTTTCAATAAATTTTCAAAAAATTTTATATTTTTATTATATTCTTCCGGCATTTTTCTATCTAATGTTTCATTAATTCTTTGCAATGATGAAAATGGATTAAATGTTCTTGAGCCTGCAGTTGTGCTATCATACTGCCCAATATAATCAACCTTTGGTGCATTTGGCGGTTCTTTTGTTATAACAACACTCTTCACATCGTGGTTGCCAAAATATTTATGCAAACTTACTGAAACTGAGTCTATTCCTAACTTTTCAATATCTAATCCCTTTGGTGCATTCTTCTGATTGTGAGCAATACCACCAAACAATGCAGCATCAACGTGAATATAATGCGGAATATTTTCAGCTTTTAATCTTTTTGAAATAAATTCAACATCATCAATGGCACCAGTTTTTGTCGTTCCAGCTGTTAATAAAACAATTGCTGGCTCTTGATTAGATTTCCAATTCTCTCTAATTTGAGAAAGTAAAATATTTACGTCTATTTTTTCTGAACCTGCTTGAGGCGGAATTTCCGAGTGTTTAATCAACGTAATATCATTTTTACTTTGATCAAAGCCTATTTTAACTGATTTTCCTACACTATAATGCGCCGAAGCTGAATAATAAACTCGGCCATCTGGGAATTTTCTCAAACCATTATGAATACCCCATTTATTACTTTCTGAACCACCTGTAGTAATATATCCCCATGGTTTACTTGATTTATTCAATCCAAAATGTTCAAAAAGCTTGTCCAATAATGCTCTTTCATAAGCTTTACTATCTAGTAAATAATTACCCGCATCATAAGGATCACCACAATTATTCATTAATGGCAATTCTGTTTCCATTTTTCTTAAATGTTTTGTCATTGAAGAATCCGCTGTCATATTTGCAGGGTAACCAAACATATACTCTTTTATCTTTTTATTTTCAATTAAAAATTCTTCTGCGTTTTGCAACGTCGCATTATCTTCGCGAACAAATCTTCTGATATCAAATCCTGAAAATCCATCTTTCCTTAATTGATCATAATCTAACAATCGACCTAATTGTAAACGCTGATTCTCTAATTTTTGCATTTCTAATTCTGTTCTTCTAAGTTCACTACGAATTTGAAAAACTTCCTCTGCTGACAAACCCTTAGAAGATGAAACTATCCTATCTATACCTTGTTTAAAGATGGCATCAGGATTAGCTTGTATATTCTCACGTTTCTCCAATGTTGATGATGTGAAAGCTATAGTTTTTTCAAAATAACGACCTTGCATTTTATCATGCAAACTAATTTCTGAATTTCCAGTAAAACTTGGGGTTAATGTAATCATTGTCCTTCTATTATCTCCTCTACGTATTATAACATCTCAAAAGTTTTCCAACATTTTTTTTGCCAATATATTAAGAATTCTTTAAATATATTCTTATAAGAAAATTAATGCTAATATTAAAGTATGCTAACACTTGAAGATGTTCAAAAATACGAAGCATATCTAAGATACCTAAGTGCAAAACTCGGGAAGTTTTTTAATGAACAAGCGCCATATATTTTCTGTAAAGAGGGTTGCTCTCATTGTTGCGAAGAAGGCGAATATCCTATGTCAGAAGTCGAATTTGCTTACTTGAATATTGGTGCCAGAACTCTACCTTTTGAAGTTTTTCAACAAATTGATAAAAATGTAGAACAACTTAAAGCAGAAAAGCTTAATCACAAAGAAGGTAAATTTATGCACGCTTGCCCATTTTTAATAAATAAAAGATGCGCTTTGTATAATTTCCGTGCAATTATTTGCCGATCTCACGGATTAGCTTTCTTTAGCAAAGACAACAAAATAATGGTACCAGATTGTGTGAATATAGGTTTAAATTATTCAAATGTTTATGACACCCAAAAGAATAATATTTCATCGGAAATGTTCAAAAAAACAAATAATGTTCAAGAACCATTAGCTCATAATGTTAGATTAGGATTTTTAATAGATAACGATGTTACTCAAGGGCTTGGGCTCGATTTTGGTGAAATCAAACCTCTTATAGATTGGTTAATGCAATAAAAAAGCGGCATAAAAGCCGCTATATCCTTATCCATTTCCTAATTTTCCAACGCCCTTTATCTATGCGATAAAGTTTGTTCCATATCTATTAGCTCCGTGAAAGAAAGACTGTTTCATTAATTCTGTTAATGACTTTCTTATCACTAATTTATCATTAAGTTTAACATCATTAATTGCTTGTGATGTTTCTTTATATTGTTCAGAAATTGCATTAGAAAATAATAGCATAGATGCCATAGTTTTTACCTCTCTCTTGTTAAAAATTTCTTTATTTATCTCTCGTACTTATATAAAAAATTTCTATAAAAAAATATTGACTTTTTATATTCAAAATATATAAAATTTGTTACATTTCTTTACAATAAATATTAAAGTTTTTCCTTTACTTTGCCGATAACAAAAAAGTATATAAGGAGAAGTATATGGAAATCCAAAAATTAAACAACCAGAAAATTCAATGGCAACAACTTACAGCGAAAGAAATTATTGAGTACCAAAAAGAAGGTCAAGACGTTCCTTCAGAATATCAGAAATGGGCTGCAGCAATTTCTGCTTCATTAAATGTACAAGATGAAGTAACTTATGAAATGGTCAATGGTGAAACTGATATAGCTGCACTTGAAGCAACTTTAGGTAAAGATGGTGTACAAATTGGTGCTGTACAATCTACAGATGAAACAGATAATAACATTGGTAATGAAGATGAGGACGTTGAAAGAGAGGCAACTCCTTTTGTTGCACAAGAAGAAGCTCCTGAAGCTCCACAAAAAACACCTGAGCAAAAAGATGACGTAACCCTTGCTGATACGAGTTTGTCTACAGACTTCAATGAAATCATCAAACGAAAACAAAGAAAAGGTTTAGCGTAAACTATCAATAGCTTTTTGAATATTCTCGGAATTATAAATATAATTACCAGCGACTAAAGAATTTGCACCTTTCAACGTGCAAATTCTTGCTGTTTCTGCATTAATTCCCCCATCAACTTGAATAATCAAGTTTTCATGTGCGTTTTCTTTAATAATAGGAAGTTTTTCCGCACAATCACTCATGAAACTTTGTCCGCCAAAACCTGGTTCAACCGTCATGACGAGCAACAAATCAAGATCCGACAAGTATTGTAGAATTTCTTGAGGATCAGTTTTTGGTTTAATTGACATTCCAGCTTTCATACCAAAAGATTTTATCAAGGCAATAATACCTTTAATATCTTTAACTGCCTCATAATGAAATGTTAAAATATCTGCACCTGCTTTTGCGAAAGGTTCAACATATTTTTCTGGGTTTTCAATCATCAAGTGTACATCTAATGGAATACTTGCTACTTTTTTAATCGATTTTACAACAGGCACTCCGATTGTAATATTAGGCACAAAATGTCCATCCATTACATCAACATGAAGCCAATCAGCACCTGTTTCTTCAACTCTTTTAATATCTCGTTCAAGATTTGCAAAATCTGCAGATAGAATTGACGGTGAAATAATTATTTTTGACATTTTAATACTCCCAATTTTTCACAAGCATTGTACGCAGCCTGCTGTTCCGCATCTTTTTTTGATTTACCAATTCCGGTTGCAATAATTTCATTTTTATATGCCACTGAAACTTCAAAAACTTTTTTATGTGCAGGGCCAGATTCTCCAATTAAAGAATAAACAGGAGTTTCTTTTGTTTGAGCTTGTGTGTATTCTTGTAATAGCGCCTTTGCATTAAATTTTTCAAAGTTGTTTTCAACATCTTCTATATACGGCGCAAATTGATTTTCAATAAACTTGACCAGATCAGCAAATTTGCCATCTAAATAATACGCACCTAAAACAGCTTCAAATGCACAAGCACAAACTGATTCCAACTTTCTACAACCTTGTTTTTCTTCATGTTTAGCCAAAATAATCAAGCTAGCCAATCCAATTTTTTCAGCGATATTTGCAAGAGTCGCATCTGAAACAACAATTGAACGAATTTTAGACATCTCTCCTTCTTGAAAATTAGGATATTTCCGATATAAAACATCTGAAATCGTGAGTTTTAAAACAGCATCACCTAAAAATTCAAGTCTTTCATAACTTTGCTCATATGAAAGATTATTTTCCTTAGTAAAAGACGGATGCGTTAATGCTTGGGTAAAAAGTTCTTCATTTTCAATTGGTATATTAAAAATTTCAGATACTGATTTCATCTAAAACAAACCTCTGAAAAATGTTACTATATCCACAATTAAATCATTTGAAAAAATAAAGTGCTTACAAAAGTAATACATTACAGGGATTGTCAAAATAAAACTATCGCATCTATCTAAAAATCCGCCATGTCCTGGTAAAATATCACCTGAATCTTTAACTCCAGCATCACGTTTAATCAAAGATTCACTTAAATCTCCTATTTGTGCAAATATAGTACACAACAAGCCAGCAACAAGAGATAGATACCATTCTAAGCCCAAATACCAGCCAATTACCATAGCACCAACTACAGCACAAACCATACCTCCAATTGAACCTTCAACTGTTTTATTCGGACTAACAATAGGTGCTAGTTTATGTTTGCCAAAATGTGTTCCTGCATAATAGCATCCAGTGTCAGTCAATAATATTGCAATAAACATCATTACAACAAAACCTAAACCGTCATCGAAACGATTACTTTCAAGATTCCTTAAAAATAATAGATGCAAAGGAAACCAGCCACAATAAATCATACCTAAAACAGTAGTTGCAACATTGGCAATATATGGTTGACGGCCTTTAAATAAAATCCACATAAATGTTGCAATTGCGGCAAAAGACAACGCAGCCGCGACTAAATCAAAACGTTGAAAATATGCAATAATTGCAAAGACAATCTCTGTAATATAAATCATTTTAACACTTGGATAAAAACCTTTGCAATTAAGGATTTGAACATATTCTTTTGTAGCAAAATAAAGAATAAATAAAAGCAGACCAACAAGTGCCAACTTCCCTTGTATGATACAACCCATAGCGATTGTACCCATAATCAATCCTGTCAACATTCTTGTTGCGTTTTTATTTAATCCTTTAATTTCCGCCATTATACTGTCATAACCTCTTTTTCTTTATTTGCTACGTTTGTATCAATCATGCCTGTGTATTTATCAGTTAATTTTTGAATTTTATCTTGATTATCTTTAACTAAATCTTCAGGAAGGTTTTCTGATTTTTCAAGTTTTTTCAAATCATCTGTCATATCACGGCGAATATTTCTGATCGCTACTTTTGCATCTTCACCCATTTTTTTAACGTCTTTTGCGATTTCGCGTCTTCTTTCTTCTGTCAAAGGTGGGAAAGGTAATCTAATGCAAATACCATCACTGTTTGGAGTAATACCAATTTCAGCTTTAATAATTGCTTTTTCAATCTCTTTTAAAATTGTTTTATCATAAGGTGAAATAACAAGAGTTGTACCGTCTTGAACAGTAACCTGAGACATTTGTCTTAGTGGAGTTGGCGCTCCATAATAATCAACCAAAACTTTGTCCAAGATTGCAGGATTAGCACGACCAGAACGAACTGAACCAAATTCACGAGCCAACTGAGCTAATGCTTTTTCCATTTTTTCTTCACCGAATAAAAATAATTCTTCTAATGCCTCTGACATTTTTTACCTCTTTCAATTTATTTAATGTATGTTCCTAAATCTTTTCCGTTAAGAATATCAACAATACCATCTTGTGCATCAAAATCAAAAACAACAATAGGAATACTATTTTGTTTACATAAAGCACAAGCCGCTGTATCCATAACTTTTAAACCGTTTTTGATAATATCATCATATGTAATTTTATCTAATTTTTTCGCCTCAGGATTTGTTTTCGGGTCATCAGTATAAACGCCATCAACACCGTTTTTAGCCATTAACATTGCTTCTGCATTAATTTCAGAAGCTCTTAGAGCTGCCGCTGTATCAGTTGTAAAGAATGGGTTACCTGTACCGGCAGCAAATATAACTACTCTACCTTTTTCAAGGTGTCTGATTGCTCTGTGGCGAATGTACGGTTCTGCAATTTGATTCATCGCAATTGCACTTTGAACTCTACAAGGTACATCCATTTGAGTCAATGCACTCTGAAGTGCAATTGCATTCATAACAGTTGCAAGCATTCCAACATAATCACCTGATGCTTGATCCATACCAAGTTTTGCACTATTTTTCATTCCTCGAAAAATATTTCCACCACCAACAACAACTGCAACCTGAGCTCCTAAAGTAAGTGCTTTTTTAATTTCAGTTGCAATCATTTTAACTGGTTCTTGGTCAATACCAAACTGCTGTGAACCTAAAAGTGCTTCACCACTAATCTTTAGCAAAATACGTTTATATTTCATCTCTTTTCTCCATAGGATACTCTCTTAGGTAAATAATAGCTCAAAATCCCATGATTGTAAAGCAATTTATTACTCAACCTTACCTTTTAACTGACCACAAGCAGCATCGATATCGGCTCCACGTTCAAGACGAACTGTAACTTTTTTACCTGAATGTTCTAATAAGCACTTAAATTTCATAATAGCATTGTTTGATGGACGCTTATAATCATTTTGCGCTGTTGGATTGTAAGGAATCAAATTTACATTACATTTTATATCATGTAAATACTCTGCCAATTGTTTTGCGCTATCAGTCGTATCATTTAAATCTTTAATCAAAAGATATTCAATCGTAATTCTTCGGCCAGTTTTTTCCACATAATTTTTTAATGCAATTTTCAAATCTCGCATATTGTATTTATTTTCAATCTGCATCAATGATTTTCTGATTTCATGATTTGGAGCGTGCAGTGATAATGCCAAAGTAGATTGCATATCAAGTTCGGCAAGTCTATTAATACCAGGAATAATTCCACTTGTAGAAACAGTCAAACGTCTTTGACCTATTTGAAAACTGTCGTTAAAGATTTCCATCGCTTTTAACACATTGTCCAAATTCAATAAAGGTTCACCTTGTCCCATAAATACAACATTTGTCACCTTTAAACCAGTATCTCGCTGAATTGTTAATACTTGTTCAATAATCTCTTTATATGTTAAATTTCTAATAAATCCACGTTTTCCTGTCGCACAAAAAGAACAATTAACCGCACAACCAACTTGCGAGCTAACACAAGCTGTTAAATTTGCACGATTATCAAATCTCATAAGCACAGTTTCAACGCATTCCCCATCAGGGTATTCGAGCAAATATTTAATCGTACCGTCAGAACTTACTTGCTTTACTTTAATTTTTATATCTGTAACTTTAGCAACTTTTTTAAGGTCTTCCCTAAAATCCTTTGACAAATCAGTCATTTCATCAATATCTTTTGCGGATTTTAAATAAATCCAGTTATGAATTTGTCTTGCGCGAAATTTAGACTGGTGTAACTCATCAGTAATTTTTTCTATTTCTTTTTGGCTAAGCCCTGTTAATATTTGCATTTATGTGTTCCTTGTAATATTCAATAATTTCCAACATCGAATGAAGCATTAGTGCAATTGGTTCGACTTCTTCTTTCCATTTTACATAACCGCAAGATTTTGGCAAGAGTGCCAACGGATTATCAGGAAAATCTCTACAAATTTGCGGCCTATTTTCATAATCCGAACATCTATTACATTCAGTTAACTTTGGACAATGATAAAAATAAACTTCATCTTCTTTATGGTCTTCAAGCATTTTTATGTATTCTGGATAAATTTCTCTGGCTTCTTCTTTTGAATTATACGGAATAAAAACACTCAGAAATTGTGTTGCAAACCTATCACCATTATCTGCTTTTTGTTTTAATTGCTCTGGAGAAAACTCACTACATGCTAATTTACAACAGGTCCCGCAACCAATACATTTAAACTGACTTCTGTATGCCAAAATCTCAGACCATTTGCGATAAATTTCTTTTGCAATATCATCTTCAAACATCTTTAAAACAGCTTTTTGCCAAGCTTCACCTTTGGAATTTAGAGGATATTTATCAAAAATTTCACCACATTCTTCGGGTTTTAACTCATCAATTCTTTTTTGTATTTGTTCAACAGAAACCGCAAATATCTCACGATATTTTTGTTTTAAATCATTAATCGATGTTGTTAGGTCCTTCATAACAACAGTTTAACACAAATTAAGCCCTTGTATCAAAAAAAGCATCATATCTATTCTTCGAAAGCACATCTAAATCATTTTTGTCTTTCTCTACTAACTGTGCAGGCCATTTTGTATAATCATCAGTAATTCTACAATTTACATCATTATTTTTATCATAGTCCATAACTACTAACAAAGCTGTCATTTCCTTTTCGTCAATAGTATCTTATAAAATTTTTCTCGCAATTTTATTGCTTTTGTTAAATATTTTTAACAAACCCGCAAAATAATTCTTGATGTTTTTTTATAAATACTGTATCATTAGAATGAGAAAGGTAGTGTAATGCTTATAAAGAAAAGTGATTTACAAGAATTAAGAATTAGCGACATTTCCGCTGATTTACCAGATCTTAAGAATATAAAAGAATCAAAAGCGATTGCTATAGCAAAATGGATGGCAGATTGGATAAAATCTGATTTAAAAAGCGGCAATTTAAAAGTAAATACTTTATTACCATCAAAAGCTGTTTTTGCTTACACTCTTGGTGTTAGTATCGGAACAATGCAAAATGCATTACGCCATCTTGAAGATTTAGGACACGTCGAATCTAAGCAATGCATCGGCACAATCGTAAAAGACTACAAAAAAAGTTCTACCTCAATGCGCAAATTAACCTCTAAACGTGAAATTGCAATTGAAGAAATTAAAAAATATATTATCCGCAATAAGATTAAAATTGGTAAAAATTTACCATCATCTAGAATTATTGCAGAAAAAATAAATTGCTCACCTAACACAACAAGACTTGCACTTGAAAACCTTTGCACTGCGGGCATCTTGACACACAAATTTAAAAATTCAAAAGAAACAGGCTGGGTTTTAAAAAGTCTTGATTTTGAAGTCAACAAAACAAGTGCGAATGAAACATTAGTTTTGAAAGTTCAAAACGATTTAAAAAATTACATCAATGCAAACTTGAGAGTTGGTGATAAAATGCCAGCACATGAAGAACTGTCAAAAGAGTTAAAAGTAAGTATTAAAACTATGCACGATGCTTTAAAAATGTTGATTAATGAAGGTATTTTGCTTGCCAGACGTGGACGTTACGGCACTTCTGTTATCAAAATGCCAAATGAAATGGCTGTAGAACAAAGACGTGAAACTTCCATTTTTGCATCGGCACAAGAAACAGCTTTTTACTACTATGAAAAAACTCAAAATCACATAAAGAGAATGATTGCAGAAAATTACGAAATAGGTTCAAAACTTCCTTCAATTATGGAACTTTCAAAACAAATGGATTTAAGTCCGAACACTATTAGAAAAGCATTCCACAATCTTGCAAAAGAAGGATTTTTGGCATTTTCTCGCGGTCGTTATGGTGGCACATTCGTAATTGATGTTCCTGAAATGGAAGAACAGACATTCAAATGGTTAGCAGTTAACCCTAAATACGCAGAAGTGTATAAAAATTAAGGGCAAAGGCTTTCCCAATCAGGCTCTTCTTCCTCTTCTCCTGGTTCTAAAATATGCTCTCCACTTTCAAGCATTACCATCAAAGTAAGCTTTAGTTGTCGCTTGTAATTTTCTCTTGCTTTTTCTATAGTTTTTGCACAAAACGTGAAACTTGGAATCTCTTTTATTTCAATAAAATGATATGGATTTCCTTCAAAATCCAAATCTTCTCCCTCAATTAATGTCCAATCTAAATTTAAATAATATTCTAAATCTTTATTAACCATCCAATGACCTATCGCTTAGCGGTTGGCTTAACATAATACCTTCCCCGCCAATTACATCCGCTCTTTGACCTTCAATATACAAATAAACAGGAACTTCAGAATTACGACGCGCCGTCTTAATTAATTGATATAGTCTTTTATACAAACTATCAGTACCACCACCTGTTTCAAATGCTGAAGACAAGTTTATAATAGCTTTATCCGGTAATTCTTTTATAGATATAATTTCTGTCCCTATAGGAATTTCTGTGTAAACACCTTTTGCTTTTTCGTTAGATTTTGGTCCTGCAACAAGTGAATTTATGGCAAATTTCAATTTAGAACCATCAATATCTTCATCATACTCTCGTTTAACTGCTTTATAAACTTCTTCGTGATTTTCATTTTGTCCAATGAAGAAAATATGAACATATACTTTTTCAACTTCTTCCGTTTTAGGAGCTTCAACTTCTTCAGTAGTTCGCTCAGTCACCTGAACATCACCCGGCAAAAAATCTTGTGGCACAAATACACTTAAACCATATCTTACTGCGACTACCGCCATTAGAATTCCCAAAACAACCAAAAATAATTTTTGTCTACCGTCCATAAATTAATCCTTTACATCTTTCGGTATCACTATTAAACCATCTGCCAATATTTTATTGTCCTTTATTTTTACATTCTGAACTGTTAATATTGCATCTTTATTTTCCAGTATATTTAAAGAAAAATCAAGTGGGTTAAGATAATTAATAATTTTATCAATTTTTTTAATATCAATTGCAAGCTTTTTATTCACCAAACGTGTGTTAGCAAAGTCAATATCACCCTTATAAACTTTTAAGTCGGACAATATAACAATATCTTGAACATTCTTAACAAAAGGCAATGAAACTTGTAAAACATAATATAATTTATCATCTTTAATACGCAAATGAGTTGATTCTACTCTAAACAGTCCCAAACCTTCACCATATGAATTTAACTTATTAATCATTTTTTCATATTCAGACGTTTGCATTGTTTTATTCAAGTCATCCTCTGACATTTCGACCGCAAACCCTAAAGGCAAATCTTCCATAAATACTGGATTATTAATATCTTCAACAGAAATATAATTAAAATCACATAAAGTTTTCAGTGTCAATTTCGAAAAATGTACACCATCTGCATTTATATCTTTACCCTTTATATTAATTGATTTAAAAATTCCCTTTTTAAGATCCTTTACGCTATAGGAATTTACTTTAACAGAAAATTTTCCATCAGTGCTTTTTGTAATTTCTTTCTTTAAAATAATTTTCGCAATTTTTTCTGCTATTAAATTTGAACCAGTTATTGCACTCATAAAACGAGAAACACCATGACTTAAATCATAAGGTTCAACACAATTATATATACAATTTAAGGCACTAACTTGACTTGCCGTAAAAAATATCATACAAAGTGTCAATATTAATTTCTTCATTGAAAGACCTTTTTGACCTTAACTTTCCCGTTTTCTACTTGCGCAATTGCACTAACACTATTATTATAAATCAAAATTATAAAATCGTTATTATTGAAAGAATTATTATAAAAATATTGGCCTTGTAAAACTTTTTTATGCGTGTCTTCAGTAAGTTCAAGCATTGGCAAATTCAACATATCTAATGGATTAATAAGATTTTTTTTAACAACATCTTCAGTTTCAAATCTATCTAAATCAATTGCATTTGCTAGATTAAATTTACCAGCTTTAGAGCGAATTAATTTAATTAGATGTCCACCACATTCTAACTTTTGGCCCAAATCATATGCAATTGAGCGAATATATGTACCTTTAGAACAAGCTACAGAAATCTTTGCAACTTGAAGTTCATAATCAAAGCTTTCAAGTTTAATCTTGCCAATAAAAACTTTTCTAGGCTGAATTTCAACATCTTTACCTTCTCTGGCATAATCGTATAATTTTTTGCCATTAACTTTTATAGCAGAATAAATCGGAGGAAGCTGAGAAATTTCACCTTCAAAATCTTTTAGCATTTTTTCAACATCAGTTTGGGTAACTTTTTTGTCAAAAGTTGCCGTAATTTCTCCCTCTAAATCGTACGTATCAGTATTTGAACCAAATTGAACAGTCGCAATATATTCTTTGTCATCATTAAGGTATTCAATCAAACGAGTTGCCTTACCTATACAAATAGGCAAAACACCTTCAGCAAAAGGATCTAACGTTCCTGTATGACCTATCTGGCGAATTTTTGTAACTCGACGGAGCCTTGCAACAACATCATGAGACGTCATTCCTTTAGGCTTGTAAACATCCAAAAATCCGAACAATTAAAGTTCTCCTCTTGAAATTTTATCAATAATCTCAGTTACACGAGAACCTTTTTCAAAAGAATCAGTGTAAACAAATTTCAATTCAGGAGTAAGTCTAAGGCGAATACGTTTGCCAACTTCAAATCTGATTTTTGGAGTGTTTTTTTCAACAACTTCTTTTGTTTTTTCAATTTGTTCAGGAGAACCTAATACACTATAAATAACCTTTGCAAAAGAATTATCATGAGAAACTTCAACATCAATAACAGATACAACACCTAAAAGTCCTCTGATTTCTCTTTGCAAGATTTCAGAGATATCTCTCATAAGTTCTTTTCTAACGCGTTCGTTTCTCAATGTCATAATAATTTCTCCTAAACCAATCTGTTTTATAATGACTTTCTTTCAACTTCTTCTTGGGTTGAAACTTCGATTATATCGCCAATTTCAAGATCGTTCCATTTAGCAAATGAAATACCACATTCAAAGCCTTGTGCAACTTCTTTAACATCATCTTTGAAACGTTTAAGTTGGTCAATTGCACCACGGAATATTTCCTTACCATTACGGATAAGAACTGCGTCTTTACTTCTTACAATCTTACCTTCTGTTACATAACAACCTGCAATTTTTGTTGTTTTACCGATTGTAAATACTTGACGAATTTCAGCTTTACCAAGTTCAACGTGTTTCATTTCAGGTTCAAGAAGTGATAACATTGTTCTTTCCATATCTTCAAGAACTTGATAAATAATATCGTATTTTTTGATTGTTACGCCTTCTTTTTCTGCAGCTGCAAGTGCGTTACCATCTTCTTTAACTGTAAAGCCTAAAATCAACGCGCCTGATGCAGATGCCAACATAACGTCAGCTTCTGAAATATCACCAACACCAACGTGGATAATTTTTGTCTTAATTTCTTTAGATTCAAGTTGTGCAATACCTTGTGAAACAGCTTCTGCAGAACCGTGAGTATTCGCTTTGATAATCAAATTCAATTGTGGAATATCATCATCACCAGCTACAGCTTCACGTCTGATATGAGCAGGTAACATAGCTTCAAGACGTTTATCACGAGCTTTTTCTTTACGTTTGTCGATAATCGCTTTCATTTCTTTTTCATTTTGAACAACTTCAAAATAATCACCAGCTTGAGGTACTTCTGTCAAACCTAAAATCTCAACTGGAGTTGAAGGTTCAGCTTTTTGAATTTTTTCACCACTGTCAGAAAGCAACGCTCTTACACGACCACAAGCTGTACCAACTACAATACAGTTCCCAACACGTAATGTACCGTTTTGCACCAATAACGTTGCAACAGGACCTTTACCTTTATCAAGGTTAGCTTCAATTACAACACCTGAAGCTTCAGCTTTAGGGTTTGCTTTTAATTCTTGAACATCAGCTACAAGCAAGATATATTCTAATAATTCATCAATACCTAAACCTTGTAATGCTGATACTTTTACTGTAATAGTATCGCCACCCCATTCTTCAGGAACAAGACCGTGTTCAGTCAATTGTTGAAGAATTTTATCAGGGTTAGCACCTGGTTTATCAATTTTGTTTACTGCAACAATAATTGGAACCTCAGCAGCTTTTGCGTGGTTAATCGCTTCAATAGTTTGTGGCATTATACCGTCGTCAGCCGCAACTACAAGAATCGCAATATCAGTTGCTTTTGCACCACGTGCACGCATCTCTGTAAACGCTTCGTGACCAGGAGTATCAACAAACACAATTTTCTTTTCGTTGCTATTATCAAGATATACAGTATAAGCACCAATTGATTGTGTGATACCACCAACCTCAGTTGCTACAATTTTGTGTTTTGATGCACGGATACTGTCTAATAATGTTGTTTTACCGTGGTCAACGTGACCCATAATTGAAACAACTGGAGCACGTTTTTTCAATAATTTTTTATCAACTTCAGTAAGAGCTTTTTGTTTTTCTTCTTTTTCAAGCTCTTCTTCCATAAATGCTTCTAAATCTTCATCAAGAACTTCAAGTTCATATTCAGCACATACTTTTTTAATAACGTCAACATCAATAAGTTGGTTAACAGTCGCCATAATGCCATTCATCATTAAGAATTTAACTATTTCAGCAGGCGTTTTTTGAATTTTTTCCGACAATTCAGAAATTGTCATAGCTTGGTTAACAACAATCTGTTTAACTTCTTCAACAACTTCATCCTTGTGAATTTTCTTTTTATGTTTTTGCGCTGCCGCTTTTTCTAAAGAAATACGTTCTTGTTCTTCTTTTTTAGAATTGAAATCTTTTTCTTTACGTTTATTATCAGGACGTCTTTTTGCTCCGCCTTTGTTTTCATAAATATCTTGCGAAATTATGTGACGTTGAATCGGTTTCTTTTCACCATTTTCAGGCCTTTCTGTAGGTTTGCCATCTTTGTTGAAAGGCTTACGAGCAGGTCTTTCTGGTCTATCGCCAACAGGTCTTTCTCCTCTTTCAGGTCTTTCACCACGTGGTGGGAATTTTCTTTCACCATCGCGTTGGAAAGGTTTTCTTTCAGGTCTGTCAGTTTGTTGAGGACGTTCTGGACGAGGAGGGGCTTTTCTAACAATTTCTAAACGACTTTGAGGTTTTACAACTTCAACAATCGGACGTTTTGGAGCTTCCTCCTCCTTTTTAGGAGCTTCTTCAACGACTTTTTCTTCTACAACAGGTTCTGGAGCTTTCGCTTTTTTGACAACGAATGCTTTTGGCTTTTTAACCTCTTTTACACCACCTGAGGCAATGAAATCCTTCAACTTTTTCACTTGATCCATTGTAACGGTGCTTGAGTGAGTTTTACCTGTAACGCCGATTTGAGCAAACTTTTCTACGACTTCTTTACTTTGAAGCCCTAATTCTTTTGCCAGTTCATTTATTCTAACTGTTTCGTAACTCATCTAATAATTTCCCTTTCAATTCTTGCGGTACAGGCGCTTTTAAAATCTTCTTCAATTTATCTTTTTTAAAAGCATTCTCTATACAAGTATTATTATAGCAAAGATATGCCGATCTGCCAAATATTTTTGACCCGCCATTTACAATAATATCATCATGCGGGTTTTGCGCCGTAATTTTAATTAATTCTCCTCGATCTTTAATTGTTCCACAACCGACGCATTTTCTATCTGTCACAGGCACCACCTTAGTTCACTTGAGCTAATTTTTCCAATTTTAGCTTTTGGTCGTGCTCAATCAACAATTTAAGCAAATCTTCAAGTTCGCCATCAATTACAGTCCAAACGTTTAAGTTTTGGTTGATTCTGTGGTCAGTCAGACGACCTTGAGGGAAGTTGTAAGTTCTAATGCGTTCACTTCTATCTCCTGAACCCACTTGAGAACGACGCAAGTCAGTAATTTCTTGCATTTGTTTTTGAACTTCCATATCATAAAGCTTTGCTTTCAAAATTTGCATAGCACGTTCTTTGTTTTGCAACTGTGAACGTTCTTCTGTACAAAAGATCATTATGCCTGTAGGCTTGTGGAATAATCTTGCTGCAGTCTCAACTTTGTTTACGTTTTGACCACCAGCACCACCCGATCTTGCTGTTGACATCTCAATATCTTCAGGTCTGATTTCAACCTCAACATCATCAACCTCTGGCATTACAGCTACAGTTGCAGTTGATGTATGAACTCTACCTTGAGATTCAGTTGCTGGAACACGCTGAACACGGTGCACACCTGATTCATATTTCAATTGTGAATAAACCGCATCACCTTTCATTGAAATAATAATTTCAGAATATCCGCCAGCTTCGCATTCTGTCTTACTCAAAACTTGAGTCTGCCAACCTTGTTTATCTGCAAAACGCATATACATTCTTGCCAAATCACCAGCAAAAATATTGGCTTCGTCACCACCTGCACCACCACGAATTTCTAACATAATATCCTTGTCATCCATTGGATCTCGTGGAAGTAAAAGAATTTTCATTCTTTCTTCATAATCAGGAAGCTTTGCCTCATTTTCTTCCATTTCGGCTTTTAAAAATGCTTTCATTTCATCATCAGATTCTGCAAAAATCATTTCTTTTGCTTCTGCAATCGCATCTGTCGCACTTTTCCAAGCATAATATAATTCAACGGTTTCTTCCATTGATTTACGCTGTTTTGATAAATCTCTAAACTTATTATAATCCTGAATTACTGCAGGATCTGATAAAGTTTCACCTAATTCCTTATATTTCTTCTCTATTTGAAGAATTTTGTCTAACATATCTTTCATAACTCAATTATATCAAGAACATGAAATAATTCAACTTAAGGAACAGGATCGTATCCACCTGGATTTAGCGGATGACAACGACAAATTCTTTTAATTCCCAACCAGCCACCTTTTAAAACACCATATTTCTGAATTGCCTGCTTCATGTATTCAGAACACGTTGGAGTAAAACGACAAACCGGAGGAGTTAACCTTGAAATTTTTTGATAGATTGTTATTAAAAACGTAAATATTTTTTTCAACATTTATTAATCCATTGCATAAGATTCGCCAATTGTATCTATTGCTTCAACCTTAATATCCGTAATCAATTCAGAATATGAAATAACAACAATAGTCGGAATATGACGTTCTAAAAGTTGATACAACGGCAATCTAATTCTTGGAGAACACAGTACAACTGGTTGTTTACCACAAGCCTGATGCGCTCTCATTAATGTAGTCGCAGAAGTTTCAATTAATTCTTGAACTTGCATTGGATTTAATAAGAACATTGTACCGAGCTCTGTTCTTTGACAACTATCATCAAGGATTTTTTCCCATTCAGGAGAAAGCGTTAAAGCATATAATACCTTATCTTCTTGGACGTTAGATAAACAAATTTGACGACCTAATGCAGCTCTTAAACGTTCTGACAAAATATCCGGCTCTTTTGAAAATCTTGCGTAATCACAAAGTCTTTCAAATACAAAAATGATATCTTTGATAGAAACTTTTTCACGAATCAAGTTAACAAATATTTTTCTCAAGTCACTTGTAGAAATGATTGTAGGAACTAGATCGTTGACGAGTGTAGGGTCTTGAGATCTAACAAGTTCCATGAGTTTAAGAACATCTGTTTTTGTCATTACATCATCAACGTGTTTTCTTACACATTCTTGTAAGTGTGTGACAATAACATCTGTTGAGTCTACTGCAGTAACTGAACGTGCAGTTTTTGCATCTTCAGTCGTAATCCAATAGGCTTGTGTTTGATATGTTGGGTCAATACCAATAATAGCGTCATCAGGAACTTCTTTTCTCATTGAATCCCATTGATCAGCAATTACCATCAATCTGCCAGGATAAACATAACCTGTTGCAACAGTATTACCACGAATAGAAATCATATATTCATTCGCATCTAACGCAGATGAGTCCATAATTCTTATGTTTGGTAAAATATAACCCAATTCATCTGTAACTCTTTGACGTAAGGCGGCAATTTTAGCAAGTAATTGACCTTCTTGGTCAGGGTCAGCAATTACAAGCAAGTTAGAACCAACCTGCAAACTCAATACGTCAACGCCTAAACGTTCATACATACGGTTCGGGTTAACCAAATCCTGCATATTTTGACGAACATTTTCTAATTGTCCCAATTGAGATTGTACATCGGCATTAATTAATACAGAAAATCCTGCAATACCAATACCAATAGAGAATAACAAGAATGGAAACCAAGGCAAACCAGTTACTGGCCCAGTAATAGCAAGTAGCATCAAGAATCCTGATGCAAAGAATAATGAATATGGCTTACTCATAATCTGACCTGCAACATCAGCACCCAAAGATGAACTTTGAGCAGATGAACGAGTCATAAATACACCAGCTGCAATTGACATTAAAAGTGATGGAACCTGTGATGCCAAACCATCACCAATTGTCAAGATTGTATATTTAGCAACAGCATCTGCTATTGGCATTTGGTTCATTAAGCAACCAACACACAAACCACCAACAATGTTAATGATTACGATGATGATACCTGCAATAGTATCCCCTTTTACGAACTTCATCGCACCATCCATAGAACCGAACAAGTTTGATTCTCTTTGCAAGTCTTCACGTTTTTTAGTAGCTTCTTCAGGAGATATTAAGCCCGCGTTAAAATCGGCATCAATTGTCATCTGTTTACCGGGCATTGCGTCTAATGCAAAACGAGCAGCAACTTCGGCGATACGTTCCGCACCTTTTGTAATTACCATGAACTGTACAACGGTGATAATCAAGAAAATTACACCCCCGACAACCATATTACCACCAGTTACGAATTGACCAAATGCTTCAATAACCTCGCCGGCCTCGCCTCTTGCCAAAATCAACCTTGTTGACGCAATTGAAAGTACTAAACGAAACATTGTACCAATCAAAATAATTGATGGAAACGATGCCAATTCAAGAGTTTTTTGAACATACAAGGCTATCATTAAAAGTACAATACCAAGAGTAATATTTAGTGCAATTGAAAAGTTAATAACCCAAGTCGGCATTTCAACAAGCAAAATTAATAGAAGTGTTAATACAAACACCGCCATAAAAATTTCACTTATTGGATTACCTGTTGATTGTCCCTGTGCCATTAAATTTCTCTAAGCGCCTCACTAATAATTGTCAACTGTGTTTCGATGGTTGCATCGACAACCCCGTTTGTTGTTGTTACCACACATCCGCCTTCCATTATTGCATCATCAGGAATCACCACAATTTTAGCATCTAATCCCATCTGTGTCGCAATTTCTGAAACTTCACTTTTTAACATTCCAACCTGTGCAGGATTTGATCTGATCATTATTTTTGTTTCTTCTTTTGACAAACCTTTTAATATTGCCATTACACTATCTATCAAAAGTTCCGGCGTTTGTGATAATTCTTTTTTAATAATTTTTTTAGCAATATCAACACTAATTGACAAAATTTCTGGAGCTATTTTATCAAATACTTCTTGTTTTGCATTTACAAATCTTGACATTGACTCTCTTAACATATCAATATCAGCCCTAGCTGCACTAATCCCTTCTTGATAACCTTCCTTAGCCGCAGCTTCCCTAATTGCATCTGCTTCTTCTCTTGCCCTAGAAATTAAATTTCTGTCATCAATACGCCTAAAACCACGACGTCTGTCCCCTCTACGTCGTTCATTTCGCTGTTTGAAGTCAATATTGTCAAGATTGAACAAATCGACAGTACCATCTTCGACTCGCTCTTCTTGTACAGGTAACTCCTCAGCAATTACCTCCTCTGGTTGTTGTTTTTTCTTTTTAATAATCATGATTCAATATTATTATACACTATCTTCTATATGTGTGGCAATAATATTAGCAACTTTTGGTGGAATTTCATAATATTCACCCTCTAAAGCATTGAAAATAAAGCGTTTTACCTTTAATCGTTCAGCTCTTAACAATGTTTCTAATTGTTGCTTGTCCATACCCTCTGTTGCTTTTTGTACTCGCATTAAAATTTTAGATTGACTAAATTCATGAGTCTTAGGTAAATTTGTACGAATTTCGTTTAAACATTTCATAGTTGTTGGAACACTAATACGATTATCTAAATCTCGCATTCCCATATATTTGATAACAGTTTGAGCGTCATCTGGACTAAATTTATCCAAATAAGACTGAACTTTTTCTTGTTTCATGCGCTGAAAAACAAGCGCAACTGTCGCAAGCTTCATAACTTTTGGAGTAATTGGATCACTCACAACAGATTGGTTTACCGCTTGTGGAGGCATTGCACCACCTTGAGGAACTTCTGGCTGTTCTTGAACCTGTTGCTGTGCCATTTGCTCTTCATTCATTTGTTGAGTCATTGCATCAATATTTGATTGTGACGATGCCTGATCCATTAATGCTTGATCAATAAAACCTTTGTCTTTTAGTTCTGCAATAGCATCAACATATGTTTTTTTAACATGGTGTTCTATTAACTGTAAAATTTGATCTTGTGGTAAACCTTGTCTAAAAGTTTGCTTTGCAATCTCAAAAATTGTAAATGCAATCTTTTGCATGATAGGATCCCAAAATTCTTGAGGAATCCCCGAACGAATCAAGTCAACTGATTTATGGAATGACCATTCCGCAATAATTTGCGTAATCATCATTGCCTGATCAGCATTAAAATTCGATTCGGTATCATTATAAATGGCTTCGCCAGCTAATGTTGAAAAATTAAGTAACGTATTAACGACGTATTGCTTTTCATATTCAGCAAAATCTTGCGGTACAAGCTCTTGTGCCTGCATCGTAAGATTTTGTGCAAATTCTTGATAATTAAATCCTTTTATCGCCATTACAAATTACTAACCTTGTTCTATCCAACTCTTAATTTTTTCGCCCGCTTCATCAGCATCTGCATCTGACATTTCAGCTGATACATTTGCCAATGATTCTAACAACGCTCCTTCATCTTGCTGAGGAATATATTCTCTTTGTTGTTGTTCTAGTAAATTTTGCGCCAATTCAGACTGTCTTTGTGTTAACTGAGCTGCACGTGAATTAATATCACTCAATTGTCTTTCTTGTTCTGCAGCTTTTGCTCTTAAAGCTTCTACTTCTTGTCTATTTGCTTCTTGAACTCTCTTAACTTTATCTGAAACGACCTTGAATAAAATCAACAAACCAACAGCTGAAAGTGCAATTGTAAGCCACCAAGGATTACCTGTTTCATCAGGTTTTGGCAAGTTTACTGGTCTATCTGAAGCTAAGTATGGATCTGTAGAATCTGAAAATGCGATTGATACATTTCTTGCACTTGCTTTTGGACTTGCTGCATTTGCGATTAATTGTTTTAATTCTTCCAATGTTGTATTTGTAGGAAGTGCTGATTTTTCCAAAGTTACAGCTATTGAAATTTCTTCAACAACACCAGGTTTAATATATTCATTAGTTTGAACTTTAGTTACACCGTATTGGGTTTCTGTAGCAGATCTAGAATAACTTCTGTTTTGTGAAGAATCAGAAGAACCAGATGCTAAACCGTTTGGAAGATATACACTCACCGCATTTACATTTCTATTAACATCTTGAGTTTGATCTCCCAAACCTTCAGTGAAATTTTGTTCTGTAACTGCTGTTTTTTTAGTTGGATCATACTCAATTGTAAATTTCTCTACAGGTGCCTGTCTTAAAAAAGTACTTACAGTAACTACGTAATTTCCTTTACCTATAAGTCTATCTAACTGAACTGCAACTTTTTGTTGCATATATTTATCATTTTCTTGTAACTTTTCAAGCATTTCATCTTGAGCATCAATAATACTTGTATAAACATTACCATTAGTATCTGTTATAGCAATATTATCTGAAGTTAAACCAGTAACACTACCCAATAAAAGGTTTGTTATTGCTTTAACTTTTATTTGATCAAGTTTATCGCCTGCTGGGATATTGATTTGAACAGTTGCGGTTACAGGCTTTTGCATTGATGTAAACATTGTTTGCTCTGGTATTGAAATAAATACAGATGCATTTTCAATTGGAGGAATTTTACGAATTAATCTCGCAAGTTCGCCGTTAATCGCTCTTGCAAGTCTAATTCTTTTATCTTCTTTAGTTGATGTAAAATCGCCTTTATCAAAAATTTCTAAGCCAACATTTTGGTCCATTAACCCACTTTTAACAATAGCCAAAAGTGCAGCGTCTTTTTGTGAAAGAGTATATTGTTTTAAGAAAATTGTTGATTTTGTACCATCAAGTTTACGACTTGCATCAATACCTTCTCTAGCAAGAAGCGCCTGAATTTCAATCGCTTTACCCAAATTATCTGTAGTTAATAAATCCAAAGGCTCTTTTATAACCTTTTCACTAACAACACGAGCTGCGCCATTACCACCTTTTGATGAATTAGCAGTACCTATCGCAACAAATAACGCCAAAACTATAACAATAGCGCCTATAATCCCAAATAATAAAGGTTTATTTTCTAAAAGTTTTTGAAAGTCCATTTCCGTCCCACTATCTAATTAATAATTATTATTTTACTACACTTGAATTTGCATAATCCTATCATAAGCTTGAATAACTTTTCCGACCATTTGTGTCGCTACGTTTACACTAACTTCTGATTTTGCCATTGCAGTCATAACATCGTGAATATCGACATTGTTATTACCTGACATAGCATCTTTCAACAAATTGTCTGGAGCATTCAATTCTGCATTGAAATTTTCAATAAGACCAGACATTACTTGTTTAAAGTCAGGTGATGAAGTCCCTTCAACTCTACCCATACGAGCTGACGGAATCCCATTAAATCCGGAATCCATTTTTGTGTGTTGTATTCTTCCTGCCAAGTCGTATTGCGGATAAAAACCTTTAAACATTTTTGCCTCGCCTTTCTATAATTATTCTATCGTAATTTTGCCGAATATGTTCACTCTACCTAGCAAAAATCATCCGTTCTATGTAGAAAAAATGGACAATTTCATACTAAGTATTTAATGATTTTCATAAAAAAGTCATGAAAAAAAGAACCCGAAGGTTCTTTTATGCATTTAATTCGTTTCTTATATCGTCAACTGAAACTCGAATAATTGGAGAATTTTCATCTTTTTTTAGAACACAGTTTTTTATACCAGATTGCACTATGAACCTTTTACACAAAATACAAATGAAATTATGTCCCCAAATATACATCGTTGCATCTTTACATCTATCTTGTCCGGCTTGTATAATCGCATTTTGTTCTGCGTGAATAGAACGGCAAGTTTCATAACAAGTTCCTGACGGAATGTTATTTTTCATCCTGTAACATTCACCACGTTCATAACAAGATTCAACTTTTGATGGTGTACCATTATAGCCTGTTGCTTTAATTTTTTTATCATCGCCAACAATAACTGCACCAACCTGAGCTCTGATGCAATTTGATCTACTTGCACAAGTTTTTGCTAAATCCAAAAAATAATCATCCCACGATTTGATTTCCATAATTAATGCCTTTGATTCCTTATCCCTGTAAATATCATTGAAATACCAAACTTATCTGCCAAAGCAATTAGCTCATGATCTTTTGATGAACCACCAGGCTGAATTATTAAGCCAATTCTTGATTGAGCTGCAGCATATATAGCATCATGAGAATATATCACTCCATCTGTCGCTAATACCGCATCTTTTGCTCTATCACAAGCGAATTTTAAAGCTTCATCAATTGCTAATGCACAACTAGTTTCACTCTGAGAAATACCTATCGTTGCAAAATCTTTTACTATTACCGCGGCATCCGATCTTGCATGCTTTGCAATCTTCCAAGCAAACACTGCATCTTCAATCTGTTCCGTTGTTGGTTTTACCTTTGTTACTACTTTGAATAAATCCTTATTCAATTCACTAACATTTTTATCTTGAATTAAAACACCGAAAGGTGTCACTACAACTTCTTCTTTACACATCTTACCAATGTCTTTTAAAGGAGTATTAACTCTAACTAATTTGATAGATGGATTATCTTTTAATAATTCTAAAGCTTTAGGATGGAAATCAGGAGCTATAAGAGCTTTTACACCCATAGAATTTATATGTTTTGCAGTATCATAGTCTAGTGTATGAGTAAATCCAATAGTACCATAAAATGCACCTATTGGATCACAATCAAAAGCTTTATTATATGCTTCTTCTGTAGTTCTGCCTAACGCTAATCCACAACCTGTTTGGTGCTTTATAATTCCAACAGCATTCATATCATAAAATTCACTAAGCACACGAGACAATTCATATATATTCAAAAGATTGTCATAACTTAATTCATTACCAAACAACACTTCATAATCCACCATCTCAGAAGCTTTATATAGTCCTGCTTTTTGATGCGGATTTTCACCATATCTCAAATCTTTAATTTTTTCTAACTTATACTCTTTCATAAAATCCCCTCAAATCTCCTACATAATATCACAAAAAGCCTCTCTAGGCAATTACATTTAGTATTATTAAGAGTATCTTGTTTTTTTCTTGAATTATTTTTTTGTTTTAATTAAAATAAACCCAGATATTAGTCTTTAATGAGGGAAAAATGGCAAATAACAGAATGACAGAGGGTGTAGGTAAAAAAATAGTTGAAGCATTAAAAATGCAAACAGATATTGAGGTTACCCCAAACTCAACAAATGAGTTTATTAGTAATGATTTTGATGTTGAAATTCCAAGTTCTTTTGATTCTTCAGTAGAACCTGAAATTAATAATTTCGACGAAGAAGATATCGTGGAAGATGTTGTATCTGAAGAACCTGTTATTTCTGAACCTGTTTTTGCCGAAACAATAGCTCCTCAAATTAACATTGCAACTCCACAACCTTTTGTTTCTTCAGAATTGGATGATTTTGAAATCCCATCAAATGTTGCTGTATTAAAACAATTGATTACCAAACTTCCTACTGGAGTAACTAAACAAACTGGTGCAATGATTATTAAGCAAACTATGGAAGCTCTTGGAATCTCAATGAAAAGCGTTTTGCAAGAAGCTCAACAAGTTCAAGAAGGATTAAATAATTCTTCTCGCGAATGCCAAGCATCTATTTTGGAATATAAAAAACAAATAGGATTATTAGAAAAACAAGCTCAAAAATACCAACGACAATATGCCGCATTAAATGATATCATAAGCTTGTTTGTTCAAACTAATATTTAAAAGCTGCTTCAATATTTTTATCACGCATTCCTTTAGCAGATTCTAATTCTGTTTCGATTGCTTTGAGGCGAGTTTGATATTGAGCCATTTGTAATTGAAGTCGTTTTTCTAACTGTTGCAACTTAGCTTCACGCTGTTTCAGCATTTTAGCTGCTTGAGATTCCGGATCAGTATAATCTGTTCCAACCTGCATTAAATCCTGTACAGACTGAGACAAATTCATCTGAGCTTGCGTAATCAAAAGGATTTTGTATTCTAAATCCATTTTTTGTGCAGCCAGCATTCCGACTCGAATTGTTGCGTTAATTAATCCCATTTCTTTTCCTTCTATCTGGTTTCGTTGAGATTTTTTCCTTTTAAGAAACTGTGATCATTATTTTCCGCAATTAATTGTTCCATCTTTTGAAGCTGATGACGATGATAATTTAATCTGTATTGCGCCATTTTCAACTTCTTTTTCATTGTCAGAAAATCTTTTAACCCTTCAACTATCGACTCTGAAAGCGATTTTAAAGGATTCTTTCTTATTAGGAAGTTTCTTGAATATATTAAGAAATCAACTATTCTCTTTATATTCATCTCTAAAGTTTGACGAAGCATATTACTCCTTTACACTTTAGACCTACATAGATATAAAAACTTGTTACTTGAAATAATTGCCATGTTTTGTAAATCTTTGTAACATGTCTTAATCATGCAGACCTATGCCAGATAGAAGGATAAATCCCTCTTGTAATATTATACGACAAAAAAATAAAAAACTTTAATTATAAGTTTTGAACAGCTTTACTATCGCCTTCAATAGATTCTTTCAACATTTTCTTAACAACATCGCCTTGTGTATCTAACATTTTACACACAGTTTCAATGTTTCTAACTTTATTAGAAAGGATAGTATCAGCATTAGCCGTAATATTACCAGTAACGTTTTGATATGCAGCCAGAGCCGCTGAAGAAGTACCCTGCATTAGGTTACCCATAACCATTGCAGGTAAACCAAACTCAGCTAAATATGGCGCTGCTGCTTGCATAATTCCACCCCAACCTGAAATGCAACTTGCAAGAGGAAGAACAATATTCTTGCCAATTCCAAATCCACTAGCACCACCTGCACCGTATGCTGCAGCCGTTGCTACATCAGCAAGACCGCCCAAATTAGAGGCAAAACCTGTTGGAGTTCCGTAATCAGAACCCCAACCGGTTGTCAAACCTGCGGCGCCACCTGTAGAATAACCACTCAAGCCCCAAGAAATAGGAGCAGCACCACTAGGAAAACCTGAGTAGTTATACAATGAATTAATTCCATAAGATGAACCACTTGTCATATTTGAAAAATATGATGTTCCTGGAATACTCATCGATTCAGAGCCGCCAAAAACTGTGGCAAAAGATGACGGAGCCAACAAACTTGCCAAGTTATACAAAAAGCCACCCGTTGCCTCAAAACCAGTGCCAGCGCCACTTCCTGAAACAGTCAAATCTCTCAATTTGTCATATGTTTCAAAAAGTTGTGCTTTCGCATCGCTTCCTGCAGAACCAAATTTGTTTGCTATTACTAAATAACTGTCGTATTTGTAAGACATCTTTTAACCTCTTATTTATTATTCGAAAGTTTTGAAAGTAGATTCCACGTTCTTTTCAATAACTTTCTTAACCGCTTCCATCTCTGTTTGAAGTGCATCTTGCTCAGTATCTAACTGACGCAATCTCAATTCAAGAGTTCTATCTTGTTCTTGAATAGCTTCTGTTTTAGCATTAATATCTTGAATTGTTTTTTCGTATACTGCCATATCGTAATTGTATTGATTCATAGCATCACTATATGCAACTTCATCAGTTATTGTTTCTGTATTCAATGCAAATACTGCAGATTCACCTTCGTATTGAATTGATGCAGCTCTACCATCTTGACCAATTTCAACAACTGCACGTTCAATTTGTTCAACTTTTTCATTGATTGTTTCTGCATAATATGTTGTTAATCTAATATTTTGGTTTTCAATTGGTTTTAATGGATCAACAGCGCTACCAGCACTAGCCATCAAATCTGCTTTAGATGCAAAATAAGTTCTACCAAATGATTCGTACATAAATACTTGATTTGGATTACCAGCTGCATCAACACCTGGGAATTCTGCCCAATCTCTACCAATTTGTCCATACGCTGCATCCAAATCTGGATCTGCACCTGGAACATATTGAGTCAATTTCCAGTTACCAACATAAGTTGGAGTCTGAACAGTTGAAGTTACACCAGTTACAGGATCAGTAACTGTTTCTTCTGTAAATTGAACTTGTGGATTTGCCAATAAAGATCTTTGACCTCTAAACACATCAGCAAAGTGATAGTGTGTAACCATGTAGTTGTATCCATCAGGATCATTCGTCAATTGGCTCATACTAGCGATAGCTTCTTCATATGCGCCATCTTGATAAGAGTACTGTACAGTTGTAAAATCAGCTGTACTTGGAGCTGTTGGAACCTCCAATGTCAAAAGTTGATTGAATAAGTTAGCACTTTGGTTTGCCAAAGCTGTACGTGCTTGGTTAACCTGTTGGCCTTCATATTCTACGTTTGTTTTTCTTGCGGTCAAGCCTAAATATCTTGCCTGTGATGCTGCCATGCCCATAAAACGGCCTCCTATTTATCTACCTATTACCTTAATAATGATCATTTACAAAAAGTCAACATTATCTATAAAAATTATACGACATATATTGTTAGATATACAGTCATATTCCATAAATATCAACCATTTGGAGGATAAAAAAATATGAATTTAATTTATTTAAATTACCCCACAGATTACTATAATTTAAAAATTGTTAAAATCTCACCAAGAATTAAAATAAAAACTCATATTCGATATTACAAAAAAAAGAGAGCCTGCAATCGCAGGCTCTCTTTTATCCTCTACAATTATTCTTCAACAGGCTTTTCTTCTGTTGGCTCTTTTACAGTTAATGCAATTCGCTTATCTGTTGGATTGAATTTCAAAATATATGTTTGTACCTTATCACCAACTTGTAAAATATTTTTTGCATCATTCTGCAATTCCGCAACTTCTGCATGAGGCAACAAAGCTTCAACACCAGGGAACACTTCCACAAAAGCTCCGAAATGTTTTATTCTAGTAATTGTTCCTTCTACTTTGTCACCTTCTTTAATATTTTTTTCTGCCTCTAACCACGGATCTGGCTCAAGGTTTTTCAAGCTTAAAGAAACTCTTTGTTTGTCATGATCAACTGCAATTACTTCCACATCAATTTTGTCACCAACTTTCAAAATATCTGTTGGGTGATCAATCCATCTCCAAGACAATTGTGAAAGTGGTAATAAACCATCAATACCGCCTAAGTCAATAAATGCACCGAAATCTGTAATTCTAACAACATCACCTTTTACAACTTGTCCTGGTTCAATTTGAGAGAATACATTCTTTCTTGCTTCTGTGGCAGTATCATCATAAACTTTTTTGTTAGACAAAATAAAGTTATTTTGTTGACTGTCAAGAGTAAGAATTTTTAATTCAATTTTTGAACCAACTTCTAGATCTGTTTCTTTCGCTCTTAATTGAGAAGATGGTACAAAACCTCTCACACCTGAAATGTCAACAAGAACACCACCTTTAACAACTCCTGCAACTGTACCAAGAATTGTTTCATCTGCAGCTTTTGCTTTTTCAAGTTCTTTCCAAGAATACGCAAAGTCAACTCTTTTCTTAGATAGTAAAAATTTGCCGTCCTCATCTTCTTCACGAATAATTAAGAACTCATATTCTTTTCCTTTTTCAAATTTGTCTTCTAATTTTTCATCTTTTTCAACAGCTTCACGGCTTGGAACAATTGCTATTGTCTTTGCCCCAATATCAACCATTACACCTTGACCATCAAATCCACAAACAATACCTTTGACTAAATCACCTTTTTGGAATTTATAGTCGTATTGTTTTAATAATTCTTCGAAATCTAAATCTTTTGCCACCATATTTACTCCAATAAACTACACTACGTTTTGATTGTAACAGACGTTTGCAAATCTGTAAAGATTTTTTGTTAACAAATGTTACAGGGTTAAAATTTCAAATGTTTACCATTGCCAAATATCTCAAGTGCGACTTGCTTATATTTATTAGCAAGTTTCTTTATAGTTTGTATAGTAATAATATTGTCACCAATTGTATATTTTTTTATACTACCATCAGGCTGTCTAAGATTATATCTTGTTGGTAAAACTTTTTCATTAATTCTTGACAAATAACGAACATGCATAGTATTTGCCAATACATTGTCTAATTTGCCACTTTCTACATATTTATAACTTGGTCTAATTATCTTCATATATCATCCTTTCATGGACAGTTATAAAACCGTAAATTATTTTTTTTGTCAAAAAATAATCTCCTCTTAATAAAACTTAAGAGGAGATTTTATATGTAACTTTACTAAATTATGCTTTTAATGAAGCAATTAATTCATTAATTGCAGTTTCTTGGATCTCAATTTCTTCAATCCTTGCTTTTGTTTGCTCAATTAATTCTTTTGGAGCATTCGCAACAAATTTTTCATTGCTCATACGACCAGCAAGAGATTTTTTCTCTGCAACTAATTTATCTAATTTCTTTTGTTGACGATTAATTTCTTCGTTAAAGTCAATTAAATTTTCCAACGGAATAATAATTTTAGATGCTGAAACTACTGCCGTTGCTGATTTTTTCGGAACGTCAGAAGTATTATCTGCATAAGAAATATTTTCGACTTTTGCTAAACGTTTAATGTAAGCTTCTATAGCTTCAAATGTTGCTTTTTCTGTTTTTTCAGCTCTAACTTCAATATCAAATTTTAAAGAAGTCGGAATATTGAAACTTTGGCGAACATTTCTCAAAGATTTAATTGTTTCAAATACCAATTCCATTTCTTGAGCTTCTTTAGGGAATGACAATTCAGCTGAATACACAGGGAATGCACTCAACATAATTGCTTTTTCTTGAGCTTGTTGTGGAATTAATTGCCATACTTTTTCTGTGATATGTGGCATTATTGGATGTAACAATCTCAATGACATATCAAGAACATATCTCAAAACTCTTTGCGTATTTAATTTCAATTCTTCATCTTGAAGTTGAATTTTAGCAATTTCTACATACCAGTCACAGTATTTATTCCAGAAGAAATCGTACATAATGTGAGCAGTTTCACCAATTCTGTAGTTTTTAATATTTTCATTAAATTCTTTTGCTGCATTATTTAATTCATTCAAAATCCATTTATCAACGATAGTTAATTTTGAATAATCAATATCATTATTGTCAACACCTTCAAGGTTCATTAATACAAATCTTGAAGCATTCCAAATTTTATTTGCAAAATTTCTACCATATTCAAATCTTTCATCGCTGATTTTAATATCTTGACCACCATATGTACAAAGTGATGTCATGGTAAATCTCAAAGCGTCACAGCCATATTTGTCAATAATTTGAACTGGGTCAATTGTATTGCCTTTTGACTTAGACATTTTTTGGCCTTTTTCATCTCTGATTAAACCGTGAATATACACTGTTGAGAATGGTGCTTTCTTAGTAAATTCTAAGCCCATTGTTATCATTCTTGCAACCCAGAAGAAAATAATATCAAAACCTGTTACAAGAACACTTGTTGGGTAGAACTTTTTATAATCATCTGTTTCTGCATTAGGAAATCCCATTGTTGAGAATGGCCATAAGCCAGATGAGAACCAAGTATCAAGACAATCAGTATCTTGAGTATAATTTGCTGGATCTGGATTTTCTTTTGCCACAACCATTTCACCAGTTACGTTATGGTAATATGCCGGAATTTGGTGTCCCCACCAAAGTTGTCTTGAAATACACCAATCTCTGATGTTTTCCATCCAACCAAGATAATTTTTCTCCCAGCGTTCTGGAACGAATTTAATTCTTCCATCTTTAACAGCTGCAATTGCTTCTTTTGCCAAAGGTTCCATTTTAACAAACCATTGTTCAGAAAGTAATGGCTCAATTGTTGTATTACAACGTTGACATTTACCTACATTGTGTTCGTGTTCACGAACTCTTAACAAGAAGTTTTGATATGACAAATCGCCAACAATAGCTTCTCTAGCTTCATATCTATCCATTCCATGATATTTTTGAGGAACTTCACCACAAGCTTTCATTTTACCTTCTTCATCAATTACCCAAATAGGTTTCATATTGTGGCGTTTACCAACTTCATAGTCATTTGGATCGTGCGCAGGAGTAATTTTTACAGCACCTGTACCAAATGATTTATCAACATATTCATCTGCAATGATTGGAATTTCTCTACCTGAAAGAGGAACAACAACTGTTTTACCAACAAGTTCAGAATATTTGTGGTCTGATGGATTAACTGCTATTGCAACATCACCAAACATAGTTTCTGGACGAGTTGTTGCAACAATAATTGCACCTGATTCCCCTTTTAGAGGGTAAGAAATTTCCCACATATGTCCTTGTTCTGTTTCGTATTCTGTTTCAATATCAGAAATAGCTGACATACAACGAGGGCACCAGTTTACAATATATGCACCTTTATAAATCAAACCTTTATTATATAAGGTTACAAAAACTTCTTTTACAGCATCTGAACAACCTTTGTCAAATGTAAATCTTTCTCTTGAACGGTCAAAAGATGCACCTAATCTTTTGAATTGATTAAGAATTGCTGATTTATGTTCATTAGCCCATTCCCAAGTTCTTTCTAAAAATTTTTCTCTACCAAGATCGTGACGAGTCAAACCTTCACCTCTTAGTTGCTTTTCTACAACAGCTTGAGTTGCAATACCAGCGTGATCAGTACCTGGTAACCACAAAGCTTCATAACCGCTCATTCTGTGATAACGAGTTAAAATATCTTGTAAAGTACCATCCAAAGCGTGTCCCATATGCAATACGCCAGTTACGTTTGGAGGCGGAATTACAATCGAATATGGTGGTTTTTGGCTTTTAGAATCAGCCTTAAACATTTCATTTTCTTCCCAGAATTTATAAATTTCTTCTTCTGTTGATTGTGAATCGTAAACTGTAGGTAAATCTTCTAACTTAATTTTGGTATCTAACATTATTAAATCCCTCTTATTTATATTCCGTAATTTAAAAATAACACAAACATTTATATCAATCAAACGGGCAAACAATTTGGAGAATATAAATTTTTACAACATAGTTTATACTTCACACAGGAGGAAACTATGTCTAAAAATTTAAAAGATGCTATTCAAAATATTATGGAAGAAAATTCAACTGAAAATATTGTCATTTTTACAAATCATTTAAAAATTGACGGTCGAATTCACGAGTTTAAAAGCAAATGTTCTGATTGTCACGACTGCTTAATTTCGCTACAAGATGTCACCATATGCAGACTAGAAGACTATTGCACCTGTACACACGATGACTGTGAATGCCACGATTATATGTGTTTTAAATACGATTGGCTAAATATAAATATTAGTGAAATTGTCGCATTCAGCGTTGTTCCTATTGAATAACTTGCTTTAATGCTTCAATAACTACAGGATCCCATTTAGAATCATTTTGCATAATTTCAACAGCTTGTTCATTAGGCATCGCTTTTCTATATGGTCTATCTGAAGTCATTGCACTAAAAGCATCTGCAACAGCAATAATTCTAGAGCCTAAAGGAATTGATTGTCCTTTTAAACCTTCAGGTTTTCCAGAACCATCATAACGTTCGGTTTGATAATTAATATATGGAACAACTTCTGACAAGAAATTGATATTCATTAGCAAATTTACACCAGTATTAATATGTTCTTGAACTTTTTTCAATTCTTCAGGTGATAGCTTACCATTTGTAGCAAAAATACTTTCAGGCAAAGTAATTTTACCTATATTTTGAAGCATGCCTGCATAATATATTAAATCTGTTGTTTTCTCATTCAAACCTAATTCACGACAAATTAATCTTGCAAGATTTGCCGTATTTTGAGAGTGAGAAACTTTATATTGACCTTTTGCGTCAACAGCTTTTGCCAATTCTTCAACAAAATTCTGTTGAAAATCGCAAAGATCTCCGATTAGAGCCGTAAGTTCAGCTCTCAAGTGTTGCATATCAGACACGTTTGCATCAACATTCTCTAAGAGTTTGTGTGTTTCATCCACTTGGAATTGCAATTCCATTGATGTTGCAAATAGTTGTGCGATACTAACAACAAGTTTTAAATATTCTTTTGGTAATGGTTTATCATCAAGTGATTTAATAGCAATTACACCAACTATTTGAGTTGAAGATCTCATTGCAATATATGTCATGTTATTTTCAAATATGAAATCTTTACCACCAAAATTAATATCTAATTCTGATACTGCAACATCTTGTGATGAACCAACGCATAACATTTTACCGTCTTTTAGCATATAAATGCTACATGCTTCAACTTCAATCATTTGCTTAACTGTATTAGCAATAGACGTATAAATCGCATGCTCTTCTTTAGAATCAAAACTCAACACGCAAAGTGTATTTTGAGAAGAATATATTGAAATCAATTCACTAAGTTGATTCTTAAGACCTTCTCTTTTATCTTTACTGTTTGAACTAATCTTTTTTGCTAAATCTTCCGAAATAAGGTGTTCGGATATAAAATCTCCTAAATTTAATGCAAAAATTTCCTCTAACGGATCTCCGCCTTCAATTAAAAAGTCAGATTGACCAAATAAGGACACACCGTTCTTCATTTCATCTTTCTTCATTAAAATATCCTTCTATACATGCTTATATTTCTATATACGGCATGACTTACAAAAAACTTTAATGTTTTTTAACAAAATTCCTACTTTAGTATGGTAAATAATTTAAACTAAAAAGCAAGGCCTTAACCTTGCTTTCAAAAAACTTATTTAATACCCTATTGCCCACTTAAACGGTGCAGAAGATATGTGAGTTGTATCAATTGTGGCTACAGTTTGAACTGCAGGGACTTCAATAACATTCTCCGCTTTATGCAATAAATTATATTGCATCATTTTAGTATCAACATTGCTAAACGATTTTAATCTATCCAAATTATTTTGTAATTCAGCATTTTCTTCATTCAAAGCAACAATCTGACGATTTAAAGTATTCAATGTGAGTTCATTACACATCACAAAATAGTAGCTAACAAAAGTAGTAATTACAGCCATAATCAACAAGCCACATAATGATTTATTAACTTTTCTTATCGCCATATCTTTCACCGTACTTTCTTTGTAAAAATACCCTTCAATAACTGGTGCTTCTGGTCGTTCAATAGGACTTTGAACATAACCTTGATAAGAATTATTTAATTTTTGAGCACGTGCTGTTTGTAACAACTTTTCTTCCCCAACTACACTCTGATAGCAACTCTTAATTTTGCGCTTCTTGACGGCGGATTCTCTTTTATCTCCTCTTCTGTTGCCATAATAGGCTTTTTATTAACAAGCTCTAATTTTGGCGGTGGACATTTGCAAATCATCTGATTTCTATCGCAATGGCACCTTTGAGAGTGATATTTAAACATCTGTTTTACAACTCTATCTTCCAAAGAGTGAAAACTTATTACACTCATTATAGCACCAACTTCTAATAAATCCAACACATCGTTTAATGTATTTTTAACATTTTGTAACTCTTGATTAACTTCTATTCTAATTGCCTGAAACACACGCGTAGCAGGATGTATCGACGATTTTATTTTTGGAGTGCAGTCAACTATTAAGTTTGCCAATTCAAGAGTAGTTTCAAGTTTTTTAAGCCTTCTTTTTTCCACAATTGCCTTTGCAATTCTCTTTGAAAATCTTTCTTCTCCATATTCTGAAAATATTCTAACCAATTCGTCTTCTGTATAATTATTGACAACATCATAAGCCGAAAAATCAGAATCTTGGTTGAATCTCATATCAAGTGGCGCATCTTTTGAAAAAGAAAATCCGCGTTCTGCTTTTGTTAATTGATGATATGACGCACCAAGATCGAACAACACTCCACCAGTAATTTTTTCAATTCCAAGAGTTTTTAATACCTCTTTTATGTTTGTATAAGAGTTTTTTACGATAGTAAGATTTTTATAGTCTTTTAACCTTTCTGATGCCGCTTTAATAGCATCATCATCTACATCAAACGCAATCAATCTACCATTTGGCGAAATTCTTTTTAAAATCAATTCACTATGACCGCCCCCACCAAGAGTACAATCAACATATACGAGTCCATCTTTGCATTCCAATGCGTCAACGGCCTCATTTTTCATAACAGTATAATGTTTAAAATTTTCCATAATGGAATTTTAACACTAAAATGCGAATCCGTCGAGTCCTTTAGAATCAATCATTTGAATAAATCTGTCAAACGTATAAATAATATTATTCCCGTTAGAATCACTGATACGAATAAGCTGTGTAACATTATCATTAATCCTTGGGGAATATGATAAGCGTTCCAACGGCACCCCAATATCAAAGGTCATTGAACCATCAATACAATGCAAAAGCATTAGTAATATACTCTTTCTAAATCCCATTTTCTTTATATTCCATTAGTGCAGACATGTATGTATACGGCAGAAACCCGTTGAAAATTTAATTTCAACGGGTTTCTTGTACACAAATATTTACAATTTATTCTAGGCCTTCTAAACCAAGGAGATCAACTATATCAATGAAACTATCATAATCATATGCAGTCTCGTGATTTTCACTAATAACTTTTATCTGAGGCTTAGAATCATTTAAAAATTCTAACAGCATATCATCCACTTCCTCAAAAGTATTTAAATAATCCATTACTTCTTCATATGTAGCTTGTTGTGAAATTTGATTTTGTTGCATAGTAAGCCTCCGTTTCTACAACTTTCTACGACAAATTATTTTGAAAACTTTAGTATTTTAAAGAAAAGTTTAATAATTATTTACAATTTGAATTTTATTGCCAAGAGTTAGAAAAAATGTTAGTATAAGTAAGTAAAGTAAGTGAAGTAAGTAAAGTCCTTATCATTAACGTACATTACTCACTCTACTCACTTTACTAACAATACTCACGTAAAAAAGGAGAGAAAAAGCATGAAAAGACTTATTACACAAGGCTTTAAGCCATTAGGGGGGGGGGGGTAGAATACTCTCCTAGAGCGGGTTTTACACTTGCAGAAGTTTTAATTACTTTAGGTATTATTGGTGTAGTTGCTGCTATGACTATTCCTACGCTTGTTGCTGATTATCAAGAAAGAAGTTACAATACTGCTGCTACTACTTTTGAAAGAAAGCTCGGTGAAGCTCTTAAAGTTATGAATAGTCAAATGACTTTAGCAGGACATAATTCTACTGAAGATTTTGTTAAAGAATTAAGTAAACATATTAAAGTTACTAAGACTTGTGCTAATGATAAACTTATGGATTGTTTTGAAAGTGAAGTTTTATGGGGGGCTGGTGATGCTACTCCGGAAGCTGTTGATATGACTACTGTTACTAAAGCTAAAAACTTTGGGCAAAAAGATTGGCAAGAATCTAATATTATTGGAGTTCAATTTGCTGATGGGACTAGTGCTTTAATTGCGTATAACAAAGATGCAAAACAAGATCCTTATTCTAATCAGATTGTTAATATCTCTGGTTCTAGTAATGGTAAAAAAGGTTCTGTAGAACTTGGTACTACTGCTCTTGCTATTCTTTATGATACTAATGGGTTTAAAAGTCCTAATAAATCAGCTAAAGATTTGAGAAGTATAAATGTGACTAAGTTAGGCAAAGGTTGTTTTGCGGAAGTTAATGGTGTTTGTCTAGCTATGCAACCACAAAAGCCTACAGCACACGTATGGAATGCGTGTCAAAGTGGTGGAACTTCTACTGACCCAGAAGATCAAAAATTCATGTCGGATTATGGAATACAATATTGCTATAATGGTAATGACTATTGGGCAGGTGCTGCAGAATTATGTGGTGGTACAGATAAAATGGCAAGTATGGCACAATTAGCAGAGATAGCTAACTATGTATATAATACAAGCGGAATAGGGGCGAAACAAAATGTATCAAGCTTAACCTTCGATCCAACCAAAGCAGCTGAACTAGGTTTACCTTCTCCTACCTTCTACCTTTGGTCAGGAGAGGAGGTCTCCATGGCCAGCGCGTACCTCAGGGACTTCAACTCTACCGGTACGAACAGGAGCATCTACAGCCGCTACAATAGCGGTCTACTGGCGGTTTGTATAGAGTAAATGATTATTTAATCATTTGATCATTTAGCAAAAATAAAAAATATGCATAAAACAACGGGAGGGTGAATGCCCTCCTGTTGTTGTTATAAAATAGATTTTGCAATTATTTTATTGATTTTTTAGCTCTAGCAACAACATTGTCTTTGCCAAGGATATCCAAAATAGCTGTCATATCAGCACCACGAGTTCTACCTGTTACAGCACCTCTGATTGCCCACATTGTAGCTTTTGGCTTAATTCCTTTTTCTTTGAATTCACCTCTGAAAACTTCTAATTTTTCATGCAAGTTTTCTTCAGTCCATTCCCAATTTTGTGCTTGTTCTACAAATGCTTTCAACACATCTTGTGATTCAGGCAAATCAAGAACTGTTGTTTGAACTTCAGGATCAACCTCAACATTTGCACCACCAAAGAAATAAGGTACAGCTTCTGTAATATCTGACAACAATGTCAATGGTTCACGAGTAATCTCAACCATTTTTGTATATTGTGCATCAGTTAATTCTGTCAAATCATATTGAGTCAAATATTTCTTGAGCATTTCTTTTAATGTTTCAATCGGAAGTGCTTTAATATAATGACTATTCATCCATTTTAATTTATCATATTCAAAAATTGAGTTTGATGATGAAATTTCGCCAATTCTGAAATCTTCTGCGATTTTTTCAACAGGTTTAACTTCTTCACCGTCAGACGGAGCCCATCCTAATAATGCAACGAAGTTTACCAGAGCTTCTGTTAAATAACCTTGCTCAACAAAATCTGAAACCGCAGTTGCACCATGACGTTTTGAAAGTTTACTTCTATCTGGTGCCAAAATCATACCCAAGTGACCAAATCTTGGAACTTCGAAACCTAAAGCTTCAAATATAAGAATTTGTTTATATGTGTTTGAAATATGGTCTTCGCCACGAATTACGTGAGTAATTTTCATTAAAGCATCGTCAATTACAACAGCATAGTTGTAAGTTGGAGCTCCGTTAGATTTCATAATTACAAAGTCACCGATCAAATCTGTATCCATGTGAAGTTTGCCTTTTACAAGGTCTTCGTATTCCAAGATAGAAGTTTCGTGGAATGCTTTTTGAGCTTTTGCAATATTAAATCTGATTGCAGGTTTTCTGCCTTCAGCTCTAAGTTTTGCTTTTTCCTCTTCTGTTAAATTTTCACATTTTTTAGAATAAACATATGCTTTTTTGTTAGCAGTTGCTTCTTCTTTTTCTGCTTCCAATTCTTCTGGAGTACAGAAACATTCATAAGCGAAACCTTTGTCTAAAAGTTCTTGAATAAATTTAGGATAAATATCAAATCTTTCAGATTGAGTGTAAGGGCCATATTCACCACCTACATCTGGACCTTCATCCCAATTTAAACCCAACGCTTTTAGAGAATCGAAAATGTTATCAACATACTCTTGAGATGTTCTTTCAGCATCAGTATCTTCAATTCTTAAAACAAACTTACCATTATTTTTCTTTGCGAACAAATAATTAAAAAGTGCAGTTCTTGCAGTACCAACGTGCAAATTACCACTTGGTGACGGTGCAATTCTAACTCTAACTTCTGCCATATTCTTACCTTCTTTCTATATTTCAGCACAAAAAGAATACCACAGACAAATTTCTATTTCAAGCAAAGACGACTTTGTTGTTACAGTTTTATGAATTCACGCGTCTTTTTAAATTAAACTGTACTAATTTATTAATTAAACCTTGTGGCAAGTGTGAAATTATTTCAGCAGCTTTTGCATCTTTACCAACAGTGTATGACGGTTTTGGATTTGCCATAGAATCAATTTTTACAATCAATTTAACAACTTCATTTACGTCTAATCCTTTTTCTTGGTTTTTACGCGCATTTTTTACCATAAATTTCATTTCATTTTCATAGCCGTCGCAGTTATTAATCGATTTTTCATTGATATTAATTGATTTTTCCCATAGAGGAGTAGCAATGACACCTGGCTTAATTGAAACAACTTTTATATTTCGTTTTGTTTCATTAACAAATGAATTAAATAAAATATCTAAAGCACGTTTGGATGCACAATAAGGACCTACGAACGGAAATACGCCAAAACTTGCCATTGAACTTATATTAATAATTTTGCCATTCTCTAACAAATCTAAAAGGTTTTGCGTAAAGTCCAAATGTGAAAACGTATTAACTTCAAACTGATGACGGATTCTGTCGACTTCCAGATTTTCAATAACTCCTGCTACCACGCATCCAGCTACATTTATCAAAGTATCAATTTTGTCAGTTTGCGACTTTATAAACGCAGCAGCTTGTCTAATTGAATCTGAACTGGTCATATCAATATAAAAAGGTGTTACCCCTAAGTCTTCCAAAGATTTTACATGCTGCTCATTTCGGTATCCAGCAAAAACTTTATTGTCTTTTGCAAAGTACTTTACTAACGCATTACCAATTCCTGATGTAGAACCTGTTATTACTATAGTCTTTCCCATTAATTCCTCTTTCTAAGTTGACATATAAGAACCAAATAGTGGTAAGTATAATGCCAATGCTAACACAAGTACGATACTACCAATTACTATAAGCATTATTGGCTCAATCATTTTTGTCATTGTATCAATAATATTATCTAATTTTTTATCAATATAACTTGTTGCCTGAGCAAGCATATCACCCAAACGACCTGATTGTTCACCTGTTGCAATCATAAACAAAATCATCTTTGGCATTACACGACTTGTCCTTAAAGCAGATGACAAGTGTTGACCTTGTTGAACTTTACCAGTTGCTGAAATAATCCTTGTTTGCAATACATAGTTTGTCAAAGTTAAGTTCGCCAAGTACAAACATTCAACAATTGGAACACCCGCATCATAAGCAACTTGCATAACCGCAATAAAGTTTGAAAAATCCGAAAACTGCATTAAATCTGAAAGCACTGGAATTTTTAAAACATATTCATCAATCTTTCTTTTACTTGTTTGCCATCTAAATAAGAATACTATAAAACCTACAACCGCACCAATACCAAATGGAACAGTGTACCAATATGTTTTTAGGAAAATACCTGCATCCATCAATTTTTGCGTAATCCACGGCAATTCTTTACCCATAGTATCAAACATGTCAGCAAATACTGGGAATACAAACATTAACATGACAAGTACAATTAACACAGCCAAAACAATTACAAACATCGGATACATTAACGTACCGACAACTTTACTTTTAATTGCAGCTTGCTTATTTAAAAGTTCCAACAAACGCTCTAAAGTTTTTTCCAATTCACCAGAATCTTCACCGGCTTTACACAAACCAATATAGATTTGGCCAAATTGAGCCGGATATTTTGCAATTGTGTCAGAGAACGTACCACCATTCATAATCTGACGTCTTAATTCTTGCGCTACAAGTCTTAATTTTAATTTTGCAGCATCGTTTTCAATGAATAACAATGACTCGATAATTGGAATACCAGATTGAGCTAGAATTTGCAATGTCGAAGTAAAATCAATCTTATCTTGCAAATTTAATTTTGGCATTTTGGCCTTTTTGCCAGCAGCTACTTCTTTTGTAGCCTCTTGAGAATTCTTTTGCTGTTGTTCTTCTTCCACTTTTGTAGGAATAAAGCCTAATTTACGAACATTTTCTCTCGCCTCACGAGGGCTCGCAGCTTCGATTTTACCTTTTACGATATCTTTATTGTCTTTTAATGCTGTATAATTATATATAGCCATCTCGTTACCTGCTATTCACTTACAATACCTAATACACGAACAAATTCATCAATTGTTGTTCGACCGTTAATTATGTGATTCAAACAAGATTGATTCAATGTTGTCATACCATTTTGCACTGCCGCTTCTTCAATTTCCAAATCGTGAGCGCCTTGTGCTACCAATTTTTTAATTTCCTTTGTGATTTGCATAATTTCATACAAACCTAAACGTCCTTTGTATCCAGAGAAGTCACAATGGTTACATCCTTTTGCTCTGTATATTGGAGTTTTCATCATTTTTTGAATATTTTCTTCACCTACAACTATTTGCCTTGCTTCTTCATAT
Source organism: Candidatus Gastranaerophilaceae bacterium (assembly GCA_045652525.1). Taxonomy (GTDB): domain Bacteria; phylum Cyanobacteriota; class Vampirovibrionia; order Gastranaerophilales; family Gastranaerophilaceae; genus SIG32. The sequence continues at coordinate 37,811 of JAZRUK010000031.1, read as the reverse complement.
GTTGGGAAGTATTGTTCTCTACAATCTGGGCAAAGACTTCTTACCAAACGTTGAGCAATTACACCTGACAAGGTTGACGAAACAAGATAATCTTTTGCTCCCATTTCAATTAAACGAGTAACAGTTGCCGCTGCTGAGTTTGTGTGAACTGTACTTAAAACTAAGTGACCAGTTAACGCCGCTGAAATAGCAATTTCCAACGTTTCATAGTCACGAATCTCACCAACTAGGATAATATCAGGGTCTTGTCTTAATATCGCACGCATACAAGATGCAAATGTGATACCAGCCTTAGGGTTGATTTGTGACTGGTTAATACCTTCTAACTTGATTTCTATCGGGTCCTCAATTGTTGTAATGTTAACGTGTTCATCGTTTAAACTTTTTAACACAGAATAAAGTGTTGTTGTTTTACCTGAACCTGTAGGACCTGACGTTAAAATTATACCGTTTGGACAACTTACCATATCTTTAATTTTTGCCAAGTCGGATTCTACAGCACCAACCAAATTGATTTTTCTATCTGAAGCATTCAAACTAACCGCTGGAGCAAGAACACGGATAACCATCTTTTCTTTAGCACCAACTGGCAATGTGTTAATACGGAAATCATAAGAACTTTTTTTATATTTTATTGAGAACGTACCGTCTTGAGGTCTTCTATGTTCAGCAATATTCATTCTAGACATTACCTTGAAACGCGCAATAACAGAAGATTCAACTTTACTTGGAATTTCTAGAACTTTTTGCAACATACCATCTTTTCTATATCGAACAATATAACCTTCTAATCTAGGTTCAATGTGAATATCTGATACCTTATTATCAATAGCATTAGTAATAATTTGGTTTACAAATTTTGCAACAGAGCCTGTAGAATCTCTCAATTCGGCATCAACTTGTTCCCACAAGCTCTCTTCAACTTCAATTTGAGCAGCTTCTGTTTCAATCTGTTCGATAATTTTTTGGGTTTCTTTTTTCTGCGCACTAAAGAATGTTTCCAATGAATTTTCAAATTCATAGTGCGTCATCATCAATTGTTTTGGATTTTGTCCTGTTAAATAAATAATTTCTTTCAAAACATCTGGCTTAACAGGAGTTACAACCCCTAAAGTAAGAGTCTTACCATCAGATGCAATCGGTATAATTTTATTTGCTTTAATAAAATCTTCAGGCAAAATGTTTACAAACTTTTCTTGTTTAGCAAGCTGTTCATTACTTACCAAATCGTAACCAGTTTGTATATGCAAAATAGATTTCAACTGATCTAGTGAAATAAAACCTAATTTGTATAAAGTCGAACCAATCGGCATTTTCTGACGTTTACTTTCAGCTAATGCTTGAAGCAACTGTACGTCTGTAATAAAACCTTTTTGAATTAATAATTCACCAAGTTTTATTTGCTTTTCATCATGTTCGTCAATACTATTTTTTACAACATTACTTTTTAAACTTGAAATTAACTCTAATAAATCAGCGTCAGGAACCTGAATAAATTTAATTTGATATGGAAAATATTCCTTTAAAATCTTATTTATTACTTCCTTATTAGACGTTGAATTAACCGCAACAAATAAAAATTTGTCCTTTACACTAATAGGAACAAATTTATTTTGTTCCATTAGTGCTTCATCTATGTGGTTAAGTATTTCTTTATTAACGCTATTTTTTAGTCTATTAAGTAATTCATTCATTTTTTATTTTGTAGTTTATAGAGTAGTTTCTGTTCTAACAACATCATCAGAGTCAACAATTATTTTTGGAGTAATCATAATAATCATTTCTTCTTTACTTTTTGAAGATGTTGTAGATCTGAAAAACATTCCAATACCTGGCAAGTCACCTAATACAGGAATCTTTTTAATTGTTTTTTGTTCGTCTTCACGAATCATACCACCTATTACAAGAGTCTCACCATCTTTGATTCGAACATTTTTAAGTTCTAAGTTTCTTCTTTGTAATAATGTAGCTTGGATATCTTGTGTACCAGCTTCTGAAAGAGTAGTAACTTGGCTGGCAATAGTAGCATAGTCAGGGTTTATATTTAAAGTTACATATCCATCAGGACTTATAAACGGTGTTACAGTAACTTTAATACCATTATCATCGCCAATTTCATATGTTCTTTGTGTTGCAGCAGATAATGAAGTTTCCAACACTTGTGATGTAACTGTTTTTACGTAATCTGAAGTTAAGTCAATAGTTGATTCCTGACCATTTGTAATCAAAATACGAGGATTTGCAACTACACGTCCTTTTTTATTTTCAACTAAATAATTAATTGCATAAGTTAAAGAACTTGGACCTGTGTACTTATTAACTGTATATTGCTCACCATCTTTTTGGCTTTCAATATAACCATAATTATTTCCATTAAAGAAGATCGGATATGCTGTATGGTTACCAGAAGAACCATCGGCATAGTTAAATGTAAAGTTTTTGCTTAAGTATTGCCAAGTATTTTGTAAAGCTTTACTACCGCTTTCATTCAATTCAATAATAGAAAGCTCTAAATAAGCTTGCGGTTGTCTTCTATCATTTTCTGTAATGAATTCGCTAATCATTTCTAATTGATGTTCAGACCCACCCAAAATACCAATAGTACCTTGTTGTGTAAAATATGAAATAATTAAGCTTTGGAATGGCATAGATGCAATTGAACCAGAAGAACTACCGCCAACTTTACAAGCAACTTCTCCACCGCCCATTTCCAAATCACTTGCAGCACCAGTCATAACACCCGAAATACTTGCGGCACCGCCAGTCGAACCTGATGTAGCAGGAATTAGCATTTCACAAACCAAATTCGCCATTAATTCAGGTGTTGTATGACTAACTTTAATTGATTTAGAAAGAGGTTTTTTATCAAATTTTTCTACTATTTTCTGAGCAATCGCAACGTCATTTTTTGTACCGAATACCAATAATTCATTAGTCATTGGGTTAACAGTAACAATTTCAGAACTTGACAGACCAGGTTTTTTCATAGTGAAAATATTTTTATTTAAAAACTCTGCCATAGCATTTGCATCAATATATTTTACAGGGATAAGGGTAATTTCTTGTTTTGCTGCAGTAACTTCTGTTCCTACTGCTGATACGATAAGCGTGTTATCTTCCACAACATAATTCATACCCGCAACACTCATAACAAGGTCAAATGCTGAATTCAAAGGCACATCAACCAAATCGAGTGTTATATTTTTTCCTGATGCACTTTCGTCAAAAATGATATTCATACCAGCTTTGTCAGCAAACATTCTAAGCACTTGTTGCACGTCTGAATCTCTAAGGCTAAGGCTGATTGGTTCGTTTGCTTCAGTAATAGCAATATCAGCTCTCAATCGAACAGTATCGACAGCCGGTGTTGTTCTTAATGCTGGCTTTTCTTCTAAAGCCAAAACAGACATTGCTGTGTTTGAAAATACAAACACAGTTAACATCAAACTTGAAATAATTTTTTGTGAAAGTTTATTCTTCATTTCTGTACCCTTATCTTTTTGATCCGCCAAATTTATTTTCTAAATCATATATTGTATTATGATTAATTGTTTCTTCAGAGATAATTTCACCGACTTTCGCTTTATGAACATTTACCCCCAATTGTACTGTTACTATATCTTTATCAATAGAAAGAACTTTATAATTATTTATATAATCACCAGTCCTAACCAAAAAATCTTCACCATCAATATTTAATATCGCAGATGGATTTTTAGGCTCATACATAATACCAGAAACCTTTGTAGCAACAACTTTTACAGCCTCTGCGTCATCAGATGCAATAGTTTCTGGAGGTGCCATCAATTCAAGCCCATATCTTCTTAAATTTGTGTAGGTTTCACTAGTTGGCATAAATGGATTTGCACGTCCAGAATTCATGACACCCAATGTAACCATTTTTGTTTCAGATTTATCCAAAACTTCTATTTCTACTTCTTCTTCTACGACCTGTGCAACCCTTTTTTGCTCTGGAACTACAACATCTTGAACTGGTTGCGGAGCCTTAGATTGTTGTATAGCAGGAGCCGTAGCTTTCTGTGCTGGCTTAAACGTAAAAGCAAAAGCTGCACTTGCCACAATAGCAATACAAAACAGCACCAAAAATACTTTTTTACCGTTTGGGCTAAAAACTTCATCCAGCTTTTCATTAATTTTATTTATAATGTCCACTTGCTCTCTTTCCACATTACACCTTCTTCATTATAAAGAATTATAATTGAATTTTATAATTAACGTATCAGTTATTTAGTGTATTTAATTCTTTTTTAATTAGAATACACAATTTAGCATAAATATTTTAACACACGATAAACATCAGGGCAAGAAAGCAAAAAACGTTAATATTTATTGAAAATTATTTGTAATAGTATGAATATATTCAAGAATTTGAGCAAAATATTTTAAATCAGCTTTGCCATTCAAAACCATATCAGCTTCTCTACGATGAGGTTTAACATACTTTTCGCCTGCTTCTGAAATATAAGCCCAATGCTTAAGAGCATTTTCAACATCTTGATTTCTTTCTTCAACAGCTCTATCAATAAACCATTTTTTTCTGATTTCATCATCAGTTTCAACGTAAATTTTTACATCAAAAACATCTTTGACATCACCAAACATTGTTGCGATACCTTCAACAATAATTACTTTTGACGATGGAACATCAATAGCTTTTGGCATTGAAACACCTGTACCATTCGGCAAATACATTGGAGATTTTATATCCAACCCATCTGCTAGATCTTCCAAATCACTTTTTAAAACATCAAGTTGAAAACTTGTTGGGGCATCAACATCATAACCACTATCACGCAAATTATCGAATGTACCATGCTTGGCAATTAAAGTTGAGATGTCATTAAAATAATTATCAGTACTTAAAATAGTAACTGGCATTGCCAACTGTTCAATAACTTTTGTAATTTCTCGACAAATTGTTGATTTTCCAGCAGCAGATTCACCCGTAATACTAATTAAAAATCTTTTTTCTGGAGTATTGATTAGCCTTCTTGAAAATCTTGATATAAAATCTGGATTCACTTCTCTAAAAATCGGAGATGAATATTTTTTATCAAAAGCCAAAATCTGTTTAAATTTAGTTTGAAGATAAAATGCCAAAAGTTCACGACCTGTTTTTGAATTAAAATCAGGCTTTAATATCTTGTCTTGACAAGAAAGTTCTTTTTCAATAAGTCCTTGCATTTTATCTTCCATAGGGTTATGAAAAACATAATACACAAAAAAAATATTTTTTGCTAGTCTTAATTTATTGCCAAAGCTCAAAAAAAATGCTACACTATGAAACGTAATTTATACAAGGAGAGAAATATGAAAAAAGGTTTTACTTTAGCGGAAGTATTAATAACCCTAGGTATCATCGGTGTAGTTGCTGCTATGACTATTCCAACTCTTGTGGCTAATTACCAAGCTAAATCTTGGAGCACTTCAGCTACTGTTTTTGAAAGAAAATTAGAAGAAGCTTTAAAAGTTATGAACACTCAACAAACTCTTGCTGGTTACACTACAACTGAAGCATTTGTTGATGAATTAAAAAAACACATAAAAATTCTTAAAACTTGTGATAATACTGAATTAGAAAAATGTTTCCCTGAAACTTTTACTTACGGTTTCCCTGAAACTGAAACTATGGACATAACTACATTTACCGATTCATCTAAATTAAGAAAAGAACCATATGGTACTAATACTGTTGGTGTTCAATTTGCAAACGGGGTTGCTGCTGTTTTAGCTTATGATCCTACTTGTAAACAAGATCCTTATTCTAACCAAATTACTGGTACGGGTTGTATCTCTATGATTTATGATACTTCTGGAGCTAAAAGTCCTAATCAATCTAATAAAGATTTAAGAATGCTTAATGTTAATAAGTTATATGCGTTTAAAATTGGTGGTACTAAATTTAGTGCACCTTTTAAGCCAACTCCTATAACTTCAGCTGAATGTCAATCTCTTAAAGGCGATTTAGGCATAAATTTATGTTCATATAGCTCTGACTATGATTACTGGGCTGGTGCAGTAAAAGAATGTGGTGGGATATCTAAAATGCCAACAGAAGAACAATTAAAAGATATAGCGTTCTTTGTCTATAATGGAACACTCCAATGTCCTGAATACACAAATTGTCAGGACACCAATAAAGTACAATCTTTAGGGTTTAAACACTCCACAGTCTCTTACATTGGTTTATATTTTTCTATTTGGTCAAATAAAGAGTTCCCAGGTTCTGAGGAAGGAGTTAGCAACCTAGGCTTTTCTCTTTCAGCAGCCAGTTTTACTGGCAACATGGATCGTAGCACCCAAGATTCCTATGCATTATGTATAGAATAATATCAAATTTAAAATAAGTAACATAAGATACAATTTTTGCACCGATAATAAAAAAGGAAGGTATTACTACCTTCCTTTTTGTTATGCAAAATTTCTTTCAATATCATTAGTAACAAACAGGAGGGTGAATGTCCTCCTGTTTGTTATGTTACTACTTATTATATACCAACACTCAAACCAGCGCAAAGATTAATTGATTGTCCTGTAATACCTTTTGCATCTTCGGAAATTAAATACTTAACAAGTTTTGCAATTTCTACAGGTTTTACAAATCGTCTTTGTGGAATAGTTTCAATAATTTCATCTTTAAAAAATTCCGAAAGTTCTACTGAGTTCATTCCCATATCAGTGTCAACCCAACCAGGATTTACTGTATTAACTGTTATATTGTATTGCGCCAATTCCAATGCTAAGGCTCTTGTTAATCCTACCATGCCAGCTTTTGTCGCAGAGTAAAGACTTGCATTTGCTTCACCCATTACACCTGAAATTGAACCAATATTTACAATTCTGCCCCATTTTTTTTCTTTCATATTAACACTTGCTTTTGCAATTAATTTTACAGGCGCAATAACATTCACGGCAAAAATATGTTCAATCTGTTCGTCTGTCATATTATCAATACCACCATAAATATATTCACCGGCGTTATTTATTAATATATCTATTTTTTTATCCGCAATAAAACTCTCTAATATATCTATATCTTCCGCTAAATCACACACGCAATAGTTTTTATACTCCCTTAACGCTTCAACATTACGCCCAGTAACATAAACATTGCCAACTGATTTTAACTCTTGTGCAATAGCTTTTCCTATTCCTTTAGTTGCACCAGTAACGAGAATATTAACCATTTCCATGCTCCTTCTTAAATTCTTGCACTATGTATGATGCCATATAAATTCCAGCCACGCAAGCTACAAATGGTGTAGATGCAGGAATAATTTTTGTAAATTCTATTTCTTCACCTGAATTAGTGGAAATTCTTTCTATTTCTGAAATTTTTTCTTTTACTGATGGTTTTTCTCGACTTGCAACAACTGTAATGCCCGTTTCAATATTACGTTTTTTAAGTTGATAAATTACATTTGAAACAAACGGTGCATTTTTATCTTCTACATCTTTAATATCGCAAATATACAACTTTGTCGGATCTACCCTATTACCAGCACCCATTGAACTAACAACAGGGATACTGTTTTTGATACAATTTTCAAGTAGGGAAATTTTTGAACGCATTGTATCAATAGCATCTGCAACAAAATCTGCTTTTATATTTTCATTAGTGTAAAAATCATCAATTATATTCAATTTAATATCAGGATTAATATCTTTAAGACGATTTTCAAAAAGTTTGGTTTTCTTATGCCCAATTGTTGAATTTAATGCAACGATTTGTCTATTTATATTTGTTTGGGACACAGTATCAAAATCAACAATGGTCAGTTCTCCAACTCCACAACGAGCTAAAGCTTCAGCACAATATCCACCAACACCACCAAGACCAAAAACCGCAACGTGTTTATCCTTTAGCGCTTTTTGAAATTCAGCGCCCCAAAACAACTCGTTGCGGGAAAATATTTCTGATTCTTTCATCTATTTAATAATACCGTATCCTAATAAGAAAGTGCAAATAATAAATGTAGCAGCAACAATTCCTGTCACTTTATTCAAACCTTTCTCAGCACTTTTTTGAGAACTGAAAAGCTGAGAAGCGCCACCTATACCTGCAATTCCATCACCTTTTGGCGAATGCATAAGTATCAATATTATTAAAAACAATGCTGAAATAATTTGGATTGCCCAAACGCATGTTACCATTACTTTTTCTCCTTTTTCTTAGAAATGAAATGTGCACGTTTTGAGTTTAGTGTAATATTCTCAAACGTATATAATCTTGCTGGCCTTTTTGATGATGATTTTGTATATTCATCAAGCTCAATTAAACCATCAGTTACTAAAGCTTTTTTTCTAAAATTACGCTTGTCTAGTTTTTTAGTCATAATCAACTCATAAGCTTTTTGCATTTCAGTAAGCGTAAATTTTTCATTCAATAATTGATAAGCAACTGGACAAAGTTCTAATCTTTCACGAGTACGTTTCAATGAATATTCAATGATTTCTTTGTGGTCGAATGCTAAAGCTGGCAAATCTGAAACTTTGTGCCAAGTAAGATTTTCTGAAATAGAAATATTTAAATCTTCAGCGCGAACCAAAGCAAAATATGCACAAGTAATAACTCTTGCATTTGGATAACGAAGCGGATCACCAAATGTATATAATTGTTCAAGATAAATATTATCTACATTTGTACGTTCTTTCAAAATTCTAAGAGCCGCTTGGTCTAAATTTTCAGATAATCTAACATAACCACCTGGGATTGCCCATTTATCTTTAAAAGGTTCATTCAAACGCTTAACTAACAGCACTTGAAGCGAGTTATTTTTTAAAGTTAAAATAACTACGTCGACTGTAATTTCGTGAGTTTTGGTTTCATTAAACATAATAATCTCTGTCCCTCAAATGTTATCATATAACAAACAAGTGTTATATTCTTAATTTAAGCAAAATAATTATTAACATATATTAACAATTAAGGCAATTCTTTAAACCCAAAATACTTTATATAAATACGGGGAATTGGGGATATATTATGTTTTGCTATGGCGGATACTTTAATAATCCATTTATGATGAATAACAACTATTTTATGCCAAATTATTCATTCAATTTTGCAATGCCTAATTTCTCGTTTAACAATCCATTAAACTTTTTATCTTCAAATATTTTCTCAAACAATATTTTTTCTGGAAGTTTAATGCATAACAATCTTTATTCTGTGCCACAACTACCAGCATTTTCAAATTTTTCAACACAACCGACTTACTCTACAGTTGGTAGTTCTAGTACAAATTTTTTCAATTTTTTAAATAGAAATTCCTCAATTAACACAACAAGAACAAGAAGTACCTCAAGAAGTGAAGATCCTGTAAGAAGAGCGACTTTGAACGTATCAGCAAAAGGTTTAGGCCCTGAATTTTTAGCAAGAGTCAAAGAAATTGCTAACAAAATCAACTGTGATTACAGAGATTTATTGGGTGTAATGAATTCTGAATCGGGCCTAAATTCAAAAGCTGTAAACCCTCATGGTGGAGCAACTGGGTTAATTCAATTTATGCCTAAAACTGCAGAAGGTTTAGGAACATCGACCGCTGCATTAAAGGCTATGACGCCTTTAGAACAACTAGACTATGTAGAAAAATTCCTTGTTCAAAACAAGAAATCTGCTGGTTTTAGTTCATCTGCGAAATTATCTGGAGGAGATTTATACGCATTAGTATTTCTTCCAGGAAGGGCAAAACGCGATGTTTTGACAACTAGCAACGAAAAATACTACACTTGGAACAAAGGTTTGGATGCAAACAAAGACGGTCAAATTACTAAAACTGAATTAGACCAACGTGTTGCCAAAAAATGCGTTAACGAATCAATTTTTGCATAAATAATTATTACAATTCGAAATATTTCATTGCGGGAAAAATCTTTTTCGTGTAATGTCATGTCTATATAACCATGATGGAAGGGAAAAGATGGATAAGGGATATATCGAAAACGGTTTTATCGTTGACTTAAGCAACGCAAGAAAAACTTCTGAAATTATTTATGAATTATCACGTATTTTAGATATTCCAGAAGCTCAAAATAAACAAGTTTGTTTGAAACTTGGTAGCGTAGCATTAACACAAACTGAACTTACAAGTATCAAAGCACTTGTAGAATCAATGGATTCAGAAATTGAATTCATAAGTACTAGTTCAGAAGAAACAATTGATTCCGCAAAGGCGCTTGAAATCGAAATTTCAGAATTAGAAAATATCGTTGAAGCTCCTGATTTTGAAATGGAAACACAAGTTAATCCAGAAGTTGAAAATGCATTAGATAAAATTTTCGGCGACAACGATTTCGATGCTGAAGAAGAAAAAGAAGTAAAAGAAGTTGAAGAAAGCCACTACGAAGTTGCAGAAGAAGAAACTGAAGAAGTTATTGCAATGCGAGCTGAAGCTGAAAAACTTCCTACATTATATTTAAAGAAAACAATACGTTCAGGACAAAGTATTACATCTGACGGCAACTTAGTTATAGTTGGAGATGTAAATCCTGGATCTGAAATAATTGCAAAAGGCGACATAACAGTTTGGGGGATTCTTGGCGGTATAGCACATGCAGGAAGCGAAGGTAATTCTCAAGCAAGAATTCGTGCATTAAAAATGCACGCAATTCAACTCAGAATTGCAGATGTCTTTGCAAGACGCCCTGATGGAGTAAATACTCCATTTGTTCAAAAAACAAATGAATTTGTTCCTGAAGAAGCAAGAGTATTTAAAAAGAATATTATTATAAATAAATTATTAGAGAACTAAGGAGAAATACATGAGCGGTAGAGTTATCGTAATCACATCCGGTAAAGGCGGTGTAGGAAAAACAACTACCAACGCAAACATCGGTACAGCACTAGCAAAAGCAGGCAATAAAGTAGTTATGATAGATACAGACTTGGGTCTACGTAACCTTGATTTGCTATTAGGCTTAGAAAATAGAATTGTTTACACAATAGTAGACGTAGTAGAAGAACGTTGCAAACTTAAGCAAGCGTTAGTAAAAGATAAAAAGAACCCTAATCTTTGTTTATTAGCAGCGGCTCAAACAAGAGATAAAACAGCTGTTACAGAAGAACAGTTAAAAGATATCTGCGAAAAACTTAAAAAAGATTTTGATTTTATCTTGGTTGACTGTCCAGCTGGTATTGAACAAGGTTTCCAAAACGCAGTAGCAGGGGCAACAGAAGCGATTGTTGTTACAACTCCTGAAATGTCAGCTGTTCGTGACGCTGATAGAATTATTGGTCTATTAGAGGCAAAAGAAGAAATTCAATCTTATAAATTATTATTAAACAGAGTTCGTCCAAACCTTATCAAATCAAATGATATGATGAGCGTAGAAGACGTTGTTGAAATTCTTTCAGCTGAACTTATCGGTATTATCCCTGAAGATACAGGTATTATTACTTCAACAAACAAAGGTGAACCGATTGTTAATGATGAAAAATCACTTGCTGGCCGTGCTTATATGAACGTAGCAAGAAGAATTATCGGTGAAGAAGTTGAATTTTTAAACTTAGAAGAAGAAACAAGTGTTGTTGCAAGAGTTAAAAAATTCTTCAAAGGTTTAGTTGGTAAGGAGAAGTAAGATGAGAGATAATATTTTCACAGAACTATATAATAAATTGTTAGGCTTCTTCCGCCAAGCTGAAGAAGGAGAAAGCGCAAAAGACGTTGCTTGTAACAGACTTCGTGTAGTATTGATGCAAGATAGAACAAACTTAACACCTCAAATTTTAGAAAGAATGCGTGGTGAGTTGGTTGAACTTCTTTCTAAATATTTGGAAATGGACAAAGAAGCTTTGGAACTCAATCTTGAACAAGAAGGCGATCAAATGGCTTTAATGCTTTCAATCCCTGTAATCAGAGCGAAAGACGAAGAAGAAATTGAACAAGCTCTAGCAGAAGAAGATGCTAAAAAAGCTGAGGAAGAATCAGAAGAAGACACTGAAATCGCTGAAGAAAACGAAGAAACAATAGAAGAAACAGAGGAAGAATCTGAAGATTCTGTTGAAGAAACCGAAAAAGAAGAAACAGTTGTAAAAGAATTTCCAAATAAAGAAATTTGTGGAGACTGTAATGAATGCGAATTTTCTGACGATATCGAATGCGAAAAGAAAAATTCACAGAAAAAATCAAAAAAATAATTTCCGTTTTCTAAAATGAGAAATGAAATTAATAAAAAAAGAGAACTTTGTTTTCTCTTTTTTTTATTAATTAAATCTACGTATTAACAAATATTAACAAATTCAAAAAATCATTGTTGACAGGCAAGTATGTTTGTTTTACGATTGATATGCTTGGAAAATAGCCGAAATATATAGCCATTTTCAGGCAAATAGCAGGCCCCGTAAGGGTTTTCTGTACGTGTAACACATAAAAAGAAAAAGGAATGCACATGGCAAGTAGTACTAAAAGACAAAGAATCAGAGTTTGTTTGAAAGCTTACGATCACAAACTTATTGACGTATCATCAGACAAAATCGTAGAAACAGCAAAAAGAACTGACGCTAAAGTAGCTGGCCCTATTCCTTTACCTACAAAAAGACGTATATATTGCGTTCTTCGTTCACCACACGTTGATAAAAAATCTCGTGAACATTTTGAATTAAGAACACACAAACGTATTATCGATATATACGAACCAACTCAACAGACAACTGAAGAGTTAAGCAGATTAGATTTACCAGCTGGTGTAGATATTGAAGTAAAACTTTAATCACTAGCAAAACATTGAAAATTTAATAGCATTATGCATAATAATGTGAACTGCGGCCATCCAAAGCGATGGGGTGACGAAAGTCACAGAGGTGAAAGCCCTCAAAAGGTAAAGTTAGAGACACAAACGTAGCGCTCGCAAGAGAAAGATGCAACTCCGAAATGGGGCAGAATAATGTCTGCACCAAGTAGGACGAGCAGGAAAGGTAAAAATATGACACTAGGTGTAATAGGAAAAAAAGTCGGAATGACTCAAATCTTCGATGAACAAGGTTTGGCAATCCCTGTAACTGTTATCAAAGTTGACGAAACTGTTGTAACTCAAGTTAAAACAGTTGAAACTGACGGTTACAATGCTATCCAAGTTGGTACAATCGCAGCTAAAGAAAAACACTTAACAAAAGCTGAATTGGGTCACTTCAAAAAGAACAGTTTAAACAACTACAGACACTTACAAGAATTCAGAGTTGACAACCCACAAGATTATAAAGTTGGCGACAAAATTGAATTGTCAGTGTTAGAAAACGTAGAAAAAGTTGACGTAACCGGTAAATCAATTGGTAAAGGTTTCCAAGGTACAGTAAAAAGATGGAACTTTGGAAGAGGACCAATGGGCCACGGTTCTAAAAACCACAGAGAACCAGGTTCAATCGGTGCAGGTACAACTCCAAGCCGTGTTATCAAAGGTAAAAGAATGGCTGGTAACATGGGTAATGAAAGAGTTACAATCTCTAAATTGAAATTAGTTAGAGTTGACGCAGCAAACAACTTAATCTTAGTAAAAGGTTCAGTTCCAGGTTGCGAAGGCAGATTGGTAACTATCGTTCCTACAAGAACAAAATGGAACTAATTTGCTTTTACCCTCGCCCCTTGAGGGAGAGGGAAGAATTTCAAAACGAGATTGCGAGTTTTAGAAATTCGGGTGAGGGGTAAACCTCCCAAAACAGACAAGTTTAAAAAATCCCGAGTTGCCAAATAAAACGGTTTTCCGAAAGGGGTAACAGGCAGTAAGTATAAGATAAAGGAAGAATTAAAATGTCAAAAGAAATATTAAGCACAAACGGAGAAAAATTAGGCGAAATTACATTGAATAAAGAAGTATTTGGTGTAGAACCTAATTTACACGTAATGCACTTAGCATTAAGAAGACAATTAAACAATGCTCGTCAAGGTTCAGCATGTGCGAAAACAAGAGCTGAAGTAGCTGGCGGCGGAAGAAAACCTTGGAAACAAAAAGGAACAGGTCGTGCAAGAGCTGGTTCTTTACGTTCTCCATTATTTGCAGGCGGTGGTGTTGTATTTGGACCAAAACCAAGAGATTATGGTTTCTCAATGCCACAAAAAGCTAGAAAATTAGCTTTAAGATCTGCTCTTTCTTCTAAAGAAGGTCAATTAGTTGTTGTTAAAGATTTTTCAACAATCGCAGAACCAAAAACAAAATTAATGGTTAGCGCATTAAAATCATTAAATGTAAGTGGTAAAACATTAATTATCGCAGATGTAAAAGCTGATGAAAACAAAAACTTAGAATTATCAGCAAGAAATATTCCAAGCGTAAAAATTATTTTACCTTCAAACTTAAACGTTAAAGATTTGTTAGAAGCTGATTTTGTTGTAATGACTGAATCTGCAGTAAACGATATAACAGAAAGGTTACAATAATGGCAAGATCAAACACAGAAAAATTATATGATGTAATCAAAAAACCATTGATTACCGAAAAATCAGTAGGTGCAACAACTTTAGGTCAATATACTTTTGAAGTAAACAAAGATGCAACAAAAGTTGAAATTGCACAAGCAGTTGAACTAGCTTTTCCAGGAAGAAAAGTTAAAAAAGTAAGAACAGTTTATATGCCATCACACGCAAAAAGAATGGGCTATAAATTGGGTAGAACAGACAGCTCTAAAAAAGCAATCGTAACAATCGAAGGCGATCCAATCGAAGAATTAATCGGAGCATAGTCTAAACGGGGCGTAAGGCACAAGTCCCACAGAAGTACAAAGCCAAAAAAGGAGAAAAATAAAAATGGCAACTAGAAAAATTAATCCAACATCTCCGGGACAAAGAGGAATGATTAAAAGTGACTTCCAAGAAGTTACAACATCAACTCCTGAAAAATCATTGTTAAAATCATTGAAAAAAACAGCCGGAAGAAATAATACAGGTAGAATTACATGTCGTCATAAAGGTGGCGGTGTAAAAAGAGCATACCGTGTAATCGATTTCAAACGTGAAAAATTTGGCGTACCAGCAACAGTAAAAACTATTGAATACGATCCAAACAGAAACGTTAGAATTTCATTAGTATTCTACGCTGATGGTGAAAAAAGATATATCTTAACACCAGAAGGTTTAAACGTAGGTGACGTTATTGTATCAGGTCCAGAAGCACCTGTACAAACTGGTAATGCTATTCCATTAGAATTAATGCCTTTAGGTACAATTGTTCACAATATCGAATTGACACCTGGACGTGGCGGTAAAATGGTTAGATCAGCTGGTAACGCAGCTCAAGTAATGGCAAAAGAAGGCAATTACGTAACAATCAAATTACCATCAGGTGAAATGAGAATGGTAAGAAAAGAATGTATGGCAACAGTTGGTACACTAGGCAACTCTGAATTCAAAAACTTGAAAATCGGTAAAGCTGGTAGAAAACGTTACATGGGTATCAGACCAACTGTACGTGGTGTAACAATGAACCCTTGCGATCACCCACACGGTGGTGGTGAAGGTAAAACTGGTCCTGGTGGACACCCTAAAACACCTTGGGGTAAACCAGCATTGGGTTACAAAACTAGAAAAACTAATAAAGCTTCTAATAAATTAATCGTTAGAAGAAGAAAAAAATAAGATAACCGTGGTTTTACTTAAGTAAAACCAACGGGAATCTTATCCTGAACTTGTTTCGGGAGCTAATAAAATAAATAAAATCACAAAATTAATAAAGGAGAAATTAATGGCACGTTCATTAAAAAAAGGTCCATATGTAGAACAAGCTCTACAAACAAAAATCGAAAAAATGAATGCAAACTCTGAACATAAAGTTATCAAAACTTGGTCAAGAGCTTCAATGATTATTCCTGATATGTTAGGACATACCATTGCCGTTCACAACGGAAAAACTCACGTACCAGTTTATGTAACTGAACAAATGATTGGACACAAATTGGGTGAGTTTGCACCAACAAGAATGTACAAAGGACACGCAGGTTCTGATAAGACTGCTAAAAGAAAATAAGGAAGTTAAAAATGGAAGCAAAATCAAGACAAACAGATATTAAAATGACAGCAAGAAAACTTCGTCGTGTAATCAATGAAGTTAGAGGCAAAGCTGTTAAAGATGCTCAAGATATGTTACGTTTTATGCCTTACTTTGCTGCAAGAGTGGTTGAAAAGAACTTGACAGCCGCTGTAGCAAACGCACAAGAACAATTCGGTGTAGGCGCTGAATCATTAAAAATTTCAGAAATCTATGCAGATGAAAGCGTTTCATACAAAAGAGGAAAACCAAGAGCACAAGGTCGAATTTACAAAAGGTTGAAAAGAACTTCACACCTTACCTTAAAAGTTAGTGATAATAAGTAATAAAGGAATCGAAAATGGGACAAAAAACACATCCAACCGGATTTAGAGTAGGTATTATTCAACCTTGGGTAAGCACATGGTTTGCAAAGGTTAAAGAATACGGTGAATTCGTAGCAGAAGATGCTAAAATAAGAAAATTCATAAAGAAAAGACTATATGCAGCTGGCGTTTCAAAAATTTTGATCGCTAGAAAAGCACAAAATACAACAATCACAGTTGTAACAGCAAAACCTGGTATAGTAGTTGGTCGTGGTGGACAAGGTATTGAAGAACTAAAACAAGAAACAGGCAAATATCTTGGAAAACCAGTTATTATCAACGTAGTTGAAGTAGCTAGAATTGATGCTGATGCTCAATTAGTTTCAGAAGCAATTGCACAACAACTTGAAAAACGTGTAGCTTTCAGACGTGCAATGAAACAAGCAATGCAAAGAACAATGAGATCAGGTGTTCAAGGTATCAAAGTTATGGTATCAGGTCGTTTAGGTGGTGCAGAAATTGCTCGTTCAGAATGGGCAAAAGAAGGCAGAATTCCACTTCAAACATTAAGAGCAGATGTAGACTACGGTTTTGCAGAAGCTGATACAATCATGGGTAAAATTGGTGTTAAAGTTTGGATTTTCAAAGGCAACTTAATGCCTGGTGAAAAAGCAGACCAAAACATCAAAACAAAAAGCGGCAAAGGCGAAGAAAAAGGTATGAGACGCCCAAGACGCAAAGCAGTAGAAACTGAAAATTAATTAATAGGAGCAAATAATAATGTTACAGCCTAAAAAAACAAAATACCGCAAAATGATGAAAGGCAGAATGAAAGGTACTGAAACAAGAGGTACAAGACTTGAATTCGGTAGCTATGCACTTCAAGCCGTAGAACCTGGCTGGATTACCAGCAGACAAATCGAGGCAGCACGTCGTGCAATGACTCGTGAAATCAAACGTGGCGGTAACGTTTGGATTAAAATATTCCCAGACAAACCAATTACAGCAAAACCAGCTGAAACTCGTATGGGTTCAGGTAAAGGTAACTTGGAATACTGGGTAGCGGTTGTTAAACCAAACAGAATTCTATTCGAACTAGAATATTTTGATAGAGATACAGCTGTTCACGCGTTAGAACTTGCAGCTCAAAAACTTCCTATCAAAGTTAAAGTAGTAGAAAAAGCGAAATTAGAAGCATAAGGAAAATAAAAATGAAATTAAGTGAAATGCGAGAAAAAACTGTTGCTGAACTTCAAGAACAAATCGTAGGTTGGAAGAAAGATTTGTTTAACTACAGATTACAACTTTCAACACACAAACTAGAAAACACAGCATTGATTTCTAAAACAAAAACATTGATAGCTCAAGCAAAAACAGTTATAAAAGAAAAAGAGGTTCAAAATGCCTAAAAAAGAAAAACAAGGAACAGTGGTAAGCAACAAAATGGACAAAACAGTAGTTGTAAAAGTTGCATCATACGATCCACACCCAAAATACAAAAAAATCATCGAATCTAACAAAAACTATAAAGCACACGATGCAAATAATGTTTGTAACGAAGGCGATGTAGTAAGAATCGTTGAATCAAAACCTATTTCTGGCGACAAACGTTGGGTTGTAGCAGAAATAGTAGAAAAAGCTAGATAGTAACTAGCATTCCTGAAGCTTTAGGTTTCTAGGGCTTCAGGAAAGACAACATTACCGATGAGTAATGAGAGGTCGATAGTAAAAGTTTTTTAAACAAAGGAAATTAGAAAAATGATACAACAAGAAACTAGATTAGAAGTAGCAGATAACACAGGTGCAAAAGAACTTTTGTGTATTCGTGTTATGGGCAGCTCAAACAAAAAATTTGCAGCAGTAGGTGATGAAATTGTAGCTTCTGTAAAAGACGCAACTCCTAACATGGCTGTAAAAAAAGGTGAAGTTGTAAAAGCTGTTGTAGTAAGAACAAAAGCTGATATCAAACGTAATGACGGTTCTGTAATCAGATTTGACGAAAACGCAGCAGTAATTATCAACAAAGATGGTAACCCAAGAGGAACACGTGTTTTCGGACCAGTAGCTCGTGAATTAAGAGATAAAGGTTATATGAAAATAGTTTCATTGGCACCGGAAGTTATTTAATCCAAAAGTATAAAGGAAAAGAAAAATGACAGACAAAAATAAAAAAGGTTTACATGTAAAATCAGGTGACAGAGTCATCGTAATTGCAGGTAAAGACAAAGGCAAAACAGGTAACGTAAAAAAAGCTTACCCTGCTGAAGGCAAAGTTTCTGTTGAAGGTGCTAACATGATTACGAAAGCACAAAAACCTATGCCAGCTGCAGGAATTCAAGGTGGACTAGTAAAACTTGAAGCTCCAATGGACGCATCAAAAGTTATGGTAGTTTGCCCAGCTTGCGAAAAACCTACAAGAATTAAACACAACGTAGTAGACGGTAAAAAAGTTCGCGTTTGTAAAAAATGCGGAGAACAGCTAGATGCTTAATGTGTAAAGTAATTTACGACATTAATACCAATAGTAAAGGAAAAGAAAAATGACAAAAACAGAAAGTTTAAGAAAAAAATACAACGAAGAAGTAAAATCAGCTTTGAAAGAAAAGTTTGGTTATACAAATGATCACCAAGTTCCAAGATTACACAAAATCGTATTGAACATGGGTGTAGGTGAAGCTTCTCACAACTCAAAAATAGCTGAAGCAATTGAAGCACAATTAACAAAGATTGCTGGTCAAAAAGCAGTAGTTACAAAAGCTAAAAAATCAATCGCATCTTACAAATTAAGAGAAGGTATGCCGGTTGGTGCTATGGTAACATTACGTGGCGAAAGAATGTATGACTTCTTACAAAAATTAATCTGCGTAGTATTACCAAGAATCAGAGACTTCCGTGGCGTAAGCTCAAAAAGTTTCGATGGTCGTGGTAACTACACATTAGGTTTGAAAGAACAAGCATTATTCCCTGAAATCTCATACGAAGAAGTAGATTTAGTTAAGGGTATGAACGTATCAGTTATTACAACAGCTGAAACTGATGACGAAGCAAGAGAATTATTAAAACTCTTAGGAATGCCTTTCAAAAAATAGTTTAGAATATAATTACAACACAACATAAAGGAGAAATTCATGGCTAAAAAAGCGATGATGAACAAAGAAGAAAAAAGAAGACAACTTGCAGCAGCAGGTAAATACCCTGTTGTAAGACTTCATAACAGATGCAGTATCTGCGGCCGTCCACACGGTTTCCACAGAGATTTCGGTCTTTGCAGAATCTGTTTAAGAAAAATGGCTCACCAAGGTTTATTGCCTGGCGTTACAAAAGCTAGCTGGTAATCCTAACAGAGTTATAATTGATTACAAAAGACAGGATAAATATCCTGTCTTTTTGTATATAAATGTAAAATAATACTTGTAAATAAAGATATTTCATGATAGATTGATTGTACAGTTCCAGACTGCTGAAATACGCTTTCTAGTAAAGCAATAATTAATTCAGTAAGTGGTGTAATAGATAAAAGGATACTGCCTGTAACTGTAGGTAAGTCCGGAGGAATTCAAATGAATACAGATCCAATAGCAGATATGCTAACAAGAATCAGAAACGCTAGCCTTGTTTCACATGAAACAGTTTCTATGCCTTCATCAAAATTGAAAGTAGAATTGGCTAAATTATTAAAATCAGAAGGTTTCATTGCTGATTTTGCAGTTAAAGAAGATGGCAAATTCAAATCTTTAACAATCACTTTGAAATATGATGCAAACCACAAACCTGTAATCACAAAACTTGAAAGAGTTTCAAAACCAGGTTTAAGAAGCTATTCAAAAGCTAAAAATTTACCACAAGTTTTAGGTGGTATGGGTGTAGCTATCGTATCAACAAGCAAAGGCTTATTGACAGATAGAAAAGCTCGTAAAGAAAACATCGGTGGCGAAGTTCTTTGCTACATCTACTAACCGAGCAGAGCCACGAACGTCAGTGAGAGACGAACGTGCGTCAACGGAAACGTTGAGTTTTCGTTGCAAACGTGAGCGGTGGCATTTATTGCGAGGTTTAGAACATACCGAGCAGAGCCACAATTAAATATCAGATATAATTGGTAGAAAAATCTGATAAGTATTACAAATATACCAAAGGAGAAATAAAAATGTCACGTATAGGTAAAAAACCAATCGAAATTCCTCAAGGCGTTGAGGTAAAAATAGACGGACAAAACGTTACTGTAAAAGGACCTTTAGGTGAAGAATCAGTTACAGTTCGTCCAGAAATCGCAGTTAGAGTAGAAGAAAACCAAATTATCGTTTCTAGAAACGTTGAAACAAAAGAAGCTAACGCATTATTTGGTCTTTCAAGAACATTAATTGCAAACGCAGTACACGGCGTTAAAACAGGTTTCGAAAAGAAACTTGAAATCGTTGGTGTTGGTTACCGTGCTAATATGGAAGGTAGCAACCTTAACCTAGCATTAGGTTATTCACACCCTGTAATTGTTGTACCACCAGCTGGTATTACTATTGCAGTAGAAGCTAACACAAAAATCTCTGTTAAAGGTTCTAACAAACAAACAGTAGGTGATGTGGCTGCAGAAATCAGAGGCAAACGTCCACCTGAAGTTTACAAAGGAAAAGGTGTTAAATACGAAGGTGAATACATCAGACGTAAAGCTGGTAAAGCTGGTAAAAAATAATAACAAGCCCGCATAAACCCTTAAAAGGTGGTTCTTTAAGAAGGTTTGGGTAAAACGAAAGGATAAAAAAATGATTAAACAAAAAACTAGAAAACCACAAGTACAAAAAAGACACAGAACAATCAGAACAAAAATTTCAGGAACAGCTGAATTTCCAAGATTGGCAGTTTATAGAAGTACTAAACACATTTACGCACAATTAATTGATGATGAAAACAAAGTAACAATTTGTTCAGCATCTTCAGTTGATAAAGACCTTAAAGAAAAATTAGCTCACGGTGGTAACATTGACGCTGCTAAAGTTGTTGGTGAAGCTATCGCAAACAAAGCTAAAGATAAAGGTGTTGAATGCGTAGTATTTGATCGTGGCGGTTTCTTATATCACGGTCGTATCGCAGCTTTGGCTGATGCAGCTCGTGAAGCTGGCTTAATGTTTTAATAAGCCAAGCAGAGCCAAGTAAAAAAGACTCCTAATAAGGAGTCTTTTTTTATTAAAAAATAATTAATTATTCACTTGTTTAAAAAATTTTATATTATCATAATAATAGGAGAAAGCGATGAAATACAAAGATTATTATGAAATATTAGGAATAAAAAAAGATGCAAGCGATGCCGAAATCAAATCAGCTTACAGAAAATTAGCAAGAAAATATCACCCTGATGTAAATAAAACAAAGGATGCAGAAGAAAAATTCAAAGATATAAATGAAGCATACGAAGTTTTGGGGGACAAACAAAAGCGTCAAAGATACGATAGTTTAGGCTCAAATTGGCAAGGCGGAGCAGACTTCACTCCACCTCCAGGATTTGAGAATTTTAATTTTGGTGGTGGTCAAGGATTCCAAAGTTTCAATTTTGGCGGACAAGATATGGGAGGCTTTTCCGATTTCTTCAGTTCGATATTTGGTGACATGATGGGAGGTGGCCAAACCAGACAAACCGGTGGCTTTGGTGGATTTGAAGGATTTGATTTTAGTGGTGCTCAACAACAAAGAGCACAACGCAAACCTCAGAAAAGTGCTGATTTAGATGTCACAATGAATTTTAATGTAACTGCAAAAGATTTGTTTGAACAAAAACCCGTAACTGTTAAATTTAATCAAATGGAACGATGTAAACAATGCCCACCACACGGTTTTTGTGCAGCTTGTGGCGGGACTGGTGTTCGTTCTGAGCAAAAGTCAATCAAAGTAAAAATTCCTGTCGATGTAAAAGAAGGTCAAAAAATACGCGTAAAAGGTGAAGGTAAAACAGATGATTACGGCCAAAAAGGTGATCTGTACTTGGTTTTACATATGAAAGACAGTGAATATGAATTAAGTGGTACAGATTTAACGAAAGATATAGAAATTACACCACCTGAAGCCGTTTTAGGTTGTAAAAAAGATATCCAAACTTTGCACGGCAAAATCGGAATTAAAATTCCTGCAAGAACCTCCACTGGTCAAATGCTAAGATTAAAAGATCTAGGTTTGCCTAAAAAAGGTGGTGGTTACGGCAATTTAAATGCAAGAATTAAAATTATTATACCTAAAGATTTAACTGACCAGCAAATCGAATTATACAAAAAACTACAAGAATTATAATAAGCTCTTGACAATTCACTCCAAAAATCGGACAATAGTTTTGGGGAGAGAATTTATTATGGTTAAACAAACTTATTTACATGACAAACACGTTGCACTAGGTGCAAAAATGGTAGATTTTGCAGGTTGGCATATGCCTGTTCAATATACATCAATTATCGAAGAACATAAAAATGTTCGTGAGAATATTGGTTTATTTGATGTTTCGCATATGGGCGAAGTTTTTGTTATTGGTAAAGATGCAGTTGAATTTTTGAATAAAATTGTACCTCAAGATATTTCAAAACTAACAGACGGTAAAGCTGTTTACTGCCAGCTTCCTAATCGTGAAGGTGGTTTAATTGATGACTTAATCATTTATAAACTAAAAGACCAAACTTATCTTGTTATATGCAATGCTTCAAGAGTAGATGAAGACATTAATTGGATGTCAATTAATCAACGCGGTTACGATGTTATATTGGATAACCAATCTCATAATTTATCTTTAATTGCTGTTCAAGGTCCTAAAGCAATTGATTTAATGCGCAAATTAGGATACACAGAAGATCAAGAATCTTTTACTATAATTGAAAGCAAGTTATTGAATATTCCTATGTATATTTCAAGAACTGGTTACACGGGTGAAGACGGTTTTGAACTTCTTGTAATTAATGAGTATGCTGAACATTTATGGGATAAGTTACTCGAAGAAGGTAAAGAATTTAATACGATGCCAATTGGTTTGGGAGCTCGTGATACATTAAGACTTGAAGCTGCTCTTCCTCTATACGGAAATGATTTAGACGAACAAACAACACCTATTGAAGCTGGATTATCTTGGTCAGTACCGAAAGATAAAGTTGAGGAGTATAATGGCAAAAAAGTCATTATGGAACAAGTTGAAAACGGTACAACCAAAAAACTTATCGGTATAAAAATGCTTGATCGATCAATCGCACGTCATGAATATGAAGTTTATTACAATGGCGAAAAAGTCGGAATCATTACTAGTGGCGGAGTTTCACCAATATTGAATGCTAACATCGCAATGGCTTATGTAAAAAATATTAAAGAAATTTGCGCAGGAGCTGTTGTTCAAGTTATGATTAGAGAAAAATTACATGATGCAGAGGTTGTTAAAAGACCATTTGTAGCAAAAAGAAATAAAGTTAAAAAGGAGAAATAATAGATGAGTATTACAGAAAAGATTTTATGCACAAAATCTCATGAATTTTTATTAGAAGATGGTGCTAATTGTGTTGTTGGTTTAACTGATTATGCAATTGAACAGCTTGGAGATATTGTTTTTGTTGAATTGCCAGAAGTTGGTGCAAGTTTTAACAAAGGTGAAACTTTTGCAACTATTGAATCTGTAAAAGCCGCATCTGAAATTTATATGCCAGTAAGTGGCAAAATCGTTGAAGTTAACGAAGCTATCGCTGATGCTCCAGAAACTCTTAACGAAGATTGTTATGAAAAAGGCTGGCTTGTTAAAATTGAAAAAACCGGTGCAGATGCTGAATTAGCAGACTTATTAGATTACGCAGATTATAAAGAAGAATTGGAATAATGAATAATTTTTTAGTACATAATGAAGAAGTAAAAAGAGAAATGTGCGCTGAGATTGGCGTAAATTGTGTAGAAGATTTATTTAAACAAATACCTGAGAAAGCTCGTATGCAATCTTTAAATTTGAATGATGCATTAAGCGAACTCGAAACTCAACGCTATGTAAAATCATTAGCAAAAAAGAATAACACTGATTACATAAGCTTTTTAGGTGCAGGTTTCTATAACAAATTCGTACCAGCTTGTATTTCTCAAATTGCTCAACGCTTTGAGTTCAATACAGCTTACACACCATATCAACCTGAAATTTCTCAGGGAACACTTCAAGTTATGTATGAGTTCCAAACAATGATGTGCCGATTAACAGGCATGGATATTGCTAATGCTACTGTTTATGATGCAGCAACTGCTTGTGCTGAGGCAATTTTGATGTCTGTTCGTATAAAAAAACACAATAAAGTTCTTGTTTCAAAATCTTTAAATCCCGAATATAAAAAAGTTATTGAAACATACACACAAGCAAATTCTATCCAAGTTGAATGGTTTGATGAAATCCCAGCAAATACTGCTGAATTTTCATGTGTATTGGTACAAACTCCAAACTTCTATGGCGAAATCGAAGATATTAAGCCAACAGAAACATTATTGGTTGTTTGCACAGACGTTTCAACTCTTTCAGTATTAAAACCTGTTGAATGTGACATTATGGTTGGTGATGTCCAGACTTTAGGAATTCCTATGAGCTTTGGTGGCCCATCAGCAGGATTTATGGCTTGTAAAGAAAAATATATGAGACAACTACCAGGACGTCTAGCTGGCAGAACAGTTGATGCTGATGGCGAACAGGCTTTCACATTAACTATTCAAACTCGTGAACAACATATTAAACGAGAAAAAGCTACAAGTAATATCTGTTCAAACCAAGCATTAATTGGGCTTTGCGCAACTGTTTATTTAAGCGTAATGGGCGAAGAAGGCTTTAAACAAGCAGGTTTCTTATCTGCCAAACAAGCACACAAGTTATCTGAAAAATTATCTACAAAAGGCATAAAAACATTAAACAAAAATTTCTTTAATGAATTTGTTATTGAAGTTGCTGATACTGATAAAATCCTTGCAAAATTAAAAGAAAACAATATCATCGGTGGTTTAAAACTTGATGATAATAAAATTCTTGTTGCAACAACTGAAATGATTTCAGATAAAGACATTGATTTATATGTAAATTCTTTATAGAATACAATAACGGGCGATTAGCGCAGTTGGTAGCGCATCACATCGACATTGTGGGGGTCACGTGTTCGAGTCACGTATCGCCCATTTTTTTTATTCGATTAAACACAATGTCATTGACTCTCACAATTTGTTTGCTCTGTTATCGCAAACAAATGTGTTCTACCCTGCGACTCTCCTGTTCCGTAAGGTTCGTGTTGCTCACCTACGGCACAGGAGAGTCACGTATCACTCAAATAAAGAGAGGGTAACACCTCTCTTTTTTATATAGTATAATCAATGCCAAAATCTCTTAGAATTCCATTATACAACTCTCTATTTTTTTTAACATCTTTCATATCTAAATCCATACACACAGTATTCGGGAATTTAGCATCTTCGACAGATACCCCTGTTTTTAAAACACGTTTTATAAATTCATCATATAGCCTGTCAGCTTTTTCTACAGCTTCTTTGCCTCCTAAAGATAAGTCATATAATAAACTACCTGCCCTTTTCTTTAAATCATCAAATCCTACTGTTTTAGATGCGATAATACTTTTCATACAAGCGACAGCGTTTGCTGGATCTACGTTATCAGTTTTGAACCCTTTATGGAAATGGAATCGAATAGCTTTTGCCAATGAATCAAGATAAATATTTTTTGCTTTATTTTCCTTCATTAACATAACGGCAATTGCATGCATTAAACCGCCAATACCTCGTTCGCGACCATAAGGAACAACTTCCATCCCTTCACATTTTATACGATCTTTTGTTCGAACTAATCTATCTTCACCAAGCTCACATCTGGCATCACTGATTGAAATTCTTTGCCTTGCTTCATCAAATCTAGCAACCAAACCATCTTTCAATCTCATTGTTTCAGGGAATTTGAGATTGAAGCCTTCTGGGGTTTTAATTGTTTTCCAAATCGGTTTTATCATACCCGTATAAAAAAAGAACATAAAAAAAATTGCCTAACGGCAATTCAATTGTAATATTTATTAAAAAAGGCGACACCCAGATTCGAACTGGGGGATAAAAGCTTTGCAGGCTTCTGCCTTACCACTTGGCCATGTCGCCACCCGTTCCTTTATAATACGAAACACATACTCGAATGTCAAGATGCGCAAAATCATTTATTATTGTTAAATTAAACTTTTTATATAATTTATGATAGAATTCTAGTATGAAAAAATTTGCAATTACTTACAACAAAACCATAGAACATTCAGTCGAAGTTATGCAAGAAGTAAAATCTGCACTTCATCAATATGGTGTTGTTGCAGAAGTTTTTGACATTGATGCTTTGCAAAGTGGTTATGATTTTGTTTTTGTAATCGGTGGTGATGGAACTATCCTTAAAACCGCAAGATTTTATGCAAAATATTCAACACCAATTTTTGGTATAAATTTAGGACGCTTAGGATTTCTTTCACAATCCTCAAAAGAGAATATAACATCTTCTGTTGAAAAAATTCTAAAAGGTGAATACCGCATAGAAGACAGAATTATGTTGCAAAGCGGTGAAAAAACAGCATTAAATGACTTTGTTGTAAAAGGGACAACAACCGGCAGAACATCTCGTTTTTCTCTAAAAATCAACGGGAAATTTGTTTGTGATTACTTAGCTGACGGTATTATCGTAACAACTCCAACAGGATCGACAGCATACGGACTTTCAGCTGGTGGCCCCGTAATCGTACCGAGCCTAAATGCGTTTGTTATCGTTCCAATTTGTCCACATACACTTACTGCTAGACCAATTGTTATACCTGATGACGAAATTATAACAATATGCTCAGATAAAGACTTGACAAATTACGTTGCATCAACTGACGGTCAAGAATTTTATGAATTTGCAAAAGAAATAGAAATTAAAAAATCTAAAACCCCTGCTAAATTAGCACTTTTAGACAATGAAGAATTTTATTCAATCTTAAGAAATAAACTTCATTGGGGTACTTCTCCGGCATGCATAAAATAATTTTTTAAATTTTATTAAATTTTGTTCATAATTGGCATGGAAATTATTGTACTTTTTTTCTATTTAAAATAGTATGTTAATATACAATTATCTAACCCGCTTAGTCGACGTGGGTAAATAACCAGAAAAACAAGTAATATTACAATATAAGAGGTAAAAATAGTGGAAAATTTTGTATCAGATATCTTTGCAAGAAAAGATGACTCAACTCAAACACCTGTTAACCGTAACGGTGCTAACCCTACAAACATTAAAGTTGTTGGTGTTGGTGGCGGTGGCGGAAACGCAGTTAACCGAATGATTAAAGCAGGTTTATCAAACGTAGAATTTTGGTTGATGAATACAGACTTGCAAGTTTTGGAATATGGTCAAACTAAAAACAAAATTCAATTAGGAACATCTTCAACAAACGGTTTAGGCGCTGGTGGCGATCCTGCAATCGGTGAAAAAGCAGCTGAAGAAGCTCAACAAGAAATCACAAGAGCATTAGAAGGCGCTGATATGGTGTTCATTACAGCTGGTATGGGTGGCGGAACTGGTACAGGTGCTGCTCCTGTTGTTGCTAAAATTGCTAAACAATTAGGAATTTTAACAGTAGCTGTTGTTACAAAACCTTTCTCTTGGGAAGGTAAAAAACGTCAAAACCAAGCTGTTCAAGGTTTAGAAAAACTTAGAGAAGCTGTTGATGCTGTTATCGTTATTCCTAACGACAAATTGCTTCAAGTTGTTGATAGACAAGTATCATTAACTGAATCATTTATTATCGTTGACGAAGTACTTTTAAGAGGTGTTCAAGGTATCTCTGATATCATCACAATTCCTGGTATGATTAACGTTGACTTTGCTGACGTTAGAAGCGTAATGCAAGCATCAGGCTCAGCATTAATGGGTATTGGTCGTGGCCAAGGCGAAGGCAGAGCAATCAAAGCTGCTGAAATCGCTATCAACTCTCAATTGCTTGAAACTTCAATCAACGGTGCTTCTGGCGTAATTGTTAACATTACAGGTGGTCCTGATATGACACTTCACGAAATCACAGATGCTGCAAACATTATCCACGATGCAGTATTAGATGATGCAACTGTTATTATCGGTACTAACGTAAACGAAAATATTCAGGGTGAAATTCAAGTTACTGTTATCGCAACAGGTTTTGAATTAAAAAATACACTTCCTGAACAAAAAATGGAAGCTAGACAATTAAATGCAGCTGACTTCTTCGCAAGTACAACAACATTTAATCAACCAAGAAGAACTTCTATTCCTGAAGTTTCTCCAAGCTTCACAAATATTGAAATACCAGATTTCTTAAAAAAATAGCACAAAATATGTGCTACGCGATCAATCGCGAACTGGAATATGAAAAAGATTAAAGAGGCAAAGCAATTTGCCTCTTTCGTTTTGTATAATTAATAAAAAAAGAAGAGTCGTAATATAACAACTCTTCTTTCTAATAACCATTACACCCTCGCTATAAACGGCACCGCTCACGTTTACAACGAAAACTCACCGTTTCCGTTGATGCACGTTCGCCTCTCGCTAGCGCTCGTGCCTCTGCTCGGGTTAGTCTTGAGCGTGACCAGCTGTACCAAGAACGTCTCTCATTTTGTGGATAACCATTTCTTTAACAGCAGTTCTACCTGGTCCCATGTATTCACGTGGGTCAAATTTTTCAGGTGATTCTGTGAAGAATTCTCTGATTGTAGAAGTCATAGCTAATCTCAAGTCTGTATCGATGTTAATTTTAGCAACACCGTTTTTAGAAGCGAATGCTAACATTTCTTCTGGAACACCTTGAGCATTTGGTAATTTACCACCAAATTTATTACATTTAGCAACGAATTCAGCAGGAACTGAAGATGAACCGTGCAATACTAATGGGAAATCATAACCAACAGCTTCGTTAACTGCTTTTTTGATTTCAGCAAGTCTGTTGAAGTCTAATTTAGCTTCGCCAGAGAATTTGTAAGCGCCGTGAGATGTACCGATAGCAACTGCTAAAGAGTCACAACCAGTTTCTTTAACGAATCTAGCAGCTTCTTGAGGATCTGTATATGTTGAATCAGCTGCAGAAACTTTAACGTCATCTTCTACACCAGCCAATTTACCAAGTTCAGCTTCAACTGAAACTCCTCTTTCGTGAGCATATTCAACAACTTTTTTAGTTAAAGCGATGTTTTCTTCCAATGGGAATCTTGAACCATCGATCATAACTGAAGAGAAACCGCCATCGATACAAGCTTTACAAATTTCAAAGTCAGCACCGTGATCTAAGTGTAAAGCGATAGGCACTGTAGTAGTAGCCAAAGCAGCTTCAACTAATTTTAATAAATAAGTTTGGTTAGCATATTTTCTAGCACCAGCAGAAACTTGCAAAATGATAGGTGATTGAGTTTCTTCAGCAGCTTCTGCAATACCTTGCAAAATTTCCATGTTGTTAACGTTGTAAGCACCAATAGCATATCCGCCTTCTAATGCTTTTTTGAACATTTCGTTTGTTCCAACTAATTTTCTTTCACTCATGTGAGTTCTCCTTCTTAATTTTACACACAACAAGTGTATTACAAACATTTGCCAAATACAAGTAGAAACCATGCCCACCCAATTAAGATATATTACGTGATATCCTAAACACTTTACAAAGCTCAAAACCATTGCTATAATAGGCGTAAAGGTTAATGAATAAATTTAATATTTAGGTAGCAAAAAAAAGTTTTAGCAGTTTTATATAAACAAATGCTAAAACAAGGAGATATTATGGCAATAGAGGCTATAACAAATGTAAAAAACAATGGTATAGGTAGTGTAAATTTTGAAGCTCGCAAAAACAAAAAATCTGCACCCGTGAGCAATCCGACAGTAACTTCAACAGTAAAAGCTATACCTTTGGCGGTATTGATAGCAATGAGCCCTATAACAACAACCAACGCTGAAAGCATAATGCGTGGCGAAGCCAATACAAATATAATAGAATTGACACAATCTCCAGAAAAAATCACTTCAAAACAGTCTATTCCAAATGCTTTAGCATATTATGGTGGCAAGCAGGCTTTAGAAATATCCTATATTGATACTGATGGACGACCATCTACGTTTGAAAGTATACGTATGGAATCAGAAAATTGTATTAGTTCTCAAGTTGATGAAAACAATGATTTTAGTGGATATGCTAAAAGCTTATGTAACTACAATTTCAGTATTGTTGGTGATGATGGGAAAGAATATGGTCAATGGAAATATTCTCAAGTAGCTTTTGCTCAGGATAAAGATAAGAATTCTCCTGCGACATTTTTTGTTGCAAGACCAAATGTTATAAATATTGTTAAGAATATAATTAATTCTGATGGCAATAACAATAGTATAAGTGTTAAAAATATATCAAAAACTCTTTATCCCAAAAGAGATGGAGCCCTAACTACCATCGATAAAAGAAATAAAGCTGAATTATATAGACAAAAAGTTGTTCCTAGCAATTTTGGATATCAAGTATTCGAAGGTGAAATAACTACTCAAGTTGGTAAATACAAAATAATTGGTTATACAAATGATTCTAATAAAAACAATTACGAGTTTCTTGTATTGCAACGAGATGACGGCTTAAATGTTAAATTAGATGGTATAAGACAAGTCAGTCTCAATTTGAATACCCAAGATGACCACTCAGATGACAACATTACTTTGAATTGTATTGATGTAAGTTGGCCAAATGTTGGTGAATTTTCAATTTATGATGATGAATTATTTGCAGCGCTTTTAAATACTGCATATAAAGATTCTCGAAATAATAAATCTATAAAAGTTACAGAAATGATTCCAACAGTTACAATAAATGAAAACGGATATCCGAAACAGGAACGTAACACAGTCAGAAATGTTTTGTAAACAAATGTAAAAAAATGTAATTTACTGAAATTAAGCAAATGCAAATGTTTTTACATGTTTATAGAGCAAAATTAGAGAGAGCATATGGCATTTGAGAAAAACATACCCTCAATAAGTTTAAATACAGATATATCGACTTACTCAGGCGGTATAAAATCTGTATCAGATGCCCCTGTAGCTATATCTATGACTACAAAAATCGTCCTAACAGAACAACAAAAACAAGAGATGTTGTTGTTAGGTTTAGATCCTGCTGATGAAAATCAGATTAATCAATATTTAGCAATGACTCCTGAAGCTATTGCAGTATTAAAACAGCAACAAATGGAACAAATTCCTGATGCACCATCAGAAATACAAACAGATGTACCACAAACGGGAAATAACGAACAAATATCTCAACAAGTAATTTCTGGGGTAGAACCACATACTCACACAGAAATTGCTCACCAAACACACACACAACATACTCATGAAGAACATAGTCACGATTTTGACATTGATACTTCTTCTCCAGAGTGGGAAGCAATGTCAAATGAACAAAAAATGCAAACTATTTTAACAGCAGGTGCAAAAAAAGCATATACTGAAGAAGAATGGGCTGCCCTTTCTGATAAAGAGAAAAATGATGCAATTGACAAATTTTTAAATGAAGAACTTGCACTACATTATCCTGGTTGGAAAGATGCTAAAACCAAAGAAGATCAATTGAATTTATTAAGTGAATTTATTGATGAAAACAAGATGTCAAAAGAATTCAATATTTCATTTAATGAATTACTTGAGCTTAAAGTTAACAACCCTGACGAATATCAAAAGATTGCGTCAGAATATTACCAAACACATGACAAAACTGATTTATATGCAGATACAAAAAAAGCTATACAAATAAGAAAGACTGCAATAGAAGATGCCTACGAAGCAGCATTGGAATTGTATTGCAAAGATAATAATTTAAATATAAAAACTTTTAAAAATAGTCCTGAAATAATAGAATTTAACCAAAATTACGCAAAACAACACGGGATTGAAACACTTCCTGAAACTGCGAAGGCTGCTCAATATTATGCATTATTAAACGAAGCAAATATAGATAGAAAAGACGTAAGAGCACGTTATGAATTTATTAATCAATATATCGAATCATATGGTGAAGAATTTTTACCAAATACTGGAAAAGCTCATAAACTTGCTATTGAAACACTTGTTAAAAATAATGGTGGCTCTTTTGAAGATTTGAGCGATGGCAACATTGATATAACTGAGTTATTCAAAGATGCTAATTTCATCAAAAATAAAACAGGACATACAGATTGGCGTTCTAAGGAAAACATAAACAATGCCGATACAATTTTGCGTGAGCGATTAGGGATAACCAAAGACGATACTCCCGAAGATATCATTAAAAAAGTTCTTGGATCAGACTTGAATGCTGATGCAAAAATTAAAGCAATTGAAGTTTTTATTTCTAAGGGTAATAAAAATCAAATTATTGTAGATGAAAAACAAATTAAATCACATGGTCGTAGCTTTAATGCTTACTTAATTAGTGCAATAAGTCGTGGTGGTTCTGGACATAATGAAGTAATTTTTGAAAATTTAGTAGCGAACCAATACCAAGAAATAAAGAAAACAGGTGGCAATACAGAAGGTTTGAATGATGCCGTTAAATCTGCCGGCACAAACTTTGAACAAGAAAATGCAGCCAGACTTGGTTTGTTAGGTGCCAGATTAGAAGATAAAGGCATGATTGATGCAGCCAACGAAGGTATTTCACAACGTGAAGATGCTCTTGAAGTATTAAAACTTTCAAACAAATTGTTTAATGAGTCTGAAACAGTTTCTGAAGAGATGAAAGAATATTATGCTCAAAGTACTGTAGAACATTTACAAACTCCTGAACAACGTGCTGCACAGGCCGGAGATTTAAGATCATATAATAATGAATCTTTTAATAGGGGTGTCGCTACAGGCTTAGCAAACGTAGATTCTAATCAAGCTTCTTCAAATATTGAAGCAACAGTACAGAATAATTCTACAGAGGTTTCTCAAATATCAGGAACACAACATTCTGGATTGGTTGAAATAGTGCAAGAAGTTAAAAACGCACTTTTAAATCCTACAGGTGAAGTTTCACAAAGAGAAGCATTAGAAATGTTTGCTGATTTATCTCCTAGAGAACAAATGGAACTTATTGAGTCTTTGACTTCACAGCAAATATCTAAATTCCCGATTACTGTATGCGAAGAGTTCCCAGAATTTGTACCTAAATTTGTTCAAGAAGGAAAAGGTATCGAAATTATAACAAAATGCTCACCTCATACTGCAGATTTGGCTATTAAACAAATGAAATCATCAGGAAATGAAATTAAATCTCAATTATATGAATTCATCGCAACAAACCCTGCTCAATTTACAGAAATTACAAACCAAATTGCTCGTGAGTCACTTGGTTTAGATAAAAAACAAAAAATTGAAAAGTCTTTTAGTTTTAAAGCCTAAGGCTTGATTTTAGCGAGTGTTTATAGTTTAATTGTCTTACAGCCGTTTTATAATGGCGAGTTCATTTAGAAAGAAGACAATTTTAAATTGCCGAAAGATATAAAATTAGCTAAATTAGCAGGTTTCTGCTACGGTGTAAAGAGAGCCGTTGAAACCGCAAAAAAATTAAAAGCTGAAAACCCTGAT
Source organism: Candidatus Gastranaerophilaceae bacterium (assembly GCA_045652525.1). GTDB lineage: Bacteria > Cyanobacteriota > Vampirovibrionia > Gastranaerophilales > Gastranaerophilaceae > SIG32. The sequence continues at coordinate 3,914 of JAZRUK010000031.1, read as the reverse complement.
AAAAAAGTTTTTGTGTTGGGAGAACTTATACACAACACTCAGGTTATTAATGAGCTTGAAGATTTGGGTATCAAAACACTTACAGAAATCCCTGAAAAAGGTGATGGTATTTGTGTTATCAGAAGTCACGGTGAAAGCCCTGAAGTTATCCAACAAATTCAAAATGCAGGTTTTGAAATTGTTGATTTGACTTGTCCTGATGTTAAAAAGGTTCAACAAAAAGCTATTGAACTTGCTCAAAAAGATTATTACGTAGTAATAGTAGGCAAAGCTGAACACCCTGAAGTCGTTGCAATCAGAGCAAATGCAGAACTTTATACCGATAAAGTTATTGTTGCAACCGAGGTTGAACAACTAAAACCATTCGAACAAGAACTAAAATCACACAAAAATATTGGTGTAGTTGTACAAACCACTCAAAGAATTACAACTTTAAACCCTATTGTTGAATATCTAACAGCAATATCAAAAGAATTACACGTAACAAACACTATTTGCGCAAGTACTGCAATGCGTCAAGCCGAGGCCAAGGAACTTGCTCAAAACAGTGATTTGATGCTAGTTGTAGGTTCTAAAAAGAGTGCCAACACAACTCACTTAGCTGACATTTTAAAAGGAATTACAAATACAATTCATATCGAAAACGAAGATGAATTGAAAAATTTTGAAGACCTAATTGAATCTTCTCAAAAAATTTCAATCACAGCCGGAGCATCAACTCCACAAGAAGTTATAGAAAAAGTCATAAATAAAATTAGTAAAGGAGAATAAAAACTATGACAACAACATTAGAAAAAACATCTTTAGATGAATTCGAAAGACTTTTAGAAGAAAGTTTTTCAAAATCTTACACTGTAGCTGATATCGTTGAAGGTACAGTTATGAGAAAAGACCAAGACGGTTACCTAGTAAGCGTTCGTGGCGCTAAAACAGAAGCATTCTTGCCAAGCAAAGAATTATCTTCAATTGAAGGTGCTGAAACTTTAGAAGTTGGCGACGTAAAAGAATTTTACGTTCTTAAAGAAGAAAACGACGAAGACGGTATGTTACTATCTCTTAAACGTTTAGCGTTTGCTCAAGCTTGGGCTCAATTAAATGATGCTAAAGTTCAAGGCGATACAATCCTTGCAAAAGTTGTTTCTATCGTTAAAGGCGGCGTATTAGTTGACGTTGCTGATTTGAAAGGTTTCATTCCTTCATCTCAACTTAGAACAGGTACTCCATTCGATGGCTTAATCGATACAAAAATCGAAGTTAAAGTTCTTGAAGCTGATCCTAAGAAAAACAAACTTATCCTTTCTCAAAGACAAGCTGTTGCTGAACAACGTGACCAAGTTGTTGACAACATTCTTTCTACTCTTGAAGAAGATCAAATCGTTAAAGGTGAAGTTGTTAGAATCGCTGATTTCGGTGCTTTCGTTGACATCAACGGTATCGATGGTTTATTACCAATTTCTGAAATTTCTTGGTCAAGAATTAAACACCCTTCTGATGTTATTGCTTTGGGCGAAACAATCGAAGTTAAAATCATTAAAATCGATGCTGAATTAAAAAGAATTTCATTGTCTTTAAAAAGAATGGGCGAAGATCCATGGCAACAAATCGAAGGCCAATTTGAAGAAGGTCAAGTAATCAAAGGTACTGTTAATAAAGTTACTGGTTTTGGTGCTTTCATTAACATTTTCCCTGGCGTTGAAGCATTACTTCCTGTTTCTGAAATGGCTGACGAAAATGTTAACCCATTCAACCAATTCAAAGTTGGCGACAGTGTTGAAGTTTTAATCAAAAAATTCACACCTCAAGAACACAGAATTGCTTTAAGCATTAAAGATATCAACAAAGATGCTTAATTAAATCAAATTATAAAAAGACTCTCCTATAAATTAGGGGAGTCTTTTTTTGACAAAACTCATACAAATAAAGGATAAATTTTATTTAAATAAGGCTTATTCTTATAATAAGAAAAGTAATTTACCAGACTTTTATGAAACTCAACAGGCATGGCGGGCATGCCCCAAAATGCAAGTATTACAAAATGTAACCAAAATTTAAGAAATATTAAATATGGCTGAAATCATGTCATGGACATGGTTTCGGGAGAAAATAAAAGGGGGTGAAAGGCTTAAAAATAAAATAGTTGTCCACCTGAAAAGGTTAGAGTACAATTAATATATGCCCTGCGTGTGGGCTAAACACGTACAAAATTCTTGTAGAGGTGAAGATAATAGTGCAAGAGACAATTAAAGACAATCTTTTACATATACAAGAAGAAATTGCACCTTATAGACCAAATATCATTGCAGTTACAAAGTATTTCGACGAAAATGCTATAATCGCGGCTTATCAAGCGGGGTTAAGGGATTTCGCGGAATCAAGAGTAATTGAGGCATCACAGAAAATAGACAATCTGCCACAAGAAATAAAAGAAAATTCCAAATTTCATTTTATTGGGCATTTGCAAACCAACAAAGTGAAAAGGGTTATCGAAGTTTTCGATTATATACACTCTGTAGATTCGGTTAGACTTGCTGAAAAGATTTCAGAAGAAGCGGAGAAAATCGGTAAGGTACAAAAGATTTTAATACAGATTAATAATGCAAATGAAGAACAGAAGTTCGGATTTTCACCTGAAGAAGTATTTGAACACTTCGGAGAAATAATTAATCTAAAAAATCTTGAGATTGTCGGGGTAATGAATATGGCGCCATTTGGAGCCAAAGAAGAAGAGCTTGAAAGTTTATTTTCAGAGATTGCCCAAATCAAAACAGAACTTGAAACAAAGTTCAACTGCGAATTAAAAGAAATGTCTATGGGAATGAGTCAAGATTATAAAATCGCAGCCCAACAGGGTTCGACAATGTTAAGGATTGGTAGAAAATTATTTAAGTAAATAAACGGAGGAATAAACGGTGGCAGTAGTAACAGACAAAATCAGATCAGTAGTAGATTTTTTAGTAAAAGGTTTCGAACCAAGAGAAACAATTTTTGATGAAATGGCAGAAGAAATGGGTGAAGAATATGCTGTAGAAGAAAATTTAGCATTAGATCCAAAATATTCTTACCAAACTAGTATGGATAGATCAAGCGACTTGAAAGTTGTAAATCATCCAAACTTCAGAGGATACGAAGTAATGGTTATGGAACCACGTTCATTTGACGATTCTGCTTCAATCGTACAATATTTAAAAGACAGAAAAACAATCGTTTTAAATTTACACTTGCTAGATAAAGATCAATCACAACGTACAATCGATTTTGTTTGTGGTGCAGCACACGCACTAAACGGCACACCTCAAAAAGTAGGTGATAAAGTATTTGTATTTACTCCAAGCAATGTAACTTTGTCTGTTGAACTAAATGCAAATCAAAATAAATTTAATGATTCTTTGTGGAGATCTCCTATTCAATAGGAATTTGACAATAGAAATCATTGGGTATGAGAAGAGATAGTTGTATATAGGGAGCCAAAAGCTCCCTTTTTATTTTGCTTAAATATCTTGCCTAGATTTAGAAAAAATGCTACTATGAAAAGTAATTACAATAGAATAATAAGGAGAGGATATGACAAAAAGATTTGGTTTTACTTTGGCAGAGGTATTGATTACACTCGGTATCATTGGTGTAGTTGCTGCTATGACCATTCCAACATTAGTGGCTAATTATCAACAAAGATCTATGGATACTGCGGCTAACGTGTTTACAAGAAAGCTCGGTGAAGCTTTAAAAGTTATGAACTCTAATTCTTCTCTTGCAGGATATGAAACTACTGCCGATTTTGTTAAAGAATTAGGTAAGAATATCAAAATAGTTAAAACTTGTGATTCTGAACATTTAACTAGTTGTTTTGTTTCTGAATTCTCTACTAATGAAGATACATACAAAACTGAAGAATTAAAACAAGCTAAAAATTTAAA
>JAZRUK010000030.1:0-106896 GCA_045652525.1 Candidatus Gastranaerophilaceae bacterium | reverse complement strand
AGAAGAAGGCTATTATATCGAATTATTGAACAAAAAATATGGTAATGACACTTGGTATGTACGTTATGTACAAAACTCAGATAGTGGCACATATCAACCATATTTCTACAGAGGTTCTGATTTAACTCAAAACGTAACTGTTGGCAGTGAAATTAAATCAGCAATCGACTGTTTCACAATTGGTTCATCAACAAAAACAAATGAAATTAAAGGTGTTGATAATGTTCGTGTTGAAAAAGATTCAACAGGTCGTTACATTTCAATTAGTATACCTAACAATGGCAATTATGTAACTTACGCATTAACAACTTCAACTATTACAGATCAAGATGCGTATGACGATGCTATGAACCAATATGAATACGAAAAATATCAATACGATCAATCAATTCAAGACATAAACGCTAAAATTGAAATTATTCAAGCTCAAGACAAAAACCTTGAATTAAGATTAAAACAATTAGATACAGAACAAGATGCCATCACCAATGAAATGGACGCAGTTCAAAAAGTTATCGAAAAGAATACTGAAAGTTCCTTCAGGACTTTCGGCTAATTCTAAACAAATTTTCCTTTCCCTTTTTCCTTTTTCCTATTGATTTTCCAACGACTTTTGCAAAAGAGTCGTTTTCCTTTTGTGTTATAATTTTTTTATGGATAAAAAAATTAAAGCGATTGCTGACGTAGTAAAAGCAGATATAGAGAGAGTAAATAAAGGTTTATTTTTTGAAATAGAGTTAAAATCCGAATTATCAAAAGAATTAGGAAAGTTTTTAAATGCACCATCGAAAAGAATTCGTTCATTGGTAACAATTTTATTTTTGCGTGCATCTAAAATGTATTTGTTGCCATCTCATTATGAACTTTTGGCATCGGTAGAATTGATTCATAATGCATCTTTGGTTCATGATGATGTTATTGATGAAAGTAAATTGCGTCGCAATCGTCAAACTTTAAATGATAAGTTTGATAATCAATTAGCTGTAATTTCAGGTGATTATTTAATCGGTATTGCTTTGGAAAAATTAGTTAAAATAGGTTCTTTGCCTGTTTTAGACGTATTTGCAAAGACATTGCAAAATATGTGTAAAGGTGAGGTTAATCAATATTTTAATAGATTTAAAAAAACTGATTTAGAAAGTTATATAGAAAAATCCACTCAGAAAACAGCATTATTATTTGAAAGCGCTTTAAAATCAGCTATTTTGTTAGCAGAAGAAAATTATGATGAAAAAATAAGTGAATTTGCTTTGAATTTCGGATTGGCATTTCAAATTCGAGATGATTTGTTGAATGTTATGAAAAAAGATAAAAGTAAGGCAATGACCGATGTTGATGACGGAATTTATAATGCCCCTTTGATATTGTCAGACGATATAAATGACGGTATTGAAAAAACTAAAGATTTGTTGAATAATTACGTTAATTGTGCAAAACAATGCATACAGGATTTGGGTGATAGCCCTTATAAAAAGGCTTTGATTGATTTATTGGAGTTGATAAAAAATGTTTAAAGAACAAATTAAATCTTGGTATAAAAAAAATGAACCTGCAATAAAGGAAACAGTTGATACAATAGTTTTCGTAGTTGTAATGGTGATTATTATAAGATTTTTTGTTGGAGAAATTCGTTGGATTCCATCTGGCTCAATGAAGCCGACATTGATTGAAGGCGATAGGATTTTTGTTGAGAGATTTTCAAGATTTTATTCAACTCCAGAACGTGGTGATGTGATGGTATTTTATCCACCAGCAACAGAATTAAAAAATACGCCTTGGAAATTGTTTTCAAGACTTACAGGATTTTTCTGTAAAGATGTTGCTTATATTAAACGTGTCGTGGGTTTGCCTGGAGATAAGTTTGAAATAAAAACTGATAAAAACGGCAAAAGTATGGTATATATTAACGATGAACCATATGAAGAAAAATATGTAAAAAGTGTTTACGACTATTCACCTTGCACGCATGCCATGCATTGTGGGCCGTTTGTAATTCCTGAAGGTGAATATTTTATGATGGGTGATAATCGTGGCAATTCCCAAGACAGTAGATACTGGGGAACACTAAAACAAGACAGATTTATAGGAAAAGCTGTCTTTTTATTCTGGCCATTCACTCGTGTAAAAGGATTATGATATTAAGTGATAATATTTCATGTAATCAGACAAAATCATCGAGCTTGTAGCATTAGCCACAGTTGCTTTTAATGCTTGTTCGTTATCACTTTCTGCGATTTTTTTAGGTTGATCTTCTTGAGTTTTTTTAACTTGTTGAGCCTGTTCAACTTTTTGTTGTTCCATATATTGCTCAATAGTTTTAGAAATTTCAGAGTGTAAAGCCTTATCACCTTGATATGAACCAGTCGATTGAACGCCAGCTTCGTCAAGGTCTTTCATAATCTGACTCCATTCTTGGTAGTTAGGAACTGTAGCTCCTTGCGCATTTGCGGCAGCTTTCATTCTTTCTAATTCGTCTATGCTGTTGATTTTTTCAGCCATAATTACTCTCCGGTCTTATACTCTTCTATAATATATAAGTTTATTATTCCCTACGAATTTCAAGAAATTTCAGTATTGTAATAAAAGTTAATAAATATTGAAATTATAAAAAAAGAGGTCAGAATTTTTCTGACCTCTTTTGTCTATGTAATTAGCTTTTGATTTTTATTTGCTTATACATAAAGCACTGTCTTTGATTGTCTTTGAATATTCCATTGCGGTACCACTTGAGAAACCAAAGTCATAAGCTGTGCTTGCATTTTTTTCATTAGCTGTCCAATAATAACCTGTTGTAGGTAAACCTTCTACACCTTTATTGCGAAGATCTGTTAATTCTTCTTTTGTAGGAAGTTTTAAACCTTGTTGTGCACAAGCTTTTTTAGCACCTGCCCACGCATCGTTAGATGATCCAGATGGAGTGTTACCACAATATTGCCAATCGCTGCTTGAAGAACTACTACAGTTAGCAAATGAATATGCTGTATTTAAGTTTAAAATAGTAAAACCTTCGCTTAGAGAAATATTTATGCCACGCATATCTTTACCTGTGCCAAATTGGTTTGGAGTTTTAAGTCCGTTTACATCATAAAGAATTGAGATAGCGTCTGTATGTAAACTTACGTTTTTTCCTTCTCTATCTTTGGCCAATTCAACAACTTGATTTGAATATGGATCATATGTTTTTGTTTTATTGTATGCAATCAATGCGCTTGTGCCATCAGCGAATTGAACACCAATTGTTTCAGTACCCCAATCTTGTACGGAATACAAGTTTTTAGAGTCTTTTAATTTTTGAACTTCGATTGGGTCATCACCAGAAATAGCAACTTCACTTGCGAAGCAGTTTGTTAAATGATTACTATCACAAGTATTAACTATTTTGATGTGTTTACCAAGTTCTTCTACGAATTTTGCTGTATTTGGCAAACCAGATAGTGTTTGGTTTGTGTTCATAAGTTTAATTGCTTCACCTAGTTTTCTGTTAAATACAGATGCTGCTGTATCAAGGCTTTTTTGGTTGTAATCAGCAACAAGTGTTGGAATTGTTAATGCTGCAACAACACCGATGATACCTAAAGTGATTAATACTTCAGCAAGTGTAAAACCAGCTTTAGATTTTTGTACAATTGAGTTTTTAAACATGTTCTCTTCTCCTTTTTTTGTTATTTGTTAAAATATCAATTTTACAGTATGTGTAATTTTATACTACTATATCATTTTTAATTTCAATAGACAATACAACAAATGTAGGACGAGTTGTTTAATTAAAAATAGGCTTATTAAAAATGTTAAGAAAAATTTACAAAAGGTTGAAAAGTTTAATAAAATTCGACATTTTATCATGTTGGTTATTATTGAAACTGTGCCTTTATTAAATAAACAATCAAAAAATATCATCTAAAAATACCATGCAAAAGCAAGAATATTGCTTGCATTCAAATATTTTGCAAATATAATTGTTTTTATGGGTGTATTGTGCCCATAATGACAGCCGAATTGTGGCCATGCCACACAAATAGAAAAGGAAAACTATGTCAAAAGACGTTATAGAATTCGAAGGTACAATCCTAGAAGCAATGCCAAATGCAATGTTTAGAGTTAAATTAGAAAACGATCATGAAATTTTGGCTCACATTTCAGGAAAAATCAGAAAGAATTTTATTAGAATTCTCCCAGGTGACAAAGTAAAAGTTGAAATGACACCGTATGATTTATCAAGAGGCAGAATTACCTTCAGATTGAAATAGAAATACATCTCACACGAAAATATAAAGGAAAAGAAAAATGAAAGTAAGATCATCAGTAAAGAAAATTTGCGACAAATGCAAATGTATCAAAAGAAAAGGCAGAATTGCCGTAATTTGTGAAAATCCTAAACACAAACAACGTCAAGGATAGTAGCAAATATGGAACTTGCGCATTTCGGCAAGTGGAGAGGAAGTATTTAACCCTCTTACCCAAAAAAATCTAACAACCAAAGGTTTTGAAAAACCAAAACCTACAAGAAGCCAAGAAAAGGAGAAAATTAAAAATGGCAAGACTAGCAGGGGTAGATTTACCTCGTAACAAAAGAATGATAGTAGCATTAACATACATTTATGGTATTGGACCTACTAGAAGTGCAAAAATTCTTGAAGCAACTGGTATTTCACCAGACTTAAGAACAGATGACTTAACAGAAGACGATATTAAAGCTCTTCGTAATGAATTATCAAACTATAACATCGAAGGTGATTTGAGACGTGAAGTTTCTTTACACATCAAACGTCTTCAAGAAATTGGTTCATACAGAGGTATGAGACATAAACGTAATTTACCATGCAGAGGACAAAGAACAAAAACAAACGCAAGAACTCGTCGTGGTAAGAAAAACGGTGCAGTAGCTAAAAAGAAATAAGCTGAATTTTGCGTAGTGCGCCGTGTGAGTGCATAGCACGAACCCAGCACGAAGTAGCGAGGACAAAAGCGAATGGCTACAAAGTAAAATGAGCGACTTGTCCGAGTGAAGCAATAATTCAAAACTGTAGTTAATAACATTAACAAAAAGTAAAGTATAAACGTAAAGGAAAGATAAAATGGCAAGACCAGTAAAAACAAAGAAAAAAGAAAAGAAAAATGTATTGCAAGGGGTTGTACACATTCAATCAACTTTCAACAATACAATCGTAACTTCTACTGATACTCAAGGTAATGCTATTGCCTGGGCAACAGCTGGTGCAACAGGTTTTAAAGGTGCAAGAAAAGGAACTCCATTCGCAGCTCAATCAGCAGCTGAACTTGTAGCTAAAAAATCTATCGACCAAGGTATGAAAAAAGTTGAAGTTTACATTAAAGGACCTGGTTCAGGTCGTGAAACAGCAATCAGAGCTATTCAAGCAGCAGGTTTGGAAATCACTTTAATCAAAGACGTAACTCCAATCCCTCACAATGGTTGCAGACCACCTAAAAAACGTAGAGTATAATCCTCGTTTAATAGTGTGTAGTGCGTAGTGCACAAAGTAATGTAGTAAACGCGAGGGCTTGCTCAATGCCAAAGAGTAAACCATAGACGCCTCGCAAAAAGTAAAGGAGAAAAAATGGCAAGATATACAGGACCTTCTAACAAATTGTTTAGAAATAAGAAAGTAACTGATTTGTCAAACAGAAAATTAACTTCTTCTATGAGACAAACAGCTTCAGGTCAACACGGTGCAGTTAGAAAAAAACTTTCTGAATATGCGCTTCACTTGGCTGAAAAACAAAAAATTAGATTCACATATTTAGTAAGCGAAAAACAATTCGCTAAATATTACAACGAAGCAGCTAGAAGAAAAGGCGTAACAGGTACAATCCTTTTACAACTTCTTGAATCAAGATTAGACAACATCTTATTCAGAGCTGGTTTCGGTATTACTCGTAAGCAAACAAGACAAATCGTTAACCACGGTCACGTTTTAGTTAACGGTAAAAAAGTTGATATCCCATCATATTTAGTTAAAGCTGGCGATGTAGTTACAGTTAAAACAAGAAGTTCTGAATACTTGAAAAATGTAATCGGAATGATTGATATGGCTTGTGCTCCAGCTTGGATGACAATTGACAAAGACGCTCTTAAAGTGACATTCGATAGAATTCCTGAAAGAGAAGAGCTTGATCCAGAAATCAAAGAACACTTAGTAATTGAATACTACTCAAAATAATGTAGTTAAATAATCCACGGAGAAATCCAAAAAATAGTTATTATAAAACTAGGAGAAAAAACAAATGGAATTAAAAATTAAATGCGTTAATACAACAACAAGTTCTGACGGTTCACAATACGGTAAATTTGTAATCGAACCACTAGAAAGAGGCTTTGGTACTACAATCGGTAACTCTTTAAGACGTGTATTATTATCAAGTCTTGAAGGCACAGCAGTTACATCAGCAAGAATAGAAGGTATTACTCACGAATATACAGCTATTCCTGGTGTATTGGAAGATGTTATCGATGTAATGTTAAACCTAAAAGGCTTAGTTGTTAAAACAGACTCTAAAGAAGCTCAACACTTAAGAATAGACGTTGATCGTCCAGGAGCTGTTCTTGCAAGTGATATTCAATTACCTGCAGGTGTAAAAGTTGTAAACCCTGATTGGTTGATTTGTACAGTTGCTGATGGTGGTTCTTTCCACGCAGATATCATTGTAGAATCAGGCAAAGGTTACGTTGCAAATGATGTTCCTAGAGATTCAAAAGGTTTATCAATTGACGTATTACCAATCGATGCAACATTTATGCCTATCAAACGTGTTAGCTACACAGTAGAAAATACTCGTGTAGGTGATTCAATTGATTTTGACAAATTAACTTTGGAAATTTGGTCAAATGGTTCAATCGATGTAACAACAGCTTTGAGCCAAGCATCAAACTTATTGATTGATCACTTTATGCAAATTGCTTCAATTACAGGTCAACCAGTTGTTGCACCTATCGCTTCAGTAGAAGAAGTAATTGAAGAAGATGCAAATGTTCCTTCAATGACTATCGAAGAATTGGAATTGTCAGTTAGAGCATATAACTGCTTGAAACGTGCAAGCATCAATTCTATGGCAGAATTGTTGAAAAAATCAGAACATGATTTGTTGAACATTAAAAACTTCGGTAAAAAATCTTCAGATGAAGTTGTTGAAAGACTTCACCACTTTGGTTTGGAATTAGCTCCAAGCCCTGAGTTTGAAGAAGAAATCGGTTAATTAAAATAGTAATAATATAAGGAAAATAAAAATGAGACACCAAACTAAAAAACATACGCTAGGAAAAGCACAAGATCAAAGAGATGCCTTGTTGCGTTCTTTAGCTACTGAACTTTTTATGCATGGTGAAATCAAAACAACATTGGCTAGAGCTAAAGCTTTAAGACCATATGCTGAAGAGATTATCACATATGCTAAAAAAGGTGATTTAAATAGTCGTCGTCAGGCTGCTAAATTTATTTTCGATAAAGAAACTGGAAAATATATGGATTTAGCGACAGGCGAAGTTTTTGAAGCACCTCAAGCTGATAAAAAATTAGCAGCAGAAACAGTTTTAAGAAAATTGTTTGTAGTAATTGGTAAAAAATATGCTGATCGCAATGGCGGTTATACAAGAATTTACCACTTACCACCAAGACGTGGTGATGCTGCTGAAATGGCGTTAATCCAATTGGTATAACGCCATGAGGTATGCCTTCAAGGTTCAGTATATCGGAAAAAATTATTCCGGTAGCCAACTCCAACCTGATAAACCGTCAGTACAGGAAGAACTAGAAAAGGCATTATGTACATTGATAGTCGGCGGTGACGCTGAATATAACCGACAAGTTAAAGCAGTCTTTTCCGGAAGGACGGATAAAGGAGTTAACTCAATCGGACAAGTGGTTCATTTTGATGCAGATAGACCTATTGTTGCTTCAAAGTTTATCTATTCACTTAATGAAATACTTCCTGATGATATATCCGTTTCGGATTTGAAAGAAGTGGAACCTAGATTTCATGCTCAAAAATCTGCAAAACGTCGTCATTATGAATATGTTTTTGTAAACAGAAAGTGCAAAAACGCATTTGATGGTGATTTGTTGAGAATTAAGTATGATATTAATATAGAAAGAATGCAAAACGCATTAGATTATATTAAAGGTGAACACGATTTTTCAAGTTTTAAAAGTTCCGGAACGCTTAACCCAAGCAAAGTCTGTTTTATTTATGAGGCGAAAGTCGAACGAGTCGGAGACAAAGTCCATATTAATATTGTAGGGAATCGTTTTCTTTATAATATGGTAAGGGCAATAGTCGGAACCCTTTTAGAAATAGAAGGGCATAATTTGCAAGCTAGTCATATGAAAGATGTTCTAGATGCAAAAGACCGCAAAAAAGCGGGAAGAAATGTTAATCCGTATGGATTGACGTTAGTAAATGTAGAATATTAACAAACGGAGATATAAGCATGAAAACTTATTCAGCAAAACCTCTAGAAGTTGAAAGAAAATGGTATGTAATCGATGCAGAAGGTGAAATTCTTGGCCGTCTAGCAGTTCGTGTTGCAAACATTCTTAGAGGTAAAAACAAACCTGAATATACACCGAACGTTGATACTGGTGATTTTGTTATCGTTATCAATGCTGAAAAAGTGTTAGTTTCAGGTAATAAAGAAACTGATAAAATTTACTACCACCACACAGGATTTCCAGGTGGTTTAAAATCAGCTAGCGTAAAAGAATTACGTGAAAAAGATGCTAGATTATTAATTGAAAAAGCAGTTAAAGGTATGCTTCAACACAACACATTGGGTGATACACAATTTACAAAATTGAAAGTATACAATGGTTCTGAACACCCACACGCTGCACAAAAACCTATTTTACTTGAAAAGGAGGCTAAATAATGGCAGATAAAGAAATTATGGCTACTGGACGTAGAAAGACCTCTATCGCAGTTGTAAAATTGGTTAAAGGTAAAGGCAGAATTTTTGTTAACGGTAAAAAATTAACAGATTATATCGGAAACAGACCTGCTATCGAAATGTTAGTTTACAGACCACTTGTTTTAACTGACAATCAAGAAAAATATGATGTAAAAGTTAAAGCTGTAGGTGGTGGTATCGTTGCTCAATGTGGTGCTATCAGACACGGTATTTCAAGAGCATTAGTTAAAGCTAACGAAGAATACAAAAACGTTTTAAGACTTGAAGGTTTATTAACTCGTGACCCACGCGTTAAAGAACGTAAAAAATATGGTCGCAAACGCGCAAGAAAACGTTTCCAATTCTCAAAACGTTAATCAGATACAAAAAAAGAGGTTCATTCGAACCTCTTTTTTTATGCTTATTTTTTATGGTTCTATGCAGACGACAGGATTTGGATTTCCATAAGGTCTTGCTGAGCCACAACCAGAAAAAATATTGGTTCCCGGAACAATATAACCGCCGTCAAGTTCGCATAAATAAGCTTGTGAGCTTCCAGCTTCGGTTGTAGTCCAAAAAGAAGACGATGTAGGAAATCCATCTAGATTATCTTCTTTTATAAATTTATGCATTTCATTTAATGATGGAACTTTTAAGCCTAAATCTTTACAGATATTTTTGGCAAGTTGCCAACTATATGTGCCTTCTATTACACATTTCCCATTATTTATTTGGGTGCATTGTAGCGATTTTAGAATTGAAACATTTAACCCTCTAATATCTTTGTTGTAATCGTATTGATTTGGACTTTTATTACCTGATACATCATACAAAATAGAAAGAGCATCTGTTGTAAGAGTAACATATGTATTGGCTTTACTACTATATTCTGCAGAATATTCATTTCCATTAGATTTTTGTTGTACTATAAACTGAATAATTTGGTTGTTATAAGAATCTTGTTTGCATTGAGGGTTGTAAGCAATTAGTGCGCTAATACCATCAGCAAATTGTACTCCAAGTGTTTCAGTATCATAATCACTATATTGATTCAAGTTATATGATTTCTTAAGCTCGTTTGTTTTGATAGTATCGCTACCTGCAGTAATTTCATCAACAAAGCAATTAATTAATTTATCACTATCACATATTTTAGTTATTTTAATATGTTTTGACAATTCATTTAAAAAACTGCGTGTAGTTTGATGGCCAGCAAGAGTTTGTTGTGAATTCATAACTTTAAGTGCTTCACCTAATCTTCTATTAAAAATAGAGGAAGCTTTATCCCAAGCTCGTTGTTGATTTTGTGCAACAAGAGAAGGAATAGTCATTGTTGCAACTATACCTATAATTGCTAAAGTTATTAAAACTTCAGCAAGTGTAAAACCCTGAAAACCTACGCTAGGAGAGTGTTTTACCCCCCCCCCCTTTTTTTCATTCGTGCATTAAAAGCTTTCTGCTTTATTAGTTTCATTCTTTTCTCTCCTATGTTGATTAAGTTGTTAAGTTTTATTGATTTTATCATTCTACCATTTGTAATATATGTGTGCAATATGTAACAATTCGTAAAATGTATACTCTTAATAAAGCAAATTTTAACCTTGTTCTGTTTTAGCCTATATATAAAGGTAGTGTGAAATAAGGAGAAATTTTATGACATATGTAAATGGTGTTGGTCCTCAAGTTTTAGGTGGTTATCAAGTTCAAGAGAAATTGCCGTTAAATCAACCTGTTGGTGGCAAAATTATCGCACCGCCTCCACAAAAACCTCAAGGCCCAGTTGTTCCTAATACACCTTTGGCAGGTTTAATATCTCCACCGAAATTGCCACAGCATGGCCCTTATATTCCGGCACCAATTGCAGGTTTGATTAATCCTCCAAATTTACCCAAATTACCTTATCCAACAAAACCAGTACCTTTGGCAGGTTTGATTGCTCCTCCAACAACATTGCCGACTAAAAATCCAACTCAGCCTTTAGGTGGCTTGATTACTCCTCCAAAAAATCCGGCTGAAAAGCCACAAATGCCACCAGAAAAGATTTTGGATGCAATCAGAGAAATTCTTGATGCAGCAAAAAGTAACAACCAAGCTGCATAGGCTAAATAAATGATTTAAGAAAATCTCCTTTATAGTATATTATCTGTGAAGGAGATTTTTATATGTATAAATTGTATAGTGCAACTGTTGAATTAACAAGAAAATGTAATGCTCGTTGTAAGCATTGTATTGTAGATGCTCTTTATGCAAAAGAGAATGAGATGTCAACAGAAAGAATTTTATCATTGATTGAAGAATTGCACGATGAGGGATGTAGTACAATTACATTCACAGGTGGTGAACCGTTTTTAAGAGAGGAATGGCCTTTATTTCTGCAAAAAGCTTTTGCTTTGAATATGCAAATTGTAATGATGTCTAATGGTTTAAAAATAGATGATTCAATAATTAAAGTGCTAAAAATGTTTAATGTAGCGCTAGGTATAAGTTTAGATGGCGCAGATGCTGAAACACATGACAAAATTCGTGGAGTGAGAGGAATTTTTGATAATTTTGTAAAATTAATGCCAAAACTTAAAGAGGCAGGGATTTATGTTGCAATCCCTACAACGGTTATGAAATCGAATTTTGATCAGTTGGATAAAATAAGAGATTTGTTGATTGATTTGAAAGTTGATGCTTGGCAGCTTCAGGTTGTAAAACCTAGTGGACGTCTTGAAGGTGATGATGAGATTTTGACAGAAGAACAATATTATCAGCTTGCTCAAAAAATAGTTGAATATCGCAGAGATTATGCTGATAAATTGAGCATTACGGAAGCAGATTGTATCGGATATAATTCAGTTTTAACTCCAGGTCTTGGTATTCAGGAATGGAGAGGTTGTGAATGTGGTATTTATTCTGTAAGCATTGAAAGTGATGGAAATGTTAAGGGCTGTCCTAATATGAGTACATATGAGGGTAATGTTTCTGAACGTCCGTTCAAAGATATTTGGCAAAGTCATGATAGTTTTAAATATAACAGAATGCCAAATCCACAAAATTTGATTGGTTTCTGTAGAGAATGTGAACATAAATATGTTTGTCGTGGTGGTTGTCCAACTAATCCAAGGACTGACAAAAACGTGTATTGCTTGCATAAAATCGAAACAATTGGTTTGGATTAAATACCAATGTAAACAAATGTAACAAAAAATATAAACGCTGAAATTGGCAAAAATTAAAATACTTTATATCAGTAAGAGAAGAGTATAATATAAGGAGAGCTAACATGTCATTTTTAGCGGTAGATGCACAAAAGAATTTATTAATTTTACAAAGAAACCAAACACAATTCGAGCAAACATTGATTATGAATCAAGCAGCTTGGGTTTCTAAAGAAATGGGTTATTATGCAAATGAAATGGGTGATGGTGCCGATTTAGACAATGATCCATATTACATTGAGCTTCAACAAACTGAAGAGTATTTAGAGTCACAACAAGATACTTTAGAATCTCAAATTACATTGTTAGATTCAGAGATTAACAGTTTGAAATCAATGGTTAACAACAATATTAAAAACAGCTGTGGTCTTAACCTAATCGGCGGGTAACTGAGTTACAGCACCATATTGTCACAATATTGGTGGTTACGCTTTACTTGGTTTTGTACATTATATTTCAATATTTGTTGTAACGCTTTTGATGGCTTTGGCAATAAGTCAAACCGTAAGTTAAACATTATATTGAGTTATATTTCAAAAAGTTCTACGGTGTTAAGCATCAATGATGTAATTGTCATTGGGCCGACGCCGCCTGGAACTGGCGAGATATACGATGCAATTTTAGAGGCATTTTCAAAGTCAACATCTCCACGTGTTCTACCTGTTGAATCTTTGAAAATCCCGACATCAACAACCACACAACCAGATTTTAACATTTTTTCCCCTTCTATTATATTTTTCCCTACTGCAGAAATGATGATATCTGCAGTTTTTGTTATTTCTGACAGATTTTCGGTGTGGCTGTGACAAACTGTAACTGTTGCATTTTTGTTCAACATCATTTGAGAAAGCGGTTTGCCTACGATATTTGAACGTCCAATAATAACAACGTGTTTGCCTGAGATTTCAATATTATATTCTTTCAATAAGAGTAGAATACCTTTTGGTGTGCAAGGATAAACATATGGTTTTTCACCAGAAAACAGTTTTCCAAAATTGTATGGAGTGAATCCGTCAACATCTTTTTTAGGGTCAATTGCATTAATTATATTTTCTTTTGAAATATGCTTTGGTAAAGGTAATTGAACTAAAATGGCTGTTACATCATCATTATTATTAAGTTCAATTATTTTATCTAAAAGTTCTTGTTCAGTGGTGTTTTCTGGGTAATTTAGTACAACAGAATTTATACCGATTTTTTCAGCAGTTTTTTTCTTGTTATTTACATAAATTTGGCTTGCTGGATTTTCTCCAACAAGGATTACAACAAGTGTTGGTTTTTTCTCGAACTTATCAATTTTTTCTTTTAATTCTGTTAGAATTTTATCTCTAAGTTTTTTCCCGTCTAAAATTATTGTCATTTTACACCTTAACCTGTGGCAAATTTAGCCTAAAATAGAATTGTTTTATTGCTTCTTGGACAATTTGGGAATCTTTTTTGACAGTATTTTCTGCAAGGGTTTTGTCATAAGGAATTACACCAAGTACGTCTAAATCATATTTTTTCAACAATGCATATACATCTGTTAAATCATTATTTTCAACTTTGTTTATTACAACACCTAATTGATTACCAGCTGCGTATTTTGAACTGAATTCTTCAATACGTTTTGCTAAATGTGCACTAGCTTCGCTTGGATTTGCAACAATTATTGTTGTATCTATATCAGTGTCGATAAGTTGATTTAAATATTTCAAGTCAAATTCACAATCAAAAATTACAATATCATATCGGTCTATTAATTTTAAAATTGCATCATTAATTTGACCTGTTATTGGGCAACGACAATCTTTTGAACCAACAAACCACGAAACGATAATATCTACATTTTCGTCTAATGAAACGACGATATCTTCCATTGCCCATTCAATAAATTCTTGTTTAGACATATCTTCGGGAATTCCAGTTTTGTATTCGTGTTTTCCGCTTCTGATACCGTATATTGTGTTTCTGATATCAAGCCCAAAGCTATGACCTAATTCACCTGTTAGATCATTATCAAATAACAAAATTGATTTTTCCGGAAACATTTCTTTCAAAATGTTTAAGAAAGCTTTTGTTATAGTAGTTTTTCCGTTTCCACTTTTACCTGTAATGGCAAGTTTAATTGTCATTATACCTCTCTTTTAAACTATCTGATAAATCTTTTGTTAGTTGCATTGCTTTTTGTGCTAATTCAATTGATAAAGAACCTGCACCGCAAGATGGTGTAACATAAGAATTCTCTATAATTAGTTTCTCATTAATTCCTTTTTTAGTCAAATATTTAACAGCTTGGTCAAATTTATCAAGCATAAGTTTTAAATCGGCCTTTTCTAATGCTTCTCTGTCTAATGTTGGAACAACTCCCCAAGCTATTTTACCGCCATTTTTCAAAAATTTTTCAACATCCTTATGAAAAATACTTAAATTTTGAGCATAAGCAAAAGCATCTAAACTGATAATATTTATATCAGTTTTAATTGGTGCGCTCCAATCACATTTTCCGCAACAATGAATTGCTGAGAAAGCACCCTGCGCTTTTATAACATCTGAAATTTCTTTTATCATTGCGACTACGTCATTTTGTGAAATTGTTAAATATGCCGACGTTCCAAGTTGTGAAATTGAAGGTTCATCGATAAAAATAATAGGTTTTGCACCAGTATTTTTTATCTGTTTAATTTGCCAAAGAGCCTTTAATGTAAGAGTTTTAACTATGATTTCACGTAATGTTTCGTCATAAATTGCGCAACGACCATTTTTATCTGTTAAGGTTGTTGCTAGAGTAAAAGGCCCTACGATTTGTCCTTTTGCATATTTTGAATTTTTAGCTAATCCTAAAAATAATTTGAATGATGATGAAAAATTCTCGCTAATTGCATATTTTTCTAAAAGCTCTTCATTTTTATTTTCGAGAATTTCTTCATAATCAATAAAAAATTGTTCTAATTCTTCATAGAATTTTTCATCTTCTGTATCAAAGTGAAAATCATCAGTAATAAAAAATGAAGGCATTCCTTCCAAAAACTGAAAAGTCATGTCTTCATTTTTACTTACTTTTGCTAATTGTGGCCAAAATGGAATATTTTTGAAGTATTTCTCAACCACATTTATGGCTTCTTGAGGATTATTGTAAGGCAAAGATCCGATTGCTAAGCATTCCATTAAGCCTTAATCCTCCGATTAACTATTCTTCAACTGTTTCTTCAGCAACTTCTTCTTCGATAGATTCTTTAACAACTTCAGAAGCAGTAACAACAACAGCCAATTCACATTTAACTTTAGAAGTTAATTTGATAAGCATTGTGTATTCACCGATTTTGTTGATAGGTGCATTTAAAGAAACATTTTTTCTATCAACTTCGATACCAGCTTTTGCTTGAAGTTCTTCTGTTAATTTTTTAGTTGTAATAGTACCGAATAATTTACCAGATTCACCAGCTTTTGCTGATAATTCAAGTTTGCCAAATTTTTCGATTTGTTCAGCTTTAGCAACAGCTTCAGCGTGTAATTTTTCTTGTTTAGCTTTAATTCTAGCTAAGTTTTTTTCACGGTTTTCTAAAGCACCTGCTGTTGCAACTTCAGCAACACCTTGAGGTAATAAGAAGTTTCTTGCATAACCGTCTTTAACGCTGATTACGTCACCAGCTTCGCCAAGGTTTTGTACGTCTTTTTTTAATATAACTTGCATAATAAAATTCTCCTTTACTAATTATTAATGCGTTTAAGCCAATGCTATAACAAACAAAATCAATTGTCGAGAGTTTTTTGCAGATTGTTACAGAGGTTATTTAATGTCAGGGAATAAATATTTAATGCCATTATCCGAACGCCAGCGAATATAACCAGTTTTTGGAGCTTTGTCCATATCCATAACGCTTACAAGAGCCCAATTCCCTTTAATTACGTTCAAGTTTATTTTTGTTGGCATATTTATTGTTGCAACGTGTTGAGAGTTGTCATCAGGTGCACTTTTTATGTCATTGATAGATTTTGGAGCACCTTTTAAAGAGTACAAACCATATTTTCTTCCGTACATGTTATAAAAATTTATCCAAGATGCAAATCTATAAGGATCATCTTTTTTAAGCCATCCTTTAGCGTCTGTTGCTTTGTTATAGATAACTTCAACCCATTCTTCAGTTTCATCTGTAACTATTAAAAGACCAAGTTCTTTTTTGGGTATGAAAACTAAAAACAAGTCCTCAAAATGGGTAGTTTCAGGGAAGATACTTTCGCTAGTCCATTTTATATTATAAATTATGTCAGACTTTTCATCAGGTAATTTATACAGTGTGATAGTCTTAGGTGCTTGATAAACACCTAAAGCATAATTGTTACTATTGTCGACATTATAAGGCATTACATTTGCCGAAAAAGTCGACAAATGTAATCCGAAAAATAATATTAAAAATAGAATGATTTTTTTCATTGACTACTCTCTAAATGCAATATCAGCATAAGTTTTTTGAAGTTTTTCTCTAACTGATTGCATTTGTTTTTCAATAATTTCGTCAGTTAAAGTTGCATTTTCATCTTGCATTTTGATACGGAAAGCAAGACTCTTATAACCTTTGTCGACGTGTTCACCTTGGTATACATCAAACACTTCACTACCTTTGAAAATGTTTTGTTGAATTGCGCCTTTTATTACTTTTTGGATTTCTTCAAATGAAACTTTCTCATCTATAATGAATGCCAAATCTCTGCGCACTTCAGGGAATTGCGGAAGATGTTTGAATCTTGGAGTTGTTTCTTTTACTGCAGAAATTACTGCATCTAAATCAAGTTCAAACATAAATGCGTCTTGATTTAATTTCAATTTATCTTTCAACAATGGGTGAATTTGACCAAAGTATCCGATAGGTTCAGGTTTTTTACCCAATAATAATACTTGTGCAGTTCTATATGGGTGCATATGGTCTATACTGTCACAAGTTGAAAGTTTTATACGTCTTTCAACTCCAAGTTGTGCGAATAAATGTTCAAAAATGCCTTTAATTGTGTAAAAATCAAGATTGGCTGTTTGTTGCCATTTTGAGTTTTCTATACTACCAGTCAAAATCCCTGCTATAGTTTTCGCTTCTTTAACTCCTGAGAATTTTTCGTCAGCTGGTGCAATTATTTTATAAGTTTTGCCGATTTCGTAACCCCAGAAAGTTTTTTGTCCGTTATCAAAATTAGATTTCATAACATTCAAAACGCTTGCAGATAAAGTTTGGCGAAGCATTGAATATTCTTCACTCGCTGCGTTTTCAACATAAACCGCAGTTTCTGGATTAAATGGAACCATATATTTATCTAACAAAGATTTTCCGATTAAAGAACTTGTTATAATCTCATTTAATCCTGCAGCTCTCATTAAATCACTAATTTTAGCTACAACTTTTTCTTCCAAAGAAATTTCTGGCATTTGAGATTTGCTAGGAAGTGTCGGAGCAATTTTATCGTAACCATTTATACGAGCAATTTCTTCAATTAAATCAATTTCACGAGTTACGTCATATGCTCTGAATGATGGTACTTTGAATTTTGCTGCGGCGTCATTTCCGCCAAGTTTTTCAAATCCTAAATTTTCTAAAATAGTTATACATCTTTGAGGTTCTATTGAACAACCTAAAATTCTTTGTACTTGTGCAAATCTTAAAGTAATTTCAGTTGGTTCAAGTTTGTTTTCACCTGTTTCAACAACACCTGTAACTTTTGCATCTGCATATTCAACTAATAATTGCATAGCTCTCATTAATGCAGGTTTTACGGCTTCTATATCAATGCCACGTTCAAATCTCGCACAAGCATCACTTCTATAACCTACGCTGTGAGCAGATTTTCTGTTAGCGGAAGGTGTGAAATATGCAGCTTCAAGGGCAATATTTTTAGTGTTGTTATCGATTTCAGAATTTTCACCGCCAAATACCCCGCCTAAGCACACGCCACATTCTTTTGTTGCGATCAAAACGGTATCTCTTGTTAATGTTCTTTCGACGCTATCAAGAGTAACAAGTTTTTCGCCATCTTCTGCACGTCTTACACATAAATAACCATTTAATTTATCTAAATCGAATGCGTGTAAAGGTGTACCATATTCAAGCATTACGTAGTTTGTAATGTCTACAACGTTATTGATTGCACGAACGCCTGATGCTAAAAGTCTTTTTTGCATCCATTCAGGGGACTGTTTGATAGTTATATCTTTTAAAACGCCGATTGAATAATATTTGCAAACATCTGTGTCTTTAATTTCAACTTCAAATTCGTCTGTTGTTAAATCTTTTGTACATTCAATTCTGTTAAATTTCAAAGGTGTGTTGAATATTGCACTTAATTCTCTTGCTACACCTAAAACAGACATTTGATCGCCTCTGTTGGCAGTTGGCGCAACATCAATTACGATATCTTTTTCAAATCCTAGAACATCTTTAACATCTTCGCCAATTTGAACATTAGGGAAAATTCTGTTAAGAATTAAAATGCCGTCTTCTTCTTGATAATTTCTTTCTGAAACTCCTAATTCGTCTGCAGAGCATAACATACCTTGAGATTCAACTCCGCGAATTACAGCTGGGGTTAGTGTAAACATTTCACCAGATTTTCTGTCCAAAACTTGGCTACCAACTGTTGCATATGGAATAATTTGTCCAACCGCAATATTTTGTGCACCACAAACAACTGTTTTTAATTCAGAACCTGTATTAACAGTAACAAGGTGTAATTTTTCAGAATTTGGGTGATTATCAATTTTTTCTATTTTGACTGTTTTTATATTAGTAAATTTTGGCTTAACTTCTTCGATAGCTTCAACTTCTAAACCACTCATAGTCAATTCATGAGCTATTTGTTTTTCATCCACATTTGATAGATCTACGAATTCGTTTAACCAATTTAATGATACTTGCATTTTATTCCCTCTTTTATTCTTTCAACTATGTTTGAATTCTACAACAAAAATATTGCGACGACAATAATGAACGTTTTATAAGTTTTGTAACAAGATTTTTAATATTGAGCAAGAAATTATATTGAGGTGAATTATAAAGTTCATAGAAAAAATATCGAAAGGAATACAATATGCAAGTAAACAACAATTATTCACCAAATTTTGGAATGGCTTTAAGAATTCATCCAAATGCAAAAGCCAAGTTGCAGCATAAATCTATGGAATATTTGGCGGATTTAGCTATGATTGGTGAAGAATGTAAAGCTCATAAGTTTGTTGATTTAGATTTGACAGAAAGTTTGTCGCCCGTTGTGAATCGTAAAGATTGTGCAAATGCTTATATTGGTACATTCAAGCCTATTAAAATTAATGGTAATGGTGTAGAAGTTGAAACCCGTTGGGCTGGTAATGCCGTTAATGAAGTAAAGCCTGGTGATAGATATAGTGCATATTTAGAATTCGCTAATGCTGAAGAGGCTAAAGCAGCCTATGAATCAATGTTAGGGCTAAATAAACAAGGAGATCCATTGTCAATAGCATTTAATTTTGCAAAACTGCAAGAAAAAAGTTCAGCATATAAAGCAGCTGTAGCGGAAATGAAGGCACAAGAGCAAGCAAAAGTTAATGCTGAAGTTGAAAAATTGATGAAGGCATTTCCAGGTATTGATGTATAAGAATATTTTTATATAAGCTGGTGAGAATACTCACAATTAAAAAGAGCCCCGAAAGGGGCTTTTTTGAATTGTTACAAACTTTGCGTATGATTTACACTTTTTCTTGAAAAAAATCTTGTTTATGGGATAATTTTTTTGTAGCTGAAATAGCAAAACGTACAATACATTAAAAATAAAAAAGGAAAAACAAAATGGCAAGAAAAGTTGCATTAGAAAAAATCAGAAACTTTGGTATTGCTGCTCACATCGACGCAGGTAAAACCACAACTACTGAACGTATTTTGTTTTACACAGGTAAAACTCACAAACTTGGTGAAACTCACGATGGCGCTTCAGTAACTGACTTTATGGAACAAGAAAAAGAACGTGGTATCACAATCCAATCAGCTGCTGTTACTGCTGAATGGAAAGGACACCAAGTAAACATTATCGACACACCTGGTCACGTTGACTTCACAATTGAAGTAGAACGTTCACTTCGTGTATTAGACGGTGTTGTTGCTGTATTCTGTGCTGTTGGTGGTGTTCAATCACAATCTGAAACAGTTTGGAGACAAGCTAACCGTTACGAAGTTCCTCGTATGGTATTCGTTAACAAAATGGACAGAACTGGTGCAGATTTCTACAGAGTTGTAGATCAAATCAAAAATCGTTTAGGCGCTAATGCAGTTCCTATCCAATTACCAATCGGTTCAGAAGATAACTTTACAGGTCTTGTTGACTTGATGAGTATGAGAGCTGAAATCTATACTAACGATTTAGGTACAGATATCAGAAATGAAGAAATCCCAGCTGAATTATTAGAAAAAGCTCAACAATACAGAGCTGATATGGTTGAAAAAATTTCTGAAACAGATGATGATTTGATGATGAAATTCTTAGAAGGTGAAGAACCAACTGTTGAAGAATTAAAAGCTGCTTTGAGAAAAGCTGTTTGTACTAACCAAATCGTTCCTGTTTGCTGTGGTACAGCATTCAAAAATAAAGGTGTTCAGTTGATGTTGGACGCAGTTATTGACTACTTGCCATCTCCATTAGATGTAAAAGCTATTGAAGGTGAATTAGAAGATGGTACAAGAACTGAAAGACATTCAGATGATAACGAACCATTTGCAGCTCTTGCATTTAAAGTTATGACTGACCCATTTGTAGGTAGATTAACTTTCTTAAGAGTTTATTCTGGTAAATTAACTTCTGGTTCTTATGTTCTAAACGCTACTAATGGCAAAAAAGAACGTATTTCAAGATTAGTTCAAATGTATGCTGATCAAAGAAACGAAATTCAAGAAGTTCACGCAGGTGACATCTGTGCAGCTGTTGGTTTGAAAGATACAACTACTGGTGACACATTATGTGATGAAAAAGCTCCAATCATCTTGGAAAGAATGGAATTCCCAGAACCGGTTATCTCTGTTGCTATTGAACCAAAAACAAAAGCTGACCAAGATAAAATGGGTATTGCTCTTCAAAAACTTGCTGAAGAAGATCCATCTTTCAGAGTTAAATCTGATACAGAAACTGGTCAAACAATCATTTCTGGTATGGGTGAACTTCACTTAGACATCATTGTTGACCGTCTATTACGTGAATTCAAAGTTGACGCTAACGTAGGTAAACCACAAGTTGCTTACCGTGAAACTATTCTTGGCAACGCAGATCAAGATTCTAAATTTGCTCGTCAATCAGGTGGTAAAGGTCAATATGGTCACGTTAAAATTAGAATTTCTCCTGCTGGCGAAAACGAAGGTTTTGTATTTGATAACAAAATCGTTGGTGGTGCTATTCCTAAAGAATACATCGAACCTGCTAGAAAAGGTATGGAAGAAGCTCTTGAAGGTGGTATCCTTGCAGGCTATCCAATGATCGACGTTAAAGTTGAACTTTACGATGGTTCTTATCACGAAGTTGACTCTTCTGAAATGGCGTTCAAAATTGCTGGTTCTATGGCTATCAAAGAAGGTTGCCGTAAAGCTAGACCATGTATTCTTGAACCTATGATGAAAGTTGAAATTGGAATTCCAGATGAATTCACAGGTACAATTATCGGTGATATTTCTAGACGTCGTGGTAGAGTTGAAGGTCAAGAGCCTGTTGGTAACACAGGTAACGTAATCGTTAGATCTACAGTACCTTTGGCTAACATGTTCGGTTATGCAACTGACTTGAGATCAAATACTCAAGGTCGTGGTACATTCTCTATGGAATTCAAATGCTACGAACAAGTTCCAGCTAACGTAGAAAAAGAAATTATTGAAAAAGCGGGTGCTTCTAAATAGTTTCCAATAAATAACTAAAAGAGGTGGTATTTATACCACCTCTTTTTTTATACTGAATTCACACCCGCAATAATTTTGTCTATATAAATCTAGTTCTTTTGATAATTTGTTGGTTTTTAAAAAACCATCTTGTTTTTTAAAATCTATTGCCTTGTAAGTTAAATCATTTTGGAGCGCAATTTTTTCTCCAATTTCTGAGAGTTTAGCAAAATTTTTATGCGGACTAATTACGATTGATGTTGTAAATTCATCTATACCTATTTTTTTTGCAAGTTCGGCTGTTTTTGTAAGTCTTAGTTCAAAACATTTATCGCAACGTTTACCTTTTTCGGGTTCGTTTTCAAAACCTTTTACGTTTGTATAAAATTCTTCTGGTAAATATTCACCCTCTATTAATTCGCAATTTAAGTATTTGCATAGGATGCGTTGCGTGTTAAGTCGTTTTTCGTATTCATTGGATGGGAATATGTTTGGGTTGTAAAAATACACAACAACTTGATATCCCATATCTTTTAATAAAGTTATGGGATATCCTGAACATATTGCGCAACAAGCGTGTAATAAAATTTTATTTTTTGATAGCGCCTTCATCGATTAACCATTGTTTCATTTCAGAATATGGCTTCATTCCAACGTGAGCTTTTCCATTAATTACTGTACTTGGAGTCCCGTTGATTTTGTAGCCGTATGCTTCATCAATATCAGCTTGGATTTCTTTTAAAACACTCAAGCTGTTTGCATCTTCCAAAAGTTGTGGGATATCAAGTTTTAATTTGTCAGCTAATACCAAAACCTCTTTTGTAGAAGTTGGTTTTTTCTCAAATAAAACGTCGTTCATATCCCAGAATTTACCTTGTTTTTCTGCTGCAACAGCAAATCTTGCCATTGTGCATGCGCCTTGGTGAAATTCATTTCTTAAATATTTATTGCACTTTTTGTCCAATGGCATATTGTGGTGAACAACTTGAACATTTTTGAATTCTTTTGTTGCCAATTTGTGTAGCATAATGTTGTAAGCTCTACACATTGGGCATTCATAATCTGTATAAGCGTGAATAACAACAACTGGTTTTTCTGCGCCTAAAAGATTGCCAGAAACCGCGTATTTGTTATACTTAGCTTGTGTAAATTCTTTAAATTCTTTTATTCTTTTAACTTGTGGTGCAAAAACGTAAGAAGTGCTTGTATAAGTTAAAAATGCCGCAGCGATAAGTGCAACTATAGCAAATGCAATTGCATAAGGTTTGATTTTTAAAGCGTCAAATAAATCTTTTACACTGTCTTTGAAAATTTGTTTAAAGCCTATTCCATATGCTGCAATAATTGCGATTAGTAAATTTAATATATAAGTAAAAGCGCAAAGTACGCAAAGTTTTTTGATTTCAAATAAGCTTATACATAATAATAGCATTGAAATTCCAAATGAAATGACACCCAATGCCGCAATATATGAGAATGGATTTTTAAAAACTTCTAAGAATTTCAAAAATTTATAATTTTTCAATTTATCAACAAATAACATTAAACCCATAAATGCATACAAAAACATTCCCCAAAATGCTAAAGGTACGCCGAAAAATTGTGATTCGGTTGTTTTTGCGATTCCGTCACAGTCAATAAAATCATTTACTGAACAAAAACTTGACAGTGCATATGGATTAAAGTTTGCATTATAATAAATTATGCCAAGTTTAATTGTAGTGATTAAGCCTACTAAAATAATAAAACCAATAGAAAGTTTTTTAGTTTTTGTATCCATCTTTTTCTCCCCTTATTCTATAGCTCTATTTTACAATGCCCATGTGCATAAATCAATAGAGTAAATAAGTAAATAATAATTATACTTATTGGTAATTTCTTCTCTTGAAGTAAATAAATTCCTATGATAGAATATTTATGTGAGGATTGAGTTTTGAAGAAAAATATTTTTACAACATTTTTGGATAAAGTTGAAGATTTTCCTGTTTGGATAAAACAGATTATTTGTCTTAAATTGTCTGAGGGCATAAAGGCTCAGGTTTGCGAAAAATTTTTACAAGAAAATTCTGATGAAATATTTTCTTTGTATGTGCCTATTTTAACTTTTAATGGCAGTGAAGAGATTAAAAAACGCAATACTGGTTTAGATGCAAATTTGTATAACTTTCTTTCATACTGCGAAAATGGTGCAAGTGTTTTAGAAATCTCATTAAACACATTTTTATCAATGGAAGAAGTTGCGAAATATTTTATTTTTTGTATGGAGCAAGGTTTTGTTGAAAAACCTGAAAATATAGAAATCGAAGCGATGGCAGGATTTATTTCCGGTAAATTTAGAACTGGTGAATACTTTGCTAAAAAAGGTTTGATAACAGGTGAACAGTTAGAAAAAGCAATTGATGAAAGTTCAAAATCCGAAAAAAAATTCGCCGAAATTTTAGTCGATATGGGATTTATTACGCAAGAAGATGTAAGCTCCATGTTGACTTTTAAAGAAGAAGCTAAAAGACGTTTTATTCTTGACTATAACGCAGTTCCAAAAGGACAAACTGAGTTTTGCGATAAAGAAGAAATGTACAAAAATGAGATTGATGAACTAAGAGCTGAGAATGAAAAATTGAAGAAAAAAATTTCTCAACTCCTAGACATCGTTAAAAATTATGGTTAATTATTGAGTTATTAATTTAATTTTATCACCCCACATGGCTTTTACATCTTTATTGTAGCCAGTTAATATATTTTCAAAAGGTAAGTTTTTTTGTTGGCATTCAATTTTTAATAGCTTTATACCTTTATTGTATAGATGTTGTACTGTTGTTAAATTACTATTAGGTATATTGCCGTTATACATTTGACAAGCTACTGATATGTCAAATAATCTTCTTTTTGCTAGTCCACTCATTTCATTACCATTCAAGGAGGTAATATTTGTCATTTTATTTATCGCAGCTTCATATTTACCATTTTTTAAACACCAAACTAAACCTTCACTGTTTTCTAGAATGGCTGTACCTTTATTGAAAGTCATGTCTAATAATGCTTCTTTTAGTGGTGGTGGTAACTTTTCATAATTTGATTTTCCAATAACAGACCATAAATTTTCTTCTGCAGCTAATAAATCTTTTGTAAAAGTTTCTAAAACTTGTTTATCTGATAAATAAGATCTATCTCCTTTTTTCATAACGTGGCCAATACCTATAGTTTTATGACCTTCACTGTCAATATATGGTGTATTGTGAAATTCATTTTCTCTGTATAAGGTTCCGTCTGATTTTTTGCCATCTTCAATTTTTTTTAAATTTTTGATAAAATTAGCTGAAACTCCCATTGCTTTTGCAACATCATTAATTGAAGAGATATTTTTTGCATTTCTTGTCGATGGAATTCGTAAAGTTGTTTTTCCTGGTGTTAATATTTCATTCCCAGTTAGGCTATTATATGCTAATAAATAATTAACAGAAATACCGTGAGCTCGTGCAATAGAGCTTGCGCTATCTCCGGATTTAACGGTATATGTTTTAGGTGTGGTTTCTATTATATATTTTTTACGTTCTATATCGGCATCCGTAATATTTTGCATTAGTTTTATTTCAGCAGGGATGTCTTCACTTGCTTTAGGTGTAAAAAATGAGAATTCACTGTTGTTATTTGTTGTAGAATTGCTTTTAGCATTATTATAATTGAAGTTTATTGCGCTTATTTCCAATGAGAAAACCTTTATTTTTTGCTGTAATATTCTATTATACCTTGAGTAACTAAGCTGGCAAAATCGCTTTGGTATTTGGCAGAGTCAATATTGGCCAAGTCTTTTTTGTTAGATTGGAAACCGACTTCTATAAGCACTGAAGGCATGGTTGAGGTAGTTGTTAAAACCCCCAAGCTTTTTTTGCCTGTTTGACATCTGTCTGTACCTATCCAGTCATGTGTTTCAAGATTTTTCTCTAAGATGCTTGCTAACCTTTTAGAAGTATCTGCAGAATAATATATTGTCTGTCCATTTTTTTGAGAATTGCCATCAGCAGAATCACAATGTATTGATATAAACATATCTGCACTTTTGTATTTTGCTTTTGCATTTTGAACATTTGTCACGTATCCACTCATGAATATTACTTTGGCACCTTTGGAAGTTAAATCATCTATTAGGTTATCTGTAAAATTTGTATTTTTGTACCATTCTTCAATAACTTTTCCATTTTTATCTGTAGCGTATGTGCCAGGGTCAAAGCTACCATTTTTAGGGTTGTATCCACCGTGGCCAGCGTTAACAATAATGGTTTTTCCTTTTAAAGGTCCACTTTTTGACTTCGCTTCGTATATTTTTACATCAGCAATAATTTTTCCATTAGCATCGACAACAGGTTTTGGTCTGCCGACAGGTCTATTGTTAGCTTTTCCAACTTTATTAGCTTCTGCTTGTAAGGTACTGACAGTGAAAACCTTGCCATTACCTAAATATATTTTTTTATTATCTGTAGGGGTATTGCTAGAAGGAGTTGGTTGTGTTCCTTTTGTTGGAGTTGGAGTTGGAGTCGGAGTTGTTGAACCGTTTGAGCTAGCTTTATTTTCAAAAGCTTTTACTGGGACATTTACCATAGTTCCAGATTGTACTTTAGTCCAATCTTTTATTTGAGGATTTAATGCCATAAAATCTTTGACAGGCATATTATATTTTTTTGCCATTGTATAAGCGCTTGTAGTAAATTTTTCTTGTGGAAAATTTATTATAGCGCCTATTTGTAATGATTTTGTACCTGCTCTTTTATATATATCCGCTTCGGTTGTATTAAACATTCTAGCAAGTTTGTAAGCGGTATCACCTTTTTGAATCACATAGCCGGTTTTTGTTTTAGGAGCTGTGTTTTGTGCTACTGCGGTGGTAGAAGAAGTACTATTTGTAATTGTAAATCCTGCCATTTGAAAATCTCCTTATTACACTACTTGGTATTAATAACGGATGATGGAGGTTTACTCTTGAATAATATCTTTAAAAAGTTTACATTTTTTTACGTATTGAAAATTCTATCGCCAGCATCACCCATTCCAGGGACAATATAACCCTTTTCATTTAAATGATCATCTAGGGCTGCTGTAATAATTTCAATATCAGGATAATATTTTTGAATATTTTCAATACCTTCAGGTGCTGCAATTATACAAATAACTTTTATATTATCGATAGGAATACCTTTATCTGCATATAATTTAATAGCTTCAATCAAAGAATTACCTGTTGCAAGCATTGGATCTGTTATATATATATAGAATTTTTCAGGATTTGGAGCTTCCATAGGAACTTTGTTATAGTACCAGATAGGTTTTAAAGTTTCTTCATCTCTGTACATACCAATATGACGAATGCAAGCTTGTGGCAAAATATCGATTGCTTCATCTGTAAAAATTAAACCTGCTCTTAAAATTGGTGAAATAATTAAATTTATATCTGGGTCTACAGTTTTTGCTTTAAATGTTGTTAGAGGAGTTGTTACATCTTTTTCAACAAGTGGTAGATTTTTTGCTGCTTCATACAACAAGCATCTGGTAATTTTTCTAGTTGCAATTCTTACTCCTTGGCTATCAGTGTTTTTATCTCGCATTGTGCAAAGATTTAGTAAAACAACCGGATTGTCAATTACTCTTACTTTTTCTTTATTCATTTTTCCAACCTTTCAATTTGTTTTGGAATTCATTTCTATTTTTTATCATATTATCTACGAAATCATCGGTTTGTTTAATGTTTTTACTTATTTCTTCTGGAGTGATTAATAAAGTGTTATCGCCTTTATTAATTAAGCCCATTTTGTCTGTAAAATGATTAAATTTTGCCCCAATAGAGTCAATTTTGTCAAACATATCATTTAATAGATTCATAGAATCGTGTAATCTTTTAGGTGATCTTATAACAACTAATCTGTCTGTTTTAATATCTTCATCTGGTGGGTACAGTTCCAAACTTTTTGATCCTCCTAAACCATTGAATTCGACTGTGGCAATAACCCCTCTGGGAAGGTCAAGATCTTCTTCAGTTATGATAAATCTTACATATGCGCTGTGAGACAAAAGTTTTATGTTTTTTACATATCCAACTTGTACGCCCATATATTTTACAGGAGAACCAATAATCATACCGTCAACGTCTGGCATGAATATTTGATAGCTCGGAAGTTCTTTAAATTTTTCGTATTTGTAAAAACGATATCCCCATATGCATAAACACAAGATGATGAACCATATTAAAAATTCAATCCAAGCATATAAACGAATATTGTCTTTGAACTTCATAAATATATTATACATGGAACATAGCTATTTTTAAAATACTTGCCAAATTTTTTTTTGTATTATAATATAATATTAAAGAAATGAGGTTATAATATGGAACAAATAATTAAAGTTGCGTGGGATCTTAATGAGAACACAGAAAACAGATACCAATTGGTTTACGAAATTGCTGAACTTGCAAAAAAATTAGTTGATGAAAATCAAGCTAAAAAAGCTCGTGAAGATTTCGGTTTTGAAGAAAGTTTTGATACAGGATACAAAAAAGAAAATCCTGTAGAACACGCCATAATGGTTAAAGCATCAGAAGCTGATGATAATCGTTTGGTAGGTTAAACAAAAAAAGTAATGGCACGGGGATACCCCGTGCTTTTTTCGTATATGGGGAGTTTATATGGAAAAAACCATTGATTTTATTAAAGAAAAAACAAATGGATTTGAACCTGAAATAGGGCTTATATTAGGTTCAGGATTAGGAGAGTTCGCGGATGAACATTGTGAATATGCAGTTCCATATAACGAAATCCCTAACTTTATAAAATCAAATGTTGTAGGCCACAAAGGCCGTCTTGTGTTTGCTGAAATTGAAGGTAAAAAAGTTGTTATGATGCAAGGTCGTAATCATTTTTATGAAGGTCATTCAATGGCTGAGATTACGTACCCTGTAAAAGTTATGAAAAAACTCGGTGTGAAAACTCTTATTTTGACTAATGCTGCAGGCTCAGTTAATGAAAGTTTTAGACCTGCAGATTTGATGATTATAACTGATCATATAAATTTTATGGGTACTAATCCTTTAATCGGACAGAACGATCCTACGTTGGGTGAACGTTTCCCAGATATGAGTGAAGTTTATAAAAAAGATTTAATTAAATTAGCAGAAAAATGTGCTGAAAATTTATGTATAGATATCCAAAAGGGTGTTTATATGGCTTGTACTGGACCAAGTTATGAAACTCCTGCAGAAATATTAATGGCACGTACCTTCGGAGCTGATGCTATTGGAATGTCAACAGTTCCAGAAGCAATTGTTGCAAATTACTGTGGGATAAAAGTTTTAGGTATTAGTTGTATTTCAAATCCAGCTAGTGGAATTTCAGATTTACAACTATCTCATAACGAGGTTATTGAAACAACTAATAAGGCCAAAAAGCGTTTTAAATCTCTTGTTACTGAAATTTTGAAAGGAATATAGAGATAGTGAAAAAAACAGGTTTTACTCTTTCAGAAGTATTGATAACTCTTGGCATCATAGGTGTAGTTGGAGCAATGACTATTCCAACATTGTTGAATAATTATAAACAGCGTATGTGGATAAGTACATTAAAATATGATTATGCCTTGCTTAATGAAGGTTTTAGACGAATGCTTGCAACTGAAGGTGTTGATCGTTTTGAAATGACAAATTTTTTTCAGGAGATTAAAGATTGTACAGATCGCAGTTGTTCCAATGAAGAAGATGGAGCTATACATGATAAATATATGAAAATGTATTTTAAATCATTTGAAGAAGTTTCTTATCAGAAGCAAGTTGATGAAGATTGGCCAGCGGGAAGTAAATTATATCCACATGAAACATGTGAAAAATTTGTTGGGCGTGGTTCAGCTTGGTATGTTCTGAATGACCCCCATGACAAAGGGCGTTGTATGGGCTTAAGACAAGCTGTTTATAGGCTAGCAAATGGTAGTACTATTCGTATGGCGATATTTTCTTCTCAAGCTGGAGATGTCCCAAATCCTACAACTCCATTAACAAGTATGGTTGGTCAGCTGACTATTGATACAAATGCTAATAATGGTCCTAATATATTAGGACGAGATGCTTTTATGTTTGTATTGGGTCAAAATGGAATTTTATATCCTTACTACTGTAGGGAGTATGCTGAGTACTTTGCATCGCAAGGTAAAGATATTACAGGTTACTATTGGAAATATGGGGCGGATGTTGCTTGTGGCACAACAAAAGGTGTTGGTAGTGTTGGGCAAGGATGTGCAGCACGCATCATGGATGAAGGTTGGAAAATGACTTATTAAAATTGTAAAAAAAAATTAATATACTAACAAAAAATATTGATTTTGCATTTTATTAGAGAGAGAATAGTACCAATGGGTGGAAGGAAATGAAATTAGAAGCAACTCAATTTTATAGCGGACACAAACGACATCTTAAGGATTCGATGTCAGAGAAATCGCTCCCATTGAGTTCCTATCCCATGACTTCATTAAACAATAGATATTTAGAGAGACCTTTAAAACGTAATTCGGATGATTTATCTTTTAAAGGTCTTTCTTTTATGGGTGCAAATGAGCAACCGAAGAAAAAGAAAAAAACAGTTAATCCTACAATGGCAATGTTAGGTCTTGTCGCAACAATTGGTTTAGTTTCAAGATTGGCGCCAGGATATAAAAAGGTTGGCACTTTTAAAATATCAGAGTTAAATGAATTTCTTGGTAAATATGACAAGTCATTAAAAGGAATGGCTGATGAGCTTATAAATAACTTGAAAGATTCTAAAATTGCTAAGAAAATGATTCAAGTTAATGGCGATGAATTAACTTTACACAAAAAGACTATTCCTCAATTAATTTGGGATGGTTTGAAGTATCCATTTACAACATTGCCAGCAGATATTTTAAATGGATCTGTAGAATTGTTAGGAAAATTTAAACCTTTGAAAAAATGGTCTGAGAAAGTTTTAGCAAGGCCAATGTTTAAAAATATCAGGCAACGTTCTAAATTAGATGCAAAGGTTAATGCATTACATGGATTATTAGAAACTAAGGATCAATTACTAGGTAAATTGACAAAAGGTGATTTAACAGAGGCTCAAATTTCATCTGAAATGTTCCAACGATCAGTAAAAATGTTTGATACCATGAAATATGGTGCATATGATACAAAACATGAAAGAGCTTTGAACAGATTAGTTTCAGGTTTACCACCTGCGATATTCTTGGCAACAGATGCTTATAACTTGTCTCGTATGATGGATGACGATAGTGAAAAAGCAGAAAAAGAAAAGAAAACAAGATTCCGTCAAGAAGTTACAAGAATTTTATCAAGTGGTTATTTAACTCTTGTCACTTTAGGAGCATTAAATAAATACATCAATAACTCAAAGCTTGGTATTATGCTCATGACTGGTGGTACAGTTCTTCTAACGGAAGCATTTTCAAGAATTGCAAATGGAAAACACTTAACTCGTTTAACACCAGAAGAAGCAAGAAAAATTAATGAAGAAAATGATGCGCCAGAAAAAAATATAAAACCAGATACTTCTTTTAAGGCAAATCAAGAAGTAAAACCTACTGATAAAACTACTCAACAGAAACCATTACTTTCTTTTGATACTATTTTAAAAGCTTCAGCAGTGGTAATTGGAGCAGGATATGCAATTAAAGGCTTAAGAAAATTACCAGCAGTAAATAAAATGTTTAACATTGTTCAAGAACCATTCCAAAAATTATATAAAAAATTGACAGTAAAATCAGATTATGCAATTGGTGAAACTAAATTTAATCAAATTATAGATGTATTAAAAGAAAATGGTTTTACAGATTTAGCAGAAAAATATACAAAAATAGCTAATACAGTCAAAGATTCAAATGGAGTTATTCATTTGGGAGCAAAAGATAAAAAGATTAAGCCATTGGTAAACTTTGTTATTGCACCGTTCAAATTTGCTTATAACACTGTTACATTGCCATTTAGACTTGTTGATAAAGCTGTTAAAATGGTTATGCCAAAAGCTAAACCAGCTGTAAAATCTGCAGGAGAAATTGCAAAAGAAATTTCCAAAAAAGATGTAGAAGTTTTAGCAAAAACTATTGAGAATATTGGTAAAAAGGCTGCAAAAGAAGGTATTACACCAAAAGAATTTCAATCTTATGTAAAAGATAATATATTGAAAGCATTTAACGTAACTACAATGTCAAATGTTTCAAATGCGGAACTTTCAAATCTTGCAAAAACTGCGGCAACAGCTGCTACATTATGGTTTTTGATGACAGATAACTACAATATGGTAATGTTAAAGTCAAATGGTAATGATGTTGATGGTGCAGAAACCAAATTCAAAGAACGTTTTGTTCAAGAAGGTTCTAGATTATTCTATCAAACATTATTGATTGACTTGTTCAATTCAACATTTAGAAGCCAATACAATGCATCTTTAGGTGGCATGAGTTGGATTACACTTACAAATACAACATTAGGTGAAATTTTAACAAGAAAATCTGTTGGTATGCCAGTGACTCCACATTCAAGAGCTGAGCTTGAAGAAATTGAAAGAAAGCAAGATGAAGCTACAGGTTTTGTTAAAGGATATTATGACTTTATGAGGCGTTTAACTGGTAAACGTTCAATCAAATCTTATCATGTGGAAAAGAAAGATGATACACCTACTGTTAAATCTGAGAAACCAATCAATTTTACTCACAATAGACCAGTTTTTGCAGAAATGGCATTAAAAAAATAGTAAATAATTTGCAAAGAGTGATGATTTTTGATAACATTTAATTGTGATGACAGAGAAGAGTATTAAAATAATAGCCGGATCTGCGATTGTAGGGGTATGTTTTATAACAGGTTTGTTTTTTGCAAATGTGTATCAGCCTGCTGAAAAAACAATGCAAATTTATAGTAGCGCTTTGAAGGATTTTGCAAATGGTGAATACCAAAATTCTTATTATCTCTTTTCCAAAGTCGGATATTTATCGAAATTAAAACCTTATGCCGTATATCATCAAGCTGAATGTGCAAAAGAATTAGGTGATAAAAATTCTGAACTGAAACAATATAGTTTTTTATTTAATGTATACAAAAATAATAAATTAAGCCTTCGTGCAAAATATTTAAAGGCCCAAAAAATATTAGATGAAAATCCAATTGAAGCTAAAAAATATTTTGAACAAATAATAAATAAAGCTCCAAATTCAGATTATGCAATAGCTTCAGAATACTATTTAGGAATTTTATTATTAAATAAATATAAAAATCAGCAAGTTTTTCCGTTATCAGTAAAAAATGAAATAGAAACTTCGTTCAGGCACTATCTTCAAAAGGCGCCACAAGGTAGACATGCCTTGAATGCTGTAGCAAATTGGTTAGCATTGGATAAAGAAATCCTGAGCGATGATTATTTATTGATGGCAAAGACTTGTTATTTATTTGAAGATTATGAGCATGCCAAATCTTTATTAGCAAATGCGGACTTGTCAAATAGTTGGGTCTTAGATATTAAAAACTCTTATGCCTTAAAAAATTATTCTAGAGTTAAGCAATTAACTAATTATGGTTTACAGAATTATACAGATTACGTGTCCGAAAATGATATTCATAGTGTAATTGATTTATATATAGCTTTGTCACGTTCTAAAAAGCATGACATTGATTATCTGTATGAAATTTCATCACCTAAGGGTAAAGATTACATATGGAGTTTAAAATGTGATGCTACACAGGCTAAGTATCAGGCTGCATGCTATCAACAGTTATATTTAAATTATCCAAATTCTGAATATGGTGGGAATGCTCTCGCAAATCTTTTCTTTTCAAAAATAAGTGAAAGAGACTACATAAGTGCAGAAAAAATAGGTAAAGATTACTTGAATAAATTTGTGGATGGCCGTTCTGTACCAAGAGTCATGTTTTGGCTAGGGAAAATTGCAGAACGAAATAACAAGCATGAAGAATATATGGAATATTACAAGGGCATAATTGCGAATTATCCCGATAATTACTATGCTTATCGTGCTTATGTTGCGATGAAGCATTATAAAACGCCAGTTTTGAATGCAAGCATTACGCCGCAACCAGTGGAATACCCTTATAAAAATGTTTCAAAAGAGGATGTGATATTTAAGCTTGCACAACTTCATGACTATGGCATGCTGGAACTTATAATTGATGATGAGTTTATTAAAAGTTGGATATATTATCAAAAAGGCGATTATTCACATTCCATGCTCGTGGCTAGAGATGCAATGGAAAAAGTCATGCCGCGCCCAGAAAGAAACGATTTAAGATGGCGTTTAGTGTATCCGATTGATTATTACGATGAAATTAAACAGCATGCTGGTAGTAATGATCCTACATTGATGATGGCATTAATAAGAGAAGAAAGTTATTTTAACCCTAATGCGCAAAGTGGAGTTGGGGCAAGAGGTCTAATGCAGTTAATGCCAGCAACAGCACGTGAAATAAGTGCTCAGCATGGGTTTGGCATGACCTCGCTCGATGACTTGTTTAAGCCAGAATTTAATATTAAACTTGGTAATACCTATTATTCGCAGTTACGAAATGCATTAGGTGGCATGGATATATCCGCAATCGCAGCATACAATGGTGGTATAGGTTCAGTAGGTCGTTGGAAACAAAGTGTTATTTATAACGACACGGATGAGTTCATTGAGCAAATTCCTTATGCAGAGACAAAAAATTATGTTAAAAAAGTATTTAGAAGTTACTGGAATTATTTGAGAATATATGTAAATAAATAGTGTGTGTATGCTTGGTTTTGAAAAACTTTTAAAAGCATATATAGATTGCAGAAAGCGGAAACGGAATACATTCAATGCACTAAATTTTGAATTTGATTTAGAGATTAAGTTAACTAATCTTTATTATAATTTAAGAAGCGGTGATTATGATATTGGCAAGAGCATATGCTTTTTGGTTTTTTATCCAAAAATTAGAGAGATTTGGGCGGCTGATTTTAGAGATAGGGTAGTTCATCATCTTGTTTATAATGAAGTAGCTCAGATATTTTATAACAGATTTACAAAAGATACGTATAGTTGTATTCCAAAACGTGGTTCTACTAATGCTTTGAAAGCATTAAATCATTATGCAGAAGCTGTGACAAAAAACTATACAATGCCTGCGTATTATTTAAAAGCAGATATAGAGAATTTTTTTGTCAGTATAAACAAAGATATTTTATATAACGAGATAGAAAAATTTGTAAAAGAAGACTGGGTCTTAAAACTTTTACACCAAATTATTTATCATGATTGTAGGAAAAAAGTTCGAATCAAAGGGACTCAATCAGATTTTATGAAGCTTCCGAAACATAAGAGTTTATGGTATGCCGCCGCAAATAAGGGACTACCTATCGGGAATTTAACAAGTCAATTTTTTAGTAACGTTTATTTGGACGTAATGGATCAATACATAAAACATCATTTGAGGTGTAAATACTATTGTCGATATGTTGATGATTTCGTTATTATGGATACTGATCCTCAAAAGTTGAATGAAATTCATAAAGATTTGACAAAATTTCTAAAAGAGCGTTTGGATTTAAATTTGCATCAGCACAAAAAATCTATAAATAAAATAGAGAGGGGTATTGATTTTGTAGGTTTTGTTCAGAAGCCGAATAGGTGTATAATGCGACAAAAGACAATAAAACGGATATTTAAGATTATTAGAGAATATAAATCGAATAAAAAATGGTACAATAAGGTAGAAATGCAGAATTTTATAAATAGTATTAACAGTTACTTGGGTATGTTACGGAATACAAATGGTTTCAAATTACGACAAAAAATCTGCTGGGAATGCATAAACTTATTTATAGGTTGTGATGAAGATTTTACAAAGTTATATATCCGAAAGGCGTAGAATTTGTATAAAGACAGAATTTTTTTTATAGATTAAAATCTAATAATTCACATATTCTTATTTGAAATGCATTGGCTATTTGTAGCAGATTCGTGTAACGGATATCCGTTTTACCTGTTTCAATGTTACTTAATCCGTGTACAGAAAGATTTGCAAGCTCGGCTAATTGTTCTTGGCTTAAATTTCTTTTAGTGCGTTCAAATTTAATTTTTTGTCCAAGTTTGATGAGATCAATATTCATAATAACATTGTAACCATTTGACAAATGTAAATACATTCACTAAAATGAATAAGTAATCAATATAATGAACATGTGAGTAATAATATGAAAAAGATTGATGCAAAAGCTGGATTACTTCGTAAACAAGGTCTCTTGTTTACTCGTAATGACGAATTAGCAGGTTTTAACTGTGTGATAAATTTAAATAATAATTTTAGAAAGCAAGTTTCTGTTGTTGGAACTTGCTTTTTGACGTGAAAAATAAATGAAATGCAACGACAATGCGATTACCACGCTGCCGTTAGTCGCTCGCAATGACAAATGAATAATAATAAAAATAGTTGTACACATAAAAAAGAAAGGATATAAGTATGACAAAGAAAAAAGAAAAGAACTTGCCGTCTTGCCGTCTTGCAAACTTGCAGACTTCTAAAAAAGCTTTTACACTTGCAGAAGTTTTAATTACTTTAGGTATCATTGGTGTAGTTGCTGCTATGACTATTCCAACTCTTGTGGCGGATTATCAAGATAGAAGTTTTAATACTGCAGCTACTGTGTTTCAAAGAAAGCTCGGTGAAGCTCTTAAAGTTATGAATAGTCAAATGACTTTAGCTGGACATAATTCTACTGAAGATTTTGTTAAAGAATTAAGTAAACATATTAAAGTTACTAAGACTTGTGCTAACGATAAACTTATGGATTGTTTTGAAAGTGAAGTTTTATGGGGTACTGGTGATGCTACTCCGGAAGCTGTTGATATGACTACTGTTACTAAAGCTAAAAACTTTGGGCAAAAAGATTGGCAAGAATCTAATGTTATTGGGGTTCAATTTGCTGATGGTACTAGTGCTTTAATTGCGTATAACAAAGATGCTAAGCAAGATCCTTATTCTAATCAGATTGTTAATATCTCAGGTTCTAGTAATGGTAAAAAAGGTTCGGTAGAACTTGGTACTACAGCTCTTGCTATTCTTTATGATACTAATGGGTTTAAATCGCCTAACAAGAGTGCTAAAGATTTGCGTTCTATTAACGTAACCAAGTTAGGCAAAGGTTGTTTTGCAGAAGTAGATGGATTATGTATTGCTATGCAACCACAAAAACCAACAGCACACGTATGGAATGCGTGTCAAAGTGATGGAACTTCTACTGACCCAGAAGATCAAAAATTTATGTCTGATTATGGAATAAAATGTATGAACCCTAGCTACGGTACTTACGACTTTTGGGCAGGTGCTGTAGAATTATGTGGTGGAACAAGTAAAATGGCATCAGGCTCAGACTTAGCAAAGATAGCTAATTATATATATAACATAAGTAGTGTAAAAGCAACAGGTTCACCATCAGGCTTAACCTTCGATGCAACCAAGGCAGCTGAACTTGGTTTACCTTCTCCTAGCTTCTACCTTTGGTCAGGTGAGGAGAACTCCACGGACGACGTGTACTACAGGCACTTCAGCTCTACCCGTACGAGCTGGAACTACGACGGCCGCTACAATAGCTATTGGCTTGCAGTTTGCCTTGGTGATTAATTATTTAATCATTTGATCATTTAGCAACAAAATAGATTCTGAAACAAGTTCAGAATGACGATAAAAACGACAGGAGGGTGAATGCCCTCCTTGTTTTATTCTTATATAATACCAAACTATAGTGCTTCTAGTAGCGCTATTTTCATAGAATCTACATTTGGAGTGCGACCTGTCCAGATTTCTTCTGCCGCAACAGCTTGACCAATAAACATTTCCAAACCATTAACAGTTCTATACCCCAAGCTTTCAGCAAGTTTCAAAAATACTGTCTTACGTGGATTATAAATAACATCATACACAAGAGCACCTTGAGGCAAGGTCATTAATTGTGGTTTTTCAACAGGTGTCATATCAGCTGAACGTCCCAACATCCCGATAGGAGTCGTATTTACCAAAATATCAACCATAGATAAATCCCTTATATGTTCAATTTGATATGCGTCAAATTGAACTTGAGGAAATACTCTACGCATATAGTTCAGAAGATCCAAACAGTTAGGAATATTTCTTGTATAATATCTAATTTCTTTCACGCCTGCTTGTGCCAAAGCTACAGTTGCAGCACGACTAGCGCCACCAGTTCCTAAAATACCTGCGACTTTGCCAAACAATTTAAAATCACTCGGAATAGCTTTTTTAAAGCCAATTACGTCTGTATTATATCCCTTCATCGTTCTATCTGCATTAATAACAACTGTATTAATTGCGCTTGCAATATCTGCAGATCTATCAACCTCATCAACAAACAATGCAACAGGCAATTTTAATGGAATAGTTACATTAAAGCCTTTATAATTACCGTTTTTTAGCATTTTAATACGAGAAACCAAATCCTCTGGATCAGTTTCCAAAGTTTCATATGTTGCATCAAGTCCCATACTCTTGAATCCTACAGTATGAATTACAGAAGACAATGAATGCCCTAAAGGATAACCAATAACTGCAAACTTGTTTTCACGTCTATCAACAACAGTCGGTTCTTCAACCGCACTCACAGGTTGAACAGGTTGGTAATACGTTGTCTGACTACTAACTTGTTGACTATAATTTGATTGATTATAAGCATAATTAGGCTGTGAATTATACTCTGTTTGAGTTCGTTGTACAGGCGCATTATAAGTTTGTTGACTGTAGGTATTTTGCGTGTAAGCTGGTTGAGAATATGTTGGTTGAATATTTTCAACTGGAGCTTGGCTTGTAGGTGGTGCTTGATATGTTGTTT
Source organism: Candidatus Gastranaerophilaceae bacterium (assembly GCA_045652525.1). Lineage (GTDB taxonomy): Bacteria > Cyanobacteriota > Vampirovibrionia > Gastranaerophilales > Gastranaerophilaceae > SIG32. The sequence goes on along the minus strand of JAZRUK010000030.1, from coordinate 68,066 downwards.
CTTGTGGCTGAATTATTTCAGGTGAATTTTTAACATCAGTAGTTGATTGTTCAGTTGTTTGAGTGCCCCTTAAAGATTCCACAGAAACACCTAATTTTTTAGCCTTTTTAGCCAAATATCTTTCATATAAATCTTTATTCAGCGCCATTTGTTTCCTCTTTTTTGAAATTACATTTTGAACACACTATAGATTCACCACTTTTTAAAACTTTTTTAACAAAAAGCGATTGACATTTTGGACATTTTTCATTTATTGGTTCATTCCAAAGCACAAAATCACAGTCTGGATATTTATTACAGCCAAAGAAAACAGTTCCACGTTTTGAACGACGTTCTACAATTTCACCTTGACCACATTTAGGACAAGTTACTCCTGTAGATTTTCTAAATGGTTTACGATGTTTGCAATCAGAATTTACACATTCCATATATTTACCATATGGCCCTAGTTTGAACACCATATCTCCACCGCATTTTTCGCATTTTTCTTCACAAACTTCTTGTGGCTTTTCTGCTGTGTTCTCTATATTTTCTTCTTCCATTTCTTGAATAATATTCAATGACATAACCGTCTTACATTCTGGATAACCAGAACATCCCAAGAATTGTGAACCTGTTTTACTTGTTCTTAAAACCATTATTTTTCCACAATTTGGGCAATTTACTTTGGTTTCAATACTGATTTTTTGTGCTGTTTTCATAACAGCGTTCACTTCATCCATAAATGGATCATAAAAATCTTTCAGAACTTTATTCCATATCGCCTTTTTCTCTGCAATTTTATCCAACTTTTCTTCCATGCCTGCAGTAAACTTGTAATCCATAATATCTGCAAACTGCTCAACAAGTTGCTTTGAAACAGCTCTGCCTAAAATTGTTGGGAATAATACTTTCCCTTTTTTCTCAACATATTTACGTGTCTGAATAACAGTAATAATCGTTGCATAAGTAGACGGACGACCGATACCGTATTCTTCCAAAGCCTTAACCAGAGAAGCTTCATTATATCTTGGAGGTGGTTGAGTAAAGTGTTGTTTTGGATTGATTTTCTTACATTCTACTTTGTCACCTTTTTCTAAATCAGGAATTTTTGAATCTTCTACTTTTTCTTTGTCGTCTTCGGCATCATCGTATAACTTTAAGAAACCATCAAAAGTAATCTTACTTGTGCCGGCTTTTAAAGTATAATCACCGGCTGAAATTTCAATGGATTTATTAGCCATTTCAGCATTCGCCATTTGAGAAGACATAAATTTTTCCCAAATAAGTTTGTATAACTTATACTGATCATTATCCAAATATTGTTTTATGCTATCAGGCGTTTTATCCGGATATGAAGGTCTGATAGCTTCGTGCGCATCTTGAACATTTTGTTTACCTTTTACATAAACATTCGGAGCTTCCGGATAATATTTTTCACCATAGTTATTTAAGATAAAATCTTTTGCCATTGCCATAGCATCATCAGAGACACGTACACTATCAGTTCTCATATATGTAATCAAACCGACAGCTCCAGAATCAAGTTCTATACCTTCATATAGTTTTTGCGCGACTTGCATTGTTTTTTGAACACCAAAACCTAACTTTGAACTTGCTGCACGCTGTAATGTTGAAGTTATAAATGGCGCAGTTGGTTTACGTTTTGTTGTTTTATTAGTAACTTTAGAAACCTTAAACTCTGCTGTTTTTAAATACTCTACAACCTTTTGTGCATCTTCTTCATTATTTACAGTTTTTTCAAAAGGTTTATCTTTATATTTAGAAACCTCAGCTTCGAAAACTTTACCTTCCTTGTCTAAATCAGCATGAATAGACCAATATTCTTGAGGAACAAAAGCTTCGATTTCTTCCTCACGTTCACAAATCATTCTCAAAGCAACTGACTGAACACGACCAGCTGACAGATTATAATTTCCCATTTGTTTCCACAATACAGGGCTTAATTTATAACCAACCAGTTTATCTAAAATTTGTCGGGTTTGCTGAGCTTGAACCATGTCCATATTAATCATTCTTGGATGCTCAACAGAATATTTGACAGCTTTTGGAGTAATTTCATTAAATTCAATTCTATTGATTTTTTCATCTGAAACTTTTAAAACCTGACGAACGTGCCAAGCAATAGCTTCTCCCTCACGGTCAGGGTCGGAAGCAATATAAATTTTATCAAACTTTTTAGCCAAATCGTTTAATTTTTTAACAACAGCTTGTTTTCCTGGAATGATTTCAAACTTTGGCTCGAAATTATTCTCAACATCAAATCCTAAATTATCTGTTTTTGGATCTTTAGTCGGCAAATTTCTTATATGTCCATAACTTGCCTCTATCTGAAAACTATCTCCCAAAATCTTTTTAATTGTTTTAGATTTTGCAGGAGACTCAACTATTACTAACGATTTTTCTTTTGTTTTTGTTGCTGTCTCTGTCATACTTTTTTATATCTGTCCCCACTGACTTGTTTTATTATGCCCTTAAGCTCCATGGTTGTCAAGTCAGTCAATAAATCTTCTACATTTAATTTAGTCAAAGCAAGTAGTTCATCTACTCCTTTTTCTTCTATTTCAAGGGCTTCAAAAATTTTAGCTTCTGTTTCTGTTAATTGTGGTAGTTCTAGTTGAGCAACTTTTGCTTGTTTAATCTCCCAATTCAATGCATTTAAAATATCTTCGGCTGAAGTTACAAGAGTTGCACCATTTTTCAACAATTTATAAATACCTTCAGTATTAGGATTTGAAATCAATCCCGGCATGCACATTAGTTCTCTACCTTGTTCAAGAGTTAAATTTGCAGTAATTAAAGCTCCGCTTTTTAAAGAAGCTTCTGCAACCAAAGTTCCGTATGATAAACCTGAAACTATTCTATTACGTTGCGGAAACCTAAATTTTAAAGGTTCAAATGTCGGAAAATATTCGCTTATTACAGCACCATTACCATTTTCAATTCTTTCATAAAGATGCTTATTGCTCGTTGGATAGTAAAAATCTAAGCCACTTGCAATTACTCCTATTGTTTTAATATTGTTATCTAATGCTGACAAATGAGCCTGAGAATCAATTCCAGCTGCTAAACCCGATACTATACAAATATCCGTTCCAGCTAGTTGAGAAATAATTTTATTTAATTCTTCTTTTGCGTGATAACTTGCTTTTCTAGATCCAACTATCGCTAAAGTCCTATCTAAATTGCAAATATTCAAAGCACCTTTGTAATACAAAACCATTGGTGGATTTTCAATGTTTTTAAGCATTTGTGGGTATTTTTCATCTTCAAAAGTCAAATATTTGATATTTCGCTGTGTAATTTGCTCTAAAACTTTATCCGGATTTGTTTTATTCCGTACATCAATAAATGTTTCAGCTTTTTTGATATTTAATCCATCTATTTGCGACAAATCAGAAAGAGTGGCATTAAATGCCAACTCTATATCTCCAAAATAATTATACAACCTCTGAATAAAGCGACTGTCAATTTGCTCCATTGACGAAAACGCTATCCAATATTTACTCTTCATTCTTTTTAATTCTTTCAATTAAACTTTGAACATTCGTTTTTTCTTCTTCAGCAATATCCAAATTTAAATATTCTTCGAAATATTCAATTGCATCAGCATAATCCCCACGAGCCATAAATAAAATAGCTACTTTTTTGTATGCAGGATTAAACTTGTCATTTACAGCAATTGATTTTAAGTAATTTGAAATTGCTTTATCTATTTCATCATTAGCCTCGTAAGCTTCAGCCAAATAATAAAATATAAATTCATTGTTATCTTTGAATTCCAAAACATTTTCAAAGTTTTCAATAGCTAATTGATAATTACCCAATTCAAAATGGACTTTACCTAAATCATAATAAGCATCATAATTATCAGGCTGACGTTCCAAAATCTGTTCTAACTCATCAATTGCCATATCAAGTCTTGCATCTTCCATATAAAATCTTGCCAAATAATGTGACAAAATTAATTCATTCGGCAATTCTGAAATTGCCGTATTTAACAAGCCTATTCCATGTTCATAATCTTTTTGTCTATAATAAATATCTGCCAAATTTATATATGCTTGAGGGATTTTAGGATTAATTTCTATAGCTTTTAAATAATGTTTTTCTGCTTTCTGAAAATCACCTTTATTGGCATAACATAAAGCTAAGTTATTGTATACTTCTGCATTATCTGCTTGAACTTCCAAAATAGAAGTAAATGCGTCGATAGCTGAATCCCAATCACCTTTTTTATAACTTTCTACCGCCTTATCAATTTTTTCTTGCATCTTTGTCTTCCTTATAAACCTAATGACATACCTGAATCATTATTTCCTGAACCTATATTTCTAATTACAGTTCTTGTATTACCAGTAGCTTGAAAATCTTTTGGTTCTAGTATCATTCTAATTTTATCAGCATAAATCGTTCTTACACCTTGAGTAATGCTTGAACGGCCATTGAAATAAATTTCATTTGGTTTGCCTGTTGTTTTATCTGGGTAAAAAGTAATTTTTGGTCCAACTGCATAATAATCTTGGAACCAAACATTAACATTTCCACTCGCATTGTATATATTTTGTTTTTTATCATAAACTTGATATGCAGATTTTAAAACTAATTTTTCTCCACCTTCCATAATAGCATTTGAGGTAGTATTACCTGTTGCGGTCAAAATTTCTGTTGCTGGATCGTATTCAAATTTATCTGCAAAAGATTCGTTATTTTGCTCCTTAACTCGTGCATTTCCAATTAAAACAATATTTTTTAAATCTCCACCTTTGTCGGTAATTATTGTTGCATGATTAGAAAAAGTTTCAATTTCTCTATACTGAATAGTCACACTACCATCAGCTTTCATAATACCTGTTTTGGAATCATATTCTTGAGTATCAGCGTTAATAACAACCATAGGAACTTTACCATCAAAAACGATTGATTGTGTGTCTCCCTCAGCTTTAACAACTTTTGTAATTAAAGAAACTTTTAAAATGTTTGCTTTAACTTCACGTTTTTTATTTTTCTTAACTTCGTATGCATATGGTTTATCGTAAAAAGTTGCTGTATCTAACTCCTGCTTTTCAGTCATACTAACATCCGCAGAATTACCTTCTACCTTTAAGTCATCAATGGAAACTACAACATCACCATCAAATTTAATCTTGTTTTCACTTTCTGAAAAACTTTGATTCTTGGCATCAATAACCATATCTGTGGCATTAACTTTTATTCCTGCTACTAACAAAATTGCTAATACTGCAACTAATAACTTTTTCATTTATCCTCCTCATATATATTGGAAGTTGTTTTTCCTCTTATGATAAAACTTTCAAAATCTGGAGTAATTTCAATTTCATCAGCTGTCGCTGCAAATTGATTTCCCCTAGTGATTTTAACATGTCCATATGCTGTTATAGGTTCTCCATTACCTGGATAGCGTAATCTATCAGCCTTCAATGTTGTTCCGTCTTTCAAAACTATAAATGTATCTTGATAAAGAACTATTATTTTTCTTTTAGCGTTGTATGAACCTTTTGAAGATTGAAAACTCATTGACACTTCATTATCTTTATAAAAATTTCCCACAACATTATCCATCATCGCAACTTGATTATTGCTGTCATAAGATCCAGTTTCGCCATAAAGTTCCCAATACTTAGTATCATCTTTTGTTTCAGTCAAGATGATACCACTAATAAAAGCTTCTTTCTTTTCTTTACCACCCGATACCTGACTTCTGTTAAAATCATGCGTAATCATGCCAGCAGAAATAAATGCCCACAACATAATCAGCATCAATGTGGCAAATCCTCCAATATAACCTTTTTGTTTACTACTAAGATCACTCCACTTCATAATTTGATTGTAGCACAAATAATTCAGTTATAAAAAATACAAAACTAAATATTAATTAATATTTATGCTTCAATCCTTTATTTTGTTATATAATTTAAATGAAGATTAGGGAAATGAGGATATTTTTATGAGATATGATGCAGGGGAAGTCATAACCGCAATGGTTACACCTATGAACGCTAAAAGAGAAATTGATTACAATCACGTTGAATCTCTTACAAAACATTTGATTGAACATGGTAGCGATGCCGTATTAGTTTGCGGAACTACCGGTGAAACTCCAACTCTTTCTCATGAAGAAGAAGTTGAATTGATTAGCACTGTTAAACGAGCAGCTGCCAATAGAGCTAAAGTAATTGCAGGCGCAGGTTCAAATTCAACAGAAACCGCTGTTATGGCTGCTAAATTAGCTCAAAAAGAAGAAGTCGACGCTATTCTTTCTGTTGTACCTTACTACAACAAACCTTCTCAACAAGGTATGATTGAACACTTTTCAGCTGTTGCAGAAGCTGTTGATATACCAGTAATTCTGTACAACATTCCTTCTCGTACAGGTGTTACAATGCAACCTAAGACAATTGCGTACCTTGCAAACAAATACGAAAACATTGTTGCTTTAAAACAAAGCTGTCCAGATTTTGATTTATTAACTGAAACAAAAATGCTTTGTCCAAGTAACTTTGCGATATATTCAGGCGACGACAGCTTAACATTACCAATGATGGCTGTTGGAGCTCACGGTGTAATTTCAGTGGCATCTCATTTATTTGGTTCTGAAATTAAATCAATGATTAGAAACTTTAAAACTGGCGAACTAATGGCTGCAAGAAATATGCACCTAAAATTGTTCCCTGTATTTAGAAAACTATTTATGGCTCCAAACCCTGTACCAGTAAAAGCAGCTTTGGCTCATAAAGGTTTAATAGAAGACTTTGTAAGAAGACCTTTGGTTGAACTTACAGAAGATGAGAAAATTATTCTTTTCTCAACAATAGATTCTTTTTATGAAGAATAGCCTGACGTGGCTATAATCGTCAAAAGAATTTTTGCTAGAATAATCAGTATAATTTTATAAGAGGAAAAAACAGTGAAAAACAAAATCTTAATGTTTTGGGCAATCGTACTTATTGTAATCGTATCAACGGTTATAATATTTGTTAAGCCTACAAAACTTGGTCTTGATTTAGTTGGTGGTTCACGCTTAATGCTTGAAGCGGAAACAACTGAATCAATCGCAAAAATCACTCCTGAAGTTATGGGACGTTTACAGTTCGCAATTGAAAACCGTGTAAACAAACTTGGTGTTGCAGAAACTGTCGTTCAACAAGTCGGAGAAAAAAGACTTTTAATCGAAATTCCAAATGTGACTGATCTTAAAGAAGCAAAAGCTTTCTTAGGTGAAACAGCACAATTAGAATTCAAAAAAGAAGGTCCTGTTAAAAATGGTGAACAAACTTGGGTTTCAACGGGTTTAAGTGGTCAAGACCTTCAACGTTCATCTTTAAGCACTGATCAAACAGGTCAATGGGTAGTATCATTAGAATTTAATGATGCAGGTGCTAAAAAATTCGCAGATTTAACAAAATCATTGGTTGGCCAACAAATGGCAATTTTCTTTGATGGGGAATTACAATCAGCGCCATACATCAGAGAAGCTATTTATGGCGGCAAAGCTCAAATCTCTGGTGGAAACAGCGGATTTGAATACGCAGAAGCTGAAAGAATGGTAAACCTATTAAATGCTGGGGCATTACCAGTTCCTGCTAAAATTGTTGAAGAAAATACAGTTGGCCCAACTTTAGGTGCTGACAGTATTGCAAAATCAAAATTTGCAGGACTTGTAGGCTTGGGCTTTGTTATGATATTTATGATTGCATATTATAGATTACCTGGCTTAATCGCAGATATTGCGTTAATTATTTACAGTTTAATTTTGTTTGCATTATTCAAGACAATCCCAGTAACATTGACTCTTGCAGGCATTGCTGGCTTTATTCTTTCCATCGGTATGGCTGTTGACGCTAACATCTTGATTTTTGAAAGAACAAAAGAAGAACTTCGAGCAGGAAGAAACTTGTTCACAGCAATCAACTCAGGTTTCGACAGAGCTTTCACAAGTATCTTCGATTCAAATATGACAACAATCATCACTTGTACTATTTTGTATGTCCTCGGAACAAGTATTGTTAAAGGCTTTGCTTTAACTCTTGCTCTTGGTGTTATAGTTTCAATGTTCAGTGCAATTACAATTACTAAAAACTTTATGCACTTGATATTTGGTACAGGCGAATTAAAATATCCGGCTTTATTTGGTCTAAGACAAGACGAAATAGGCAAAAGTTATGAAGCTACAGAAACTAAACGTGAAAAAGCACGTTTTGGTATTTTGGATTAGGAAAGGATCAGATAAAATGTTCACATTTAAGAAAATTACATTACAAGTAGTTAAATATAGAGTTTTGTGGATGGCATTATCTGCATTACTTCTTCTTCCAGGTATTGTTGCAATGATTTATTCATCTGTAACTTATCCAAACCACGCACCACTAAAAGTTGGTATCGACTACACAGGTGGTACAATTCTACAATATGGATTAAAACAAAAAATTTCTAATAACGACTTAACACTAACTCGTCAAAACTTAGAAAAAGTTGGGGTTGAAAATCCATACTTGCAAATTCTAAACGTAAATAACACTCAACAAGAAAATACACAAAATACTATCGATTCAATTATTTCTATCAGAACTAAATTTATCGGTGAAAGCACAGAAGATGTCGAAAATATTTCTAACGCATTGGCTCAACAATATGAAGACCCTGAACTTATTCAAGTTTCTTCAGTTGGTCCAACAATGGGTAAGGAATTATTCAAAAACTCACTTGTTGCAATGACATTAGCATTCTTAGGAATTTGTATATATCTTTCTGTAAGATTCAGATTTGATTATGCAATGGCAGCATTGTTGGGTATTTTCCACGATGTTATTTTTGTTGTCGGTATATTCTCAATTTTGGGACTATTCTATAATGTTCAAATTGACGGATTGTTTATCACAGCAGTTCTTACAGTAATCGGTTTTTCTGTTCACGATACAATTGTTGTATTTGATAGAATTAGAGAAAACATCAGATACTATTCAAAGAAAATGTCATTTGGCGAGATTGTTGATGCCTCAGTAAATCAAACATTAGCAAGAAGTATCAACACTTCAGTTACAACATTAATAACACTTGGTGCATTGTATTTCTTTGGTGGCGTAACAACAAAAGACTTCGTTTTAGCTATGATTTTAGGTATTGCAATTGGAACATATTCAAGTATTTTCTTCTGCAGTATCTTGGTTGACTTCTGGAACGATAAAAAGAATACACCAAAAGCAGCGAAAGAACCTGTATCAGTGTAAAATTAACTATATAAAACAATGAAAAAGGTCTTCTTCAAAGAAGACCTTTTTTATTGACAATATTCAAAAAAAAATATAAAATAACAGCATAGCAAAAAAAATAAAAGGAGGATTCTTGTATGTTAAAAAAATCAGCATTCACGCTTGCAGAAGTTTTAATAACACTAGGTATCATTGGTGTTGTAGCTGCAATGACTATACCAACTTTAATTACAAATTATCAAAAAGTTCAACAAGTAACTAAATTTAAAAAAGCTTACGCAACTTTGGATAATGGTTTTAAATTAATGCTCGCACAGGAGGGTGTTAATGCTCTTGCCCAAACACAATTGGCAAAAGATTTTTCAGCCATTAATGGAGCTGAAAGCGTTACAAATGCAATTAAGAACAATATTTCTAAATATTTTAAAACCACAGAAGTATGTTACAGCGAATCTGAAACTGGTTGCCCAATGTACAATGTTGAATATATGCCATTAAATGGCCAAGGAGAAGCAGCCAAATTACATGTACCTTATTTTACATTAGTAGATGGTACAGTTGTTTACATTGCACCAAGTGACTCTAGTATGCCACTATATGTTGACACAAATGGCGCTCAAGGTCCTAATATCATGGGACGTGATTTATTTATGTTATATATGGGAGATGCCCCTAAAGGATTTATATTCGGACCTCATATAACTGGATATTTAGCAATTGTTGACCCATCAATAAATGTTACAGCTGATTATTTTGAACAAGATCCTACAGCTTGTGGAAAAATTGGTTCCACTGATATAAGTCAAGCTGAAGGCGCTGGTTGTGCCGATCGTATAATTCTCGAAGGTTGGAAAATGAATTACTAAAAAAGAGCCGAAAGGCTCTTTTTTTTACATAACTGATTTTATTGCTTCAATCATACTGGTTTCATCCGCAATATTTTTACCTGCGATATCAAACGCTGTACCGTGTCCAGGAGAAGTTCTTATTACGTCCAACCCGATTGTCATATTAACAGTTTTATTACCTGCAACAGTCTTGATCGGAATTAATCCTTGATCATGATAATTTGCAATTATACAATCAAAGTTATTATATCTTGCAAACAAAGTATCCGCAGGTAAAGGATTGGTAATATTAACGCCTAATGCTTTTAACACATCTACAGCTGGTTGTAAAATTTCAATTTCCTCTCGGCCTAAAATCCCATCTTCACCGGCATGAGGATTAAATCCACATAGTGCAAACTTAGGCTCTATAATCCCTAATTTATTAACAAAAAAATCTTTTAAATTCACAATTTTTTCTATTACAAGTTCTTTTGTTAACTGAATATCTTTTAAAGCACAATGTCTTGTTAAAAGCAAAATCCTAAAATTACCTGCTACAAAAAGCATTTCAGCAAGTTGATTGTCACGAGCCAAATATTTTTGCAAAATTTCAGTTTGACCGTTAAAATTATATCCAGCCAAATACATTGAATTTTTTGCCACAGGAGCTGTAACAATAGCCTTACCTTTAAGTTCACAAGCTTTTTTCACGCCTTGATAAGAAAATTCACCACAAGCTTTTGTAATCATCCCCGGCTGGATTTCTTCGTCAAAAGGAATTTCTACAATTTCATAATCTTTATTCAATGCACCATAAAAATTCAATACTTTTTTGTTTGAAATCAAAACTACATTATCTAAATTCAACTTATTTAGAGCTTTAATTGTAATTTCAGCCCCTATGCCATTTGGATCACCAGTTGTAATTAAAATTTTGTTTTGCATTTTATCTTTCAAAATATTTTAAAATATCTATTAATGTATTTGGTCCACCTAAATTGCCTGATTTGGTGACAATCCATTGAGCATTATGATCCATACTAAGAGCAATTGCAGGCGCTACTTGATCTATTAATTGCAATTGTTCTGCATTTATAGCCGCACAACATTTGTAAGAGGTTTCTCCACCCAACGTAATTAAAAGTGACTCTTTTTTGGCAATTACTTGACGAGTTAATTCTGCTAAAAAATCTGTTATCACATTTGCCAAGTCTGCTTTGGTTAACTCAGCACGTAATGACTCGTTAGAAAAACTATCAAAAGTTTTCATCAGGTGTGACGTATGTACCATTACAATATTATCTTGTGATAATGCCGTAACAATTGTGTCGACTAAGTCATTTTTAACACCTTCAAGCACAGTAAACATATCCAAACTTATGCTTTGAAGATTACCCACAAATTCTCCGCCATTTTCAAGTCTTTCTATCTGCTCAGCAGTAATCTGAGTTGCGCTGCCTGATATTATAAGTTTTGGCAATTGCGGAAGTGTTTTTTGAATTTCTTCACTTGCATCTTCAGGAAACCATATTGTGCTAAATGCTTTTGCCGCAGCTGCAGTTCCAGCAGGAAGTATTTTATAATCAGATTTTGTAATAGCAAGAACCAACTGTTCAATATCTGTTGTTGAAACAGAATCTGCAATTATTAATTTCTTACCTTCATTAATCAACTCATTTAATTTCATTAAAATAGGTCCAGCACCTTTCATAACCGTAGAAAGAGTTATTGTACCTATCAAATCATGACAATCTTCAGGTAATTGAGATTTAAATAGAGTAGGTAAATGAGATTCAAAAATAGGCGAATGAGGATCTCGAGCCATTTCTGTACGCTCAATCGGAACACCTTTTAGCAGATGATAACCGCCGACTGTAGTCCTACCTTCTTGTGGAAATGCGGGAATTACCACAACAGCATCCCAATCCAAAGTTTCTAAAATTCCAAGAGATTCAACTGCAATATTACCCCTAACAGTTGAATCAATTTTTTTATAAAAATAATCTGGCTTCAAAACATCGATAAATCTTTGAATTGCCCGTTTTACTTTTTCATAAGCCTCACTAGGGGTTACGTTACGAGATTCTGTCGGAATAGCCCAAGTTTGAGTACCGAGTACATTTAGTGGTTCAACAGAATCACTCAATAGAATTTGAGTGCTTGCTCCTCTTAAGTGAAATTGTAATGCGGTATCATTAGCACCAGTTAAATCGTCGGCAATAATACCAACAACATTAGAATTTAATATCATAAAACTTCTGCGTCTCTTTTAGAACCAAGTAATCTTATGTTGTTCGCAATAACCAAGAAATTTTCTCTATCATTTCCAGTTGCTTTATCAGTCCATTTATTTTGAGCAATACGACCGTCAACAACAACTTGAATACCTTTTTTTACATATTCGCCGGCAAATTCAGCTTGCTTATCCCAAACATCAATATTAAACCAATCAGCGACTTCTGATTTAGTTTTTGCGTCCCAACGATTAACCGCAATAGAAAAATTAGCTTTTACTTTTCCTGATTCAAAATATCTAACTTCTGCATCACGTCCAACGCGACCAACTAAAACTACTGTATTCATTTATTACCTCTTTCTTTCCTACATATTACAATAAACACAAAAAGCATGATGTTTATTAATAAGAAATGTTAAATAAGGACATAAAGTACATTTTTTAATTTTGTGCTACAATCTTCTTGTACAGTTAGAGGGGTCCACCTCGGGGGAGTTACAGTTTATTTAAGAGGTTTTTAATTAAACATACGTGCTCCAAAATACCCAAAGGACAGAAGGAAATTAAAATGGAAAAGAATGAATCCACTCTTGGAGTATTAAGACACTCCGCATCGCACATTATGGCTCAAGCCGTGCAAAAGCTGTTCCCACAAGCAAAGTTAGCTATCGGACCAGCAACAGACACAGGTTTTTACTATGATTTTGATCTGGTTGACGGTCACGCATTTACTGAAGAAGACCTAGTAAAAATCGAAGAAGAAATGAAAAACATCGTAAAACAAAACTTGACGTTTGAAAAATACAATGTTGAAGATGTTGACGCTAAAATTGCAGAATTCAAAGCAGAAGGTGAAGTTTACAAAGCTGAACTTTTAGAAGAACACAGAAATGACAATCCTACTTTGTATTTAACCAAAGACAAAGATGGAAATGTTTTATTCAATGACCTTTGTGCAGGTCCTCACCTTCCAAACACCAGTTATATAAAACCAAATGCAATTAAACTTTTAAAAGTTGCAGGTGCATATTGGAGAGGTAATGAAAAAAACAAAATGCTTCAAAGAATTTATGCTACAGCATTTTGGACAAAAGAAGATTTAGCTGATTATTTGAACTTTATAGAAGAAGCTGAAAAACGCGATCACAGAAAATTAGGTTCTAAACTTGATTTATTCTCAACTCGTGATGAAGTTGGTGGTGGATTAGTTTTATGGCACCCAAATCTTGCTATCGTTAGAGAAGAAATTGAAAATTACTGGAGAAGTGAACACAGAAAACGCGGTTACGTTACTGTTCATACTCCACAAATTGCAAAATCTAAACTATGGGAAATTTCAGGTCACATGGACCACTACAAAGAAAATATGTTCTTTGTTCAAAAAGACGAAGATTCTGATGAACAATTTGTAGTAAAACCTATGAACTGCCCATTCCATATTATGATTTACCAAGCAAACAGATATTCATACCGTTCACTGCCTTTAAGAATGGCTGAATTAGGTACTGTTTACAGAAAGGAAAAATCAGGAGCTTTGTCTGGTTTAACTCGTGTTCAAGGTTTCACACAAGACGATGCTCACATCTTCTGTACACCTGAACAATTAGTTGATGAAATCAATGAAATTATCAATTTTGTTGCAGACACAATGGCAATCTTCAAAATGGATTTTGAAGTTGAATTATCAACTCGTCCAGAAAGCTATGTTGGTGAACTTGCTAATTGGGAAATTGCAGAAGCTGGTTTGAAAGAAGCTATGGACAGACGTGGAATGGTTTACGAAATCAACGAAGGTGACGGTGCATTCTACGGTCCAAAAATTGACTTCAAAGTTAAAGATGCTTTGGGCAGAACTTGGCAGTGTGCTACAATTCAGTTAGACTTTAACCTACCTGCAAGATTTGATATCAAATATCAAGATAAAGACGGTTCTATGAAAACTCCGATTATGCTTCACCGTGTAATCTTTGGATCTATGGAACGTTTCCACGGTATTTTAATCGAGCACTACGCAGGCGCATTCCCAACTTGGTTAGCACCAACTCAAGTTGCTATAGTTCCTATCAGCAATGAAAAACATACTGATTTTGCTGAAGAAGTTTATAGAAAAATGCGCAATGCAGGAATTAGAGCAAAACTTGACGATCGCTCTGAAAGTATGAATTATAAAATCAGAGAAAGCTTACAAGATAAGAAAATCCCTTATGTTGTAGTTATCGGTGATAAAGAAATCGAAGCTAACTCTGTTGCTGTTCGTGCTCGTGGTATCGGTCAAGTTGGCACAATTAATGTTGACGAATTCATTTCTAAAATAGAAAAAGAAATCGAAGCTCGTTCAACAGATTCATTTGCTAAAGCATAGTAATATGACAATGATAAGAAAGGGCTTGTACTAACGTACAAGCCCTTTTAATTGACAATAAATATTATTCGAAATATCATAAATTTAGAAACGATTATTGGAATTAAGAAGAATAGTTTTATAATATGGCTGAAACAAAAGTTTCTATAATTATACCTGTTTATAATGTAGAAAAATATTTGAGAACAGCTTTGAATAGTGTTGTTAATCAAACATTCAAAGAGCTCGAAATTTTGTGCATCAATGATTGTTCCCCTGACAATTCGCTTGAAATTTTGAAAGAATACCAAAACAAAGACAACCGAATCAAAATAATTAACCTTGAAGAAAATCATGGACAAGGATATGGTAGAAACCTAGGAATTGAAAAAGCAACAAGCAAATACATAATGTTTCTTGATCCTGATGATTGGTATACACCTGACGCTTGCGAAATTGCTTATAACAAAATTTCGCAAAATGATAATGACTTTGTCTTATTTGAATACTGTAGATATTTTGAAGACAACAACACTTATTTTGTGGAAGATTTATATTCAAAAGCTTTGCAAAACGTAAAAGATAAAAACAATATTAATCCTAAAAAATGCGATTTTTACTTCTGTTTTAATGCCTATACATGGAATAGAATTTACAAAACAGATTTTCTTAAAATGTACAATATAAAATACTCCTCTACAAGATTTCTTGAAGATTCGAGATTTTTAACAATGGTATTGGCAAATGCAACAAGTTTTTCATATATTGAAAAACCTTTGTACTATTATCTACAAAAATCCAATAATCAAATGACACATGATTATACAAAACATTGGCCTCTCGTAATTAAAAATCACATGAACAATCTTGAATACATCAAAACTTTTAATAACAAAAACCTAACAAAAAATTACCTAACATATACAATTAATTCAATATTATTTTGGTTTAAGAAATTTTCTTATATCAACAGAAAAATAGAAAAACCTTATTATGCCAAAATGCGTTCAGCTTTTAAGAAAATTAAAAAAGAAAATGATTTTAGTCATAATTATCCAGAATTAGAATCTCGATTATTTAAAATTGTATTAAAACATAATAATGTAATTAGTTATAAATTGGTAAAGAACAGGAAACAAATTCTTAATTCTCTTTTATCATTACGCAATAACAAAGGATACAAAACATTTACCATCCTTGGTGTAAAAATCAAGCTTTACAAAAACAAAAAATCTTAATTTGCACAAAAAGTTTTTTCAAAATAATTTAATACATCTTTTGCGAATGCAATTGTTTTTTGTTTTTGTTTTTCATCTGCAAATTTATCGCACTTCTGCCAATAATCAATATCGCTACGTATAATTTCAAGTTGCTCTTGTTTGTACAATTTTGCTTCTACAGCACTTAATTTTGATAAATCTTCGTGTGCATACATAGCCACTTTGAATAAATCATACAAACCGTCGCAAGCTTCTGTATCTAATCCGTTATCAGCCATCATATCGCCATAATGCAAATCTTTTACTTTATGTATAAGCTTTAACAAATCATCCTGAGTTTTTCTCGGTAAATTATTAAATGATGTCATTGGATCAGTAGCATTACGTAGTTCATACTCAGCAAAATCCAAAAGAGCAAACTTATCCTCTTCAGATCTATCAACAAAAGATTTTAGTACTTTGTTTAAATCCTTTGGTTCATAATCATTAAATACATTTCTAACAACTCTTCCATCAGACATATACTTCATTTGGTTTTCTTCATCCAACAACAAAGCATCTAAAGCCTCACGCATAAACTTTTTATCTTCTGTGGTCTTTGCTTTCTGGATATGCTCCATAAAATCCCTTATACTGTGCTCATTAAATTTTCTTTTTCCATCAACCATGAATTGTCTTAATTCATTTGCGATGTCTTCTTCCACACGAGATAATCCTCTTACAAGCCCACAAAAGTACACGCTTGAGCCTTTTGAATTATAAATGGATTTATCCACAGTTTGAGAGCAATTATTTTGTGCAATTGCTTTGGCCTTTATTGAACAAGACTTCGTTTCTGGTTGTTGAGTTTTTAGTTCTAGTTTATCAATCATAAATACACACAAAAAGATTCTACTTACATATATAAACACTATAAGTAGAATCAAATTGCTTTTTTATTAAGATATATTACTGCATTCTAGAAATAAACTCTGCAGCCATTTTATCCAATTTTTGATAAGTATCTGATTTAGCCTTGCCTTTAACTAAAATTGGTTCAATAATTTCAACTTTTAAATTTGAAATCATTCCTGCTAATTTATCAACTAAATCGCCCCCCCAACCATAAGAACCTACAATTGATGCATATTTAGCTTTTGGATTTAAAAGATTAGCTAGATATGCAGCATTTGCAATTGCTGGGTGAGGAGAAGCTAAAACCATTGATCCACCAAGTATGATTGATTTTGCATCAACCAATGCCATTGCCAAATCACCTAAGTCATCAGTCACAACATCGTGTTTTACAACTTTAATACCAGCATTTTCAAACTTATCAGCCAAATAATTAACCATTTCAGTAACACTTCCGTACATTGAGACATACGGCATCAATACAAGATTTTTAGCAGTATCTGATGACCAATCTTCATATAAATCTAAAATAAATTTAGGATTTTTATAAATTGGGCCGTGGCTAGGTAAAATCATTTCGGGATTAATTTCTTGCACCTGTTTTGTATATTTTTGACACATTTTTCTAAATGGCATCATAATTTCAGCATAATAACGTTTTGCACTGTGCATTAATTCTTCACTATCATTTGCAAAAATATCATCAAATGTATAATGAGCACCTAAGAAGTCACACGTACATAGCAAATTATCTTCTACAATGTAAGTAAACATTGTATCTGGCCAATGAACCCCTGGTGCCATAATAAATCTCAAAGTTTTATCACCCAAAGAAAGTTCTTCATTATTTTTTATAACCTGAATTCTATCTTCAGGTATCAAAAGCATCTCCATAATGTTATTTTTACAGAATTGGTTAGTTACAATCATTGCCTCTGGGTATTTTTTTATTAATTTTGGCAAAGCACCAGTATGATCTTGTTCACCATGATTTGCAATAATATAATCAACTCTTGTAATATTATTTTCATCTAAGTTCGCAATATATTCTTCTGATTTTGGTAAATACATTGTATCGATTAACGCAATTTTTTCTGATCCTTTTACTAAATAAGAATTGTAACTTGTACCTTGTTCCAAAGGAATAAGTTCATCAAAAATTTTACGTTCACAATCATTTAATCCACAATAATATATATTATTTTTTATTTCTTTAAATTTCATTTTCTTTACCTTTCCAAGATTATGGCCCTGAGAAACAGAGCCATATACATTAATAATTATTTGGTTTTAACATAAAAAAGGATTTTGGATGTTGGCACACTGGACAAAGTTCAACAGCTTTTTCACCTTCATATGAATGTCCACAATTCGCACATTCCCAAACAACTTTTTCATCTCGTTCAAAAACTATTCCTTGTTTAATATTTGCTAATAATTTTCTATAACGTTCTTCGTGTTGTTTTTCGATTTCTGCAACCATTGTAAACAAGGCTGCTAACTGATCAAACCCTTCTTCTTTCGCTTCTTTTGCAAAAGTTGCATACATATCAGTCCATTCATAGTTTTCACCATTTGCAGCATCTTCCAAATTTACAATTGTTTCAGGAATTTGACCACCGTGCAAAAACTTAAACCATATTTTTGCGTGTTCTTTTTCATTATTAGCTGTTTCTTCAAAAATTTTACTTATTTGAACAAAACCATCTTTTTTAGCTTGTGCTGCATAATAAGTATACTTATTTCTTGCCTGAGATTCACCAGCAAAAGCTGTCATCAAATTCTGTTCAGTTTTGGTTCCTTTTAAATCTTTCATAATTCACCTCAATATTATTCTTCAACTTTTTCGAACATTTCTTTTGGCATTGCACATAATGGGCACAACCAATCATCTTCTAATTTATTAAATGGGATATTTTCATTTTTTTCAGGGTCATAAACATAACCACAAACTGTGCATAAATATTTTTCCATAATTCATTCTCCTTTACATTCATTACATAAGCCATGAAATACTAATTCATGATTTGTTATACTAAAACCTGTTTCGTTCTCAGCCTTGCCAACAACGTCTTGCGCAACACCAGAACTTACATCAAATACTTTACCACATTTCTCACAAATAAAATGATAATGCAAATGTGTATTATGATCAAAATGAGCCGAAGTTTCTAGACCTTCAATTTTTTTAATTATACCAAGATCTGCAAGCTGACTTAAATTTCTATACAAAGTGGCCTTACTTGTTTCTGGATAAGATTTTTTGATTATTTCATATAAAGCTTCTGCAGTTGGATGAACAACATTTTGCTTTAATGCATCAAATATAATTTCTCTTTGCTTAGAATAATTCATAGTTTACACCTTAATCTGATAACTATTCTCATTTTATACAAATTTCTTTTTTTTGTCAACTGTTTTGAAAAATTTCTTAATAAATTTTCAACATTAGGCAATTTTTTTCATTCAGCTGTTTTACAAAAGCTATGGAAATAGTAGTAAAACACAACGAAGCAAATAAACCTATGCATTACGGTCCATACACCTTAGGGAATGTAACTCCTCCAGATGAGTGTTATGTCCCTCGTTTGTTTTCACACCATCAAGCTACAAAAGAATATAACCAAATAGATAAAGATATATACGAATCCAGACAAAAATCACAACCTGCAGACAAAAGTAAAACTCCAAAATCTGTTTTATACGGATTAGCTCTTGCAGGAATCACAACCGCATTTTTATTAATAAAGAAATTTGTCTTCAAAAAATAATTCTCTCATCTACTTTTCATTACAAAAAATTTATAGTACGATTTTGTAAAAGGGGATATTATGAGAAATTTTATATTATTTTTGTGCTTATTTATAATTGGGAACCTTGGATTTTGTTCAGAACTTAACGTATTCAAGCTTGAAAACGGTCAGACTGTAATAATTCAAGAAGTCCACACAAATCCAATAGTAACAATAGATACTTGGGTCAAAACAGGTTCTATAAATGAAACCGACCAGAATAACGGAGTATCCCACTTTTTAGAACACTTATTTTTTAAAGGAACAACAAAACACGCCACAGGAGAGTTTGACAAAATCTTGGAATCCAAAGGTGCTATCAATAATGCAGCGACTAGCAAAGATTTCACACACTATTACATAACCATACCTTCAAAATATTTTGATCTAGCTCTAGACATGCATTCTGATATGCTTCAAAACCCACTAATCCCGAGAAAGGAACTTGAAAAAGAACGTAAAGTCGTTTTAGAAGAGATTGCAAAAGACTTAAATTCTCCAAGCTCAATAGTTTACAATAATCTTGTAGAAATGATGTACATCAATCACCCTTACAAAAGAAAAGTTATAGGGACTAGTAACATCATAGAAACAATCACACGAGATGAAATTATTGATTATTTTGAATCTTTTTATGCGCCATCAAATATGATTACAGTAATAGTTGGCGATGTTGATACAAATAAGGTAATTGATAAAGTTAAAACTTCCTTTAACACTGAGAACAAAAAAACTCCAATAATTAAATATCCAAAAGAAAAACCGATTCCGTCACTTTTACGAAAAATTGATTACACTGAAACAAATTCAGGCTATATGCTTATTGGTTTTCGTGGCGTAAAAATAACAGACAAAGATTCTTACGCCCTTGATGTTTTATCAACAATACTAGGCAGTGGCAGATCATCAATTTTATACCAAAACATTAAGGATAAAAAACAATTAGCTTTTAATATATCCGCTTCTAATGGAACTTTTAAAGATGACGGCATTTTTTATATTTCTGCAAATTTCACACCTGATAATTATCAAAAACTCGAAGAAAATATTTTTCTGGAAATTGTACAACTTCAAAAATATGGCATAACTTCAGAGCAATTAAAACTCGCACAAAATATCATAGAAAGAGAAACTTATTACGCTAGAGAATCCATTTCTAATATTGCTCAAGAAATCGGTTACACCATGGTTACAACAAATGATATAAATTTTTATGAAAATTATATTGATAACATCAAAAAAGTTTCCGTAAATGACGTAACACGTGTAGCAAAAAAATATTTAAATATTAATAAAGCTGCGATATCAGTTGTATTACCAAAACAAGACAATGAAGTTAAAATATCAAACTTCAAACCACATGACACAACCGCAAAACTTATCAGTGAAAACGACGAAACCCAAAAATACGAGCTTGCAAACGGTTCCATATTACTTTTAACACCAAATGAAACAAATGACATTGTCGCAATTTCAATCAATGCCAAAGGTGGAGAATTTGTTGAGAAAATAGCTGGCGTTGGCAAATTAACAGCATCTGTAATGACAAAAGGTACAAAAAAATACTCTGCTGTTGAATTAGCTCAAATAATGGAAGATAATGGTATAAAAATCACTCCATCATCAAAAGGTGATGTATTTAGTATAGAGATTTTGACAACAAAACCACAAATCGAAAAGACATTTGAACTATTAAATGAAATTGCAAATAATGCAACATTCAATGATTATGAAATAGAAAAAGTACGTTCTGAAAAAATTAATAACATCAAAAAGAATAGAGATTTACCACTTCAATTAGCTTTAGAGGAATATAATACTATAATCCACCAAGGCTCGGTATATTCGAATTCAACTAAAATTCTAGAAAAAACGTATCCTCAAATAACAAAACAAAATCTTACCGATTATTATAATTCTATTTTTAATCCACAAAATCTTGTAATCTCAATAAACGGAAATATCGATAAAGATTACACTATTAAAGAACTAAACACAATTTTTAAACAAAAAAACAACGAAATTTTCAACTACAATGATGTTTTTGTACCTACAATACAAAAACAACGGATTTCAACACAGATAAGTCCTAATACCAAAACGGCTTGGATATTTTTGGGTTGGCAAACTGATGGGGTTCAAAACTTGAAAGAATACGCTACTTTACAAGTTATTGATTCTTTACTCGGCTCAGGTATGAGTTCCAGACTTTTTAAAAACCTAAGAAATCAAGAGGGCTTGGCTTATCAAATAGGATCCAGTTACAGTCCTAATATCAAAAAAGGACATTTTGTAGTCTATATTGGAACAAATCCTAATAATCTTGACTATACAAAATCAAAATTATTTAATGAGATTAACAAATTAAAAACTGAATATGTAGGAACAAAAGAACTTCAAGAAGCAAAAGACAAACTTCTTGGTCAATTTGTAATTTCTCAAGAAACAAATTTGGAAAAAGCATCTTCTGTTGGCTGGTTTGAAACATCTGGGAGAGGATATGAATTTAAAAACACTTATCCTAAACTGATAAATGAAGTTACAGAAAACGACATTATTGAAGTTGCAAACAAGTATTTCAATGACAATTATGCTTTATCTATAGTCAAAAATTAATTATTGTTTCTGAAAAAGTTTATATCTTTCAAATCTTTGCGGTGCACTATTTGTCCGCAATTCCTGCACGAAAGAATTTCACCTGTGCTATCAATTGGCATAAAAACGTGTTCGCAATTTTCTTCTTCCGTCTCTTGCTCTTTCATCGGATCATAAGCTTCCTGCGCCGCTTCTTTTTTCTTGAACTTTTTAACAATAAGCTCTATAAAATACATTAAAGATTAAATCCTTTCGGAAGCAATTCATCTATTTTACAAACAGAAATCTCATCACCGTACAAAGTGATTATGTCCATTCCGCTTTCTGATTTAAACTCATGTAATACCTGTCTACACGCACCACAAGGATAACAATTTTCCATATTTGGAGAATATATCGCAACAGCCTTAACTTTTTTTTCTCCGTCCACAACTGCTGAACCTATAGCATTCCTTTCAGCACAAATTGTCAAACCAAAGCTTGAATTTTCAAAATTACAGCCTGTATAAACCTTATCGTTATCTGTTAAAACACAAGCCCCTACAGGAAATTTAGAATATGGACAATATGCATTTTTCGAAGCTTCTATCGCCTTATCCATTAAAGTTCTGTAATCCATAATACTTCTCCTTTTATAACATTTTAGCCTAATCTAACAAAAATATTATCCATTACACGTATGATTGTGATATAATTCTGTTATGAAGTTTTGGGCCAAATTACTAGTTTTATTTTCATTATTTATAGGAACATGCGCAAATGCAGAACCTTTTAAAGTTTTGGTTCTTCCAACTGACTTGTTTTCTGTATGCGAAAACTATTATTGTTTTCCAGAAAGCTCTAATATCTTTGCGGCAGACATTATAGACAACTTTAATCAAAGTAAGAAAATAGTTTCACCAAATCTTTATGAAATTAGAAAAAAAATGGCAGAAAATCCTCAACTAAAAGCTTCAACCACAGTTGCTCTTAATAAATATAAAAACACTAACAATATTGATTTTACTGCATTAAAAAAAATATCCGAAGATTTTAAAATCAATTCAATTCTTCTAATTTCAAGCACTATCAATAAAGGGCACTCAAAAAGAGGTATTTGGGAAGTTTTAGAAATTTCTACTGCTTTCGAAATCTACAATACATTCACTCTTACGACTAACGCAGTACTAACAGACAATATTAATGACGTTGTTATGTGGAGCGGCAAATATGAACGCTCATTAGGTGATAACGAAAATCGTTTCTGGGCCAAAAACATTGCTCTTGCTAATTCCAGCTTAGAAAAAATCAAAGCATATTCAAAAACAATTCTTTCTCAAAGCATTTCTCAAAATATAATTTTGAGATTCTATCCAAAAACAATAACAACAAATATCCCATCAACACAAACAAAAACTGAAACTAAAGATTTTCGCCCTAACGCACTAGACGGAATAAACTCTAAACTGCAAAACAACAACGATTATGGCGAAATTCAAAGCGAAACTATTTTTAATTTTTAGTTTCTATACTTAATGGATTTGGCTGTTTTTGCTGAGGTATATTATTACTTTGTTGTTCTTTCATTTTCTGATTATACAAGTTTTCTTGACTTTTAGAATATTGGACATCGGAATTTATTTGTTCCTTAGCATTCTTACGCACAGTCTTTATTAGATCATCTTTCATTTCAACTTGAGCAGGGGTTTTGCCAGCAATCGCATCCAACTCTCGCATTCTGTCCTTTGCGTCCAAAACAGCAAGAAAAACAACTGTAAATATCGACAAAAAAATTAAAAAATTTTTCATTAATAACTCCTTTTTTTAAATTTTAGCAAGATTAAATATTTTTAAAATTAGCCAAGTATTTAATACTTGCACAATCTCAAGTTAAATGATAAAATATTATTGAAAAGAAGAGGATAATAATTATGGCAAGATTAATCAGACCAACATGGGCAGTAAGATGCGTTCAATCAGGATGTAAAACATTATTCGAAGTTGCTAAGCTTGAAGACGGCAAACAACAAGAAGTTGTATGTCCTAACTGCGGTGAACACTACGTTTACCCAATTTTAAGTGATAATGAAGAACAAGAATAATGTTCAACAATACTGACAAACGCTATAATCAGTATAGTGCACATTTAAAAAATAAATTCGGCGCTAAGGTTTATAAAATAACCCTTGACGCCGGTTTTTCGTGCCCAAATCGTGACGGAAGCATTTCAACTGGTGGTTGCATTTTTTGCGACGAAGGCGGAAGCTTTTCTCAAGCTCATTCAAACCTATTAACTATAGCAGAACAAGTCGAAGCTGGAGTTAGAAATCTTTCTGAACGATTTAAAGCACAAAAGTTTATGTCTTATTTTCAAGCATATTCAAACACATACAAACCAGTAAACGAACTTGAAAAAATCTACAATTCAGCACTTAATCACAAGGACATTGTTGGAATATCCATTGGGACAAGACCAGACTGCGTCGATAAAGAAAAATTGGATTTAATTTCTACATATAAAGATGATTATTACACATGGATTGAATATGGACTACAATCAATTCATGACAAAACTTTAAAAAAAATAAATAGAGGCCACGATTTTGATTGTTTTCTAAAAGCATATGAACAGACAAAAGAAAGAGGTATAAAAGTTTGTGTTCACGTGATTTTCGGGCTTTGGGAAACTCATGACGAAATTATGCAAACTGCTCAAAAACTTGCTGAATTGAAAGTTGACGGAGTAAAAATTCACATGCTATGCGCCCTTGAAAATACTAAATTAGCAAATATATACAATTCTGGCGAAATCGAGTTTATGAGCGAAGATGAATACATCAATACAACTTGCGACTTTTTGGAATATTTGCCAAAAGAAACAACTATTCATCGATTAGCAGGTAATGGATTAAAACAAAATTTAATTGCACCAAGATGGCTGGGAGCAAAATTCAATTCACTTAATAAAATTGATAGAGAATTTATTAAGAGAAATTCATATCAGGGCTTGAAATTTGTTTACAATTAAGTCAAAATGTGTAATAATTAAGGCAAAGGTAGTTTGTAAAATTTTGTAAATTTGGAGTGTAAATTCTGGCAAAAAATAAAATTTAGACGATTTTAACTTTTTGCAACAGAATTGGAGAAAATATGTTAACAGTACAACCTGTAAGAGTATCACAACAATTACCATTTAGAAGCACAGAAGCATCCAAAGATTATCGCTATTCAAAAGATCAATTCCAAAGCGATAAAACAGCTTTAGAAGAACAACTTGAAGACATCAATTCAGTGATTGAAGATGTGAATGTTCCAAAACCAGTCCGCGCATTCGGTAAATTGGTTTCTGTGGGCATTGGCGCAGCTTTAGGCTTTGTCAGTATGAAATACGGTGCACAAGGAATGGCTAAAGTCGTTAAAAAAGGTGCCGAACATGTTGGTAGTGCATTCCAAAAACCATTTATGAAAAACTTAGGCGAAAAATTTGTGAAAGTAGGAAATGCTATTCGTGAATTTTTTGTTAATATATACAACAAAATTGCAGAATCTTCATTTGGAAGAGCTATTGGTAAATTTTTCAAAGGTATAGGCGAAAAATTTAAAGGTTCCAAAATTGGGGCTAAAATAACAGAAGTAAGCAATAATATTTCAGAATCAAATATGGTTAAAAAAGCTTCTGCAAAAGCTGCCGAAATAAAAGAAGCTGCAAAAGGCGCGATAGCTAAAGTTACCGGTGAAAAAGTAGAAAATGGCGTTGTGAACTTATTTGCAGTGAGCGGCGGTGTTTCAGGCGGTGTATCAGCTTTACAAGAGGCAACAAAGGACTAATTTATGACAGTAACAGCAGTAGGAAATAACGTAGCATTTGCAGGAAATGACAGACAAGTTAGCGCATCTGACGTTGGTGTAGCAGCTGGTGGTGCATTTGGTGGTGTTAAATATTTCAAACGCTTTAAACAATTTGGTAAAGCTGGTGATATTGTTCAAATATCAAGTCAAACAACACAACAAATCAAACAAGCCTCTCAAGCAACTAAACAAGTAAAATCATTATGGGGCAGAATGTTCCAAAATGCTAAAAAATATAAAGAAGGTATCATTAACTGGTGTCAACAAACAAACGTATTTAAAGCTTTAAAACCAGTTTTTGAAAGTAAAGCTTTTGCTAAAGTATCAGGCGTAGTTGGCGGCATTACAGCAGCATTCGTTTTCATCTCAGGTTTAGGTGAAATGGGCGAAACTTATACAAAAGTTGTTAACAAAGACGCTTAAAATAATATTGTTTAAAAAATGAAATCGTGCTAAACTTCGGTTATGCACGATTTTATTTTTAAAGAAATTAAAAACACAGATATGCAAAATGAATTAATGCTTATCGGATTTGATAAATCATATATTCATAAAGCTTGGGAAAAGTTTGAATACAAAAATATAAAAATATTTGGATTAAGCATTCCTCAAGCCAATATACTTAAACAAACTGCACTTTCAGTAGGTGCAGATTGTGCAACTCATAGAGAAACTATTACTGGAAAAGTTGAAAAAACTGATTGCATTTTAGGTGGGAGTATTTCTCAACTTGAAAAAATTGCGCATAAACTTATTGGGCAACCTTTTGGCCTTAAAAAACTTGGGGAAGAACTTACAAAATTTGCACAAAAAAAATATCAAAGAACTCAAATTGTAGGAATTTTAAATATAACAAATGACTCATTTTCTGATGGTGGAGAATATTTAGACTTTGATAATGCTATTAAGCATATTGACGAAATGGTAAAAGACGGTGCTGACATAATAGATATTGGCGCAGAATCCACAAAACCAGGTTCTAAAGCAGTTTCAAATCAAGACCAATTAGATAAACTGTTACCAATATTAAAGCACTTAAAAAATATCACTGTAAGCATCGATACAAGAAGCTCTGTTGTAGCTGAAGAATGCCTAAAACACGGAGCTCAAATTATAAACGACGTGTCTGGATTTGATTTTGACACGAACATGCCTGACATTATTGCAAAATACGATGCGAAAATTATTATTCAGCATTCAAAGGGAACTCCTGATATAATGCAAAATAATCCTCAATATGCAAATCTTATGGACGAAATTTATTTAAATTTAAAACAAAAAATTGATTTGGCAATATCAAAAGGAATTAAAAAAGAAAATATCATAATTGATCCAGGAATAGGTTTTGGTAAAACAAGAGAACAGAATTTTGAAATTCTTAAACGAATTGAAGAATTGTATGGTTTAGGCTGCCCAGTAATGTTAGGGATTTCTAGAAAGAGCTTATTAAACATGCCAGAAGCTGATAATGAAACAAAAGATATTTACACATTGGCTCTAAACTCATTGGCTATAAACAACAAAGTGGACTACATAAGAGTCCACAATGTTAAATTACATAGAAATCTACTTGAGCTACTTAATTAATATTTCAACATAGAAACGACTTTAAGGTCTTTATCAAATTTTTCTCTACCATTAAGTCCTTCTAATTCTATCAAAAAAGCAATACCAACAAGATTACCACCTGTTTTCTTAACTAATTTGCAAGCTGCTTCTGCTGTACCACCAGTAGCTAACAAATCGTCAACGATTAATACATTTGCGCCTTGTGGAATTGCATCAACGTGAATTTCAATTTTGTCAGTACCATATTCAAGAGCATATTCTTGAGAAATTGTTTCTGCAGGAAGTTTATTTGGTTTTCTAACTGGAACGAAACCTGCACCCAATTTATATGCCATCGGCATACCGAAGATAAATCCTCTGCTTTCTATCCCTGCAATATAGTCAATTTTAGTATCTTTAAATTGTTCACAAAGATAATCCACCATCTCTACAAGCGTTTCTGGTTCTTTTAATGCAGTTGTAATATCACGAAAAATGATACCTTCTTTTGGGAAATTCTCAACTGCGCGAATTTTATTTTTTACGTTTTCAATCACATTAGCTGTTACCATTTTATGTTCTCCTATCTGTTAAGTAATAATTTTTTCAATTCATCTTTTGCTTGTCTAATTTTTTCTTTTGCTCGTTGAATAGCATGTTCATGTTGAACAAGTCCATGGGCTGTTTTCCCCCAATTCATATCTTTTTTCATAAACAAAATTTTGAACCCTATGAATAAAACAAGCGGGAACCAAATAATGAATAGATACACAGAGGTTTCAAATGCTTGAATAAGAGCCTGCATTCTTGATAAATTATCATATCTTCTCAAGCTATATCTCGCTGCAATAAAGAAACCAAATCCTATCATACAGCCGATAATTAGTGACGAATAAAGCATGTGTGATGGTGCATCTTGAGCTAGAATTTTAAAACCTCTTATCAAAATCTCCATAATAAACCAAGCTGGCATGATAAATTGTGAAATATATGCAACCAAATCAAGACCAACTCTTAGAGGCATGTCTTTTGAGGTCAAAACATCACTAGCATATTCCAAATATCTTCTAATAGTTCCTTCAATCCAACGTCTTCTTTGTCTATAAAGAGGAGCTAAGTACATAATACCTTCTTCATAAACAACTGCATCTTTACAGAATCTTATACTCCAACCTTTAATATGTAATCTTGTTGACATATCAAGGTCATCAGTGATTGTATAATTATTCCATCCATGAATATCATCTAAAGCTGCTCGTTTAATTAACTCTCCATTCCCACGAAGTTCAACTGCACCTTTTACAGAATCACGACCGACTTGGAAATGAGTATCCATTGTCATTTCATTATTTTGGCAACGAGTTAATATGTTAATATCATTATTACGAATTACTTTCCTTGCCTGAACTGCACCAACATCTTTTGGTTCAAGATATGGAACAAGTTTTGATAAAAAGTCTTTATCCATTCTTGCATCAGCATCAAACACCAAAATCGCTTCGCCTTTTGCAAACGCCATAGCATCATTTAAAACCGCAGATTTTCCTGGGAACGCATCTTTTGGCCTAATAAAAGCTTTGACATTATTATATTTATTTTCCAAATCTTTGATAACAGATGCGGTATTATCTGTACTTCTATCATCTATAACAATAACTTCAAACTTTTCATAATCCAATTGCAAAACTGCCTCAACAGTTTCAGCAATAACTGATTCTTCGTTATGAGACGGAATCATAATTGTCACAAATGGTTTAAAATCTTCATTTATAATTTGAGGATATTTTTTCATCTGATACGTTTTTATTTTATACGCAATGTTAGTAAATAAAGCATACAACGCCATTGCTGCAACTAAAAACGCAAGCCCCCAAAGTGTATTAAAATAGCTTTGGAATATGTAAATAAACACACCCAATGCAAAAACTATAATAAATAATAATACTCTTTCTTTCATACTTTAATCCCAAACAATATTGTACCAAAAACCTAAAAAAAAAGCTTAAAATAAGTTTATTTATTACTTTTTGTGTAGATTTATAGTATAAATAGATGTTTTTCAATGTTAAAGTATTGTAAAGTACTTGCACTTCAGCAAATTCCAGATATAATAGGCATGTACACAAATAAGAAGGAGTTTAATTATGAACAAAGAAGAATTAGTACAAGAAATTGCAAAAAAAGCTAACGTAACTCAAAAAGAAGCTGCTGAAGTTTTAGGCGCTTGGGTTGATACAATCCAAAAAACAGTTGCTAAAGGTAAAAAAGTTACTTTAGTTGGTTTCGGTACTTTTGAAGCTAGAAAAAGAGCTGCTAGAGTTGGTAGAAACCCTCAAACAGGTAAAGAACTTAAAATCGCTGCTAAAACAGTTCCTGCTTTCTCAGCTGGTAAAAAATTCAAAACTGTTGTTAACGGCAAATAGTTCTAGCTTTTGCTAAAGGTTTAAAAGGCGGTTGTAATTACAATCGCCTTTTTATTATTTTTATGAAATCATTAGTAAAAAAAAGGCCTTTAATAGGCCCTTTTTTATTTTATTCCTTTGCGCTTGTAGTATTCTTCTATGAATCCTGTATTAAAGTTTCCACTAATAAATACTTCGTCTTCCACAATATCTTGATGGAACGGAATAGTTGTTTCAATACCTGTTACAACATATTCTTTCAATGCTCGGTACATTCTTCTGCGAGCTTCATTTCTTGTTCTGCCCCAACAAATTAATTTACCAATCATTGAATCATAATATGGTGGGATTGCATAATCTTGATAAACGTGAGAATCAACTCTAACACCAAAACCACCCGGTGTAACATATCCTGTAATTTTACCTGGATTTGGCATAAAGCCTTTTGCTGGATTTTCTGCGTTGATACGGCACTCAATTGCGTGACCTCTCAAAACAATTTCATCTTGAGTGAAATCTAATTTTTCACCTGCCGCAACCATAATCTGTTCACGTACCAAGTCAACATTTGAAATCATTTCAGTAACACAGTGTTCAACTTGAATACGAGTATTCATTTCCATGAAATACCATTTACCGTCGTGATCAAGTAAAAATTCACAAGTACCAGCACCTTCATAATTGATAGCTTTAGCAGCTCTAACTGCAGCTGCACCCATTTCACGACGAGTAGCTTCGTCAATTGCAGGTGATGGAGCTTCTTCAATTAATTTTTGGTGACGTCTTTGGATTGAACAATCACGTTCGCCCAAGTGAACAACATTACCATATTGGTCTGCCAAAATTTGAACTTCAATATGTCTTGGATTTTCCAAGAATTTTTCTGCATATACATCAGGATTACCAAAGAAGTTTTGCGCTTCAGACTGACACAAACTCATGTTTGTTTCAACTTCATCATCACTTCTAACAATTCTCATACCTTTACCACCGCCACCAGCAGTAGCTTTAAGAATAATCGGATACCCTGCTTTTGCAGCAAATTCTTTAACTTCTTCCGGCGTTTTTAAAATTCCTGTACCAGGAGTAACCGGAACATTATTTTCAATCATTGTCTTACGAGCAGTAGCTTTATCACCCATTTTTTGCATAGCTTCTGGTGTTGGGCCAATAAATTTAATATTGTGTTTTGCACAAATTTCTGCAAAATCAGCTCTTTCAGACATAAAACCATATCCAGGGTGAATTGCATCAGCACCTGAAACAATTGCAGCAGACATGATTGCAGGAATACTCAAGTAACTTTGAGCACTAGCTGCAGGTCCTATACAATAAGCTTCTGTTGCTAATCTTACATGAAGAGAATTTGCATCTGCTTGTGAGTAAATTGCAACTGTCGGAATCCCGATTTCTCTGCACGCTCTTATAATTCTAACCGCAATTTCACCACGGTTTGCTATTAATACTTTTCTAAACATACCCATAATCCTATAAAAAAGTGAGATAAAAAGACTTTATCTCACTTTCCCTTAATTATTCAACATACATTAATACTTGACCGAATTCAACAGGTTGACCGTTTTCTACACAAACTTCAACAACTTTACCTGAGAATTCAGATTCAATTTCATTCATAAGTTTCATTGCTTCTACGATACAAACAACATCACCTTTAGAAATTGTTTGACCAACTTCAACAAATGGTTTTGCATCAGGTGATGGAGCTTTGTAGAAAGTTCCAACCATTGGAGAAGTAACGGCTTGACCTTTTTTAACTTCAGCTTTTGGTTCTGCAGGAGCCGCTGCTGGAGCTGCTACAGGGGCTGCAGCTTGTGGAGCTGCAACAACTTGTGGGGCTGCAACTTGAACTGCACCTGTGTAAAGATCTTTTCTCATTGTAATAGCTTGATTGCCATCTTCTAAAGAAATTTCTGTCAAACCTTTATCAGCAATAATTTCTGCTAATTTTTCAATATATTCTGCATCAAATTTCATATTTAATACCTTTCATTTCACTAAATAAAGCTTACGCTCTATCTAAATATTCATTAGTTCTGGTGTCAACTCTGATTCTGTCACCGTTAGAAACAAAGAATGGAACGTTAACAACAGCACCTGTTTCTAATGTAGCTGGTTTTGTACCACCTTGAGCAGTGTTTCCTTTTTCTGCTGGAGGAGTATCAACAACTTCCAATTCTACGTGAGCTGGAATATCAACACCGATAATTCTTGTACCATGCATCAATACTTGAACGATCATGTTTTCTTTTAGGTATTTAATACCGCCACCAACTTGATCTTCTGTTAATTGCAATTGTTCGTATGATTCCATATCCATCATAACGAATTCTTTACCTTCTTTATATAAGTATTGCATTTCACGTCTATCTAACATAGCTTTTGCAACTTTTTCACCAGCTCTGAAAGTTTTTTCAACTACTTGACCTGTAACAACGTTTTTAAGTTTAGATCTAACAAAAGCTGCGCCTTTACCAGGTTTAACGTGTAAGAACTCAACTACTGACCAAAGACCATTGTCTAATTCTAGAGTTAAGCCTGTTTTTAAGTCGTTTACTGAAATCATATTTTTCCCCTTTTACTTAAATATATATTCTCGAATATCCAGATAATAGCATAAACATCAAAAAATTACAAAATCACTTAACAATTCTTTGATTATGTGCTATTATTAGGCTATTATGACGCTTGGACAGATTTACAAAATTCATTCCGATTTTTACTACGTGTACGACGGTACACAATCATATGAATGCAAAATTCGTGAAGTTTTAAAAAAACAAAAAGAACGAATTTTGGTTGGTGATTTTGTTGAATTTGGCGGTGGTGTAATCGAGAATATAGTAGAAAGAAAAAACTATATTTCACGTCCGAGTGTTGCAAATATTGACCAAATTGTAATTGTTTCAGCATTAAAAGAACCTGACTTGAATTTAACTCAATTAAACAGGTATATTGCTCTTGCTAAATATCACGGAATTAAAGCTGTTTTATGTTTTAACAAAAGTGATTTAAAATGGGATAAACAGTTGAAAGACAAAATTCTTTCAATATATGAAACTTTGGGTTATGAAGTTGTTTTTACTTCTGCGACCGAGCACAAAGGCTTGAAAGAATTTGAAAAACTTTTGAAAGGTAAAGTCAGTGTTCTTTGCGGGAGTTCAGGTGCAGGAAAATCAAGCTTAGTAAACGCACTAAATCCAAGTCTTAATTTAAGAACTAAAGAAGTTAGCGAAAAATTACAACGTGGTACACACACAACTCGCCATTGTGAAATTTTAAAAATCAATCAAGATTCTTTTATGGTGGATACTCCAGGGTTTAGTAATGTTAGATTTGATTTTATTATGCCAGCAGACGTTGATTTGTTATTTGACGAAATTGCAGAGTATAGGGCTGGTTGTAAGTATGGAGACTGTTTGCATATAAACGAAGACGGTTGTTCTGTACTTGCTAATTTAGATAAAATTGACATTTCTAGATATGAAAGTTACTTGGCATTTGTTGAAGAAGCCAGAGACTACAAAGAACGAGTAAAATATGAAGGCCGTAAAATTGAGCACTCTAAAAAAAGCATTAATGATAAACAAGTTGCAAAAATTGGAAGTAAGAAACGTCAATCTGCACGTAACACAATGAAGCAACAAATTTATAAGGAATTTGAAGAAGATGAATAGTTTAATAAATTTAGTAAATGAAAATTTAGAAAAGTTTATGGAAGTAACATATCCAACTGAACTTTTTGAAGCTATGCGATACACAGTACTTCTTCCTGGTAAAAGACTTCGTCCTGTTATGTGCTTAGAAACTTGCAGAATGCTTGGTGGAAATGTTGAGGATGCAATTCCAACCGCCTGTGCTATTGAAATGTATCACGCTATGACATTGATACACGACGATTTGCCTTGTATGGATAACGACGATTTTAGGAGAGGCAAACCAACAAATCACAAAGTTTTTGGAGAAGCTACAGCCGTTTTGGCAGGGGACGCTCTATTGACTTATGCACCACAAATCATAACAAAATATTCAAAAAATTTAGATAGTAATAAATTATTAAAAATATTAGAAGAATATTTTAAATATACTGGGGCTTATGGTGTTATTGCAGGACAAATCGTGGATATTAAAAGCGAAAATAAATATCCCGAAAATCCTAAAGAAACTCTGACTTACATTCATACACACAAAACAGCTGATCTATTTAAACTCGCAATAAGATGTGGAGCGATTATTGCAAACGCATCAGAAAAACAGATTTTGGAATTAACTGATTTTGCTGAAAAACTTGGTTTTGCTTTTCAAATTTCAGACGATATTTTAGATGAAATTTCAACATTTGAAGAAATGGGAAAAACATTAGGTAAAGATAAAGCTACTGGAAAACTTACGTACACAAGTCTTTACGGCTTAGATAATGCTAAATGTAAACTTTCTTGCCTTTTAGATGAATGTTATGATAAAATTCAAGGGTCAGTCGTTTTCAAAGAGATTATCGACAATATTAAAAAGAGAGTAGGAATTTGATGGATTTAGAAATTTTAAACACAGGATTTGAGGCATTAAGTTGTGGTATATTAGCTGCATTTTTAGCCCAAGTAATTAAGTTTTTCTTATTTACAATCAAAAATAGGAAAATTAATTTCAAAATATTTACAACAACTGGAGGCATGCCAAGTTCACATTCAGCAGGCGTAATGGGATTGAGCACATCTGTTGGCATAATTGGTGGATTTGATTCATTAATTTTCGCTGTAGCAATGGGGTATGCACTTATTACAATGTACGATGCAGCAGGTTTAAGACGTAATGCTGGTAAAACAGCAGCATGCTTAAACAAAATGATGGATGATTTTTACAACCATGACTTACAAGCTGTTGGTGGTAAATTAAAAGAACTTTTAGGCCACACTCCACTTGAAGTTGTTGTTGGGGCAATCCTTGGAACATTATTCGCATTTGGATACCACTTGTTTTTGATTGGATAACATAAAATATTCATAAAAAACCGCTTTTAAGGCGGTTTTTTTATGAATATACTTGCATTATATAAAATTTAATGTATAATAGAAATTGTAAGGGCTTATGGAAGAATCCATATCCGATGTTGAACCCTTAAAAAGAGGAAGATTATACTCCACAAATGGCTGTAGAGGAATTTAATTATAAGTTTATAAAAGACCATGCTGGTGCAGGCAGTTGGCGTAGAGGTTACGAATACCACCTTAAAGATATGGTGTTCGATGCTTATCCTGAAAAGAATTTTTATATGGCAAAGGTCAAAGGAAACTTCCAAGACCATTACAACACAGACTTGATTTTCAAGAAAAACGGTGTTACTGCTCGCTGCAATTGTCCACTAAAAGAAGAATGGTGCAAACACGCTGTTGCAGTAGCTTTAAAAGCAATTGATGAGCACGCTTATGAAGATTGGATGGAAACTAAATTTGGTATTGAAACTGAATTCCCAGACGAAAATACGGCTTTAACAGAAGCACCAAAAGGAAATTATATTTTTCACTTCAATCCAAAACGTAAAGCAAACTTCTTTTCTATTCTTGTAATGTCAAGAGAAACAGGAAAAGTTGTAAGACAAATTGAACCAATTTTGCGTGGACTTATTGAAGCTCAAAAACAAGATAAGAATTTCGAATTAAACAACTCACAAAAAGTTGAATTAAATATTTTAAAAGAATTATTAAAAATTTCACGCCAAGATAAAAAAGCTGGTTGGTATGACATTCCAATCACAAAATTCGGCCCTATGTTTAATTTATTAGCTATGGCTGATGAAGTATTAGACGAAAAATCTAAACAACGTCTTAAATTTATGGACGAAGAATGGAAGCTTGTACTTTATGTAAATAGCTCGCAAGCTGGAACTCTATTACTTTCTCTTGAATGGCAAAGACCTGATAAAGATGATGTATATCCGTTTGAGGAAGTTAGATATTTTTCAAGACACTTGAAATGGGGAAGATACAAAAATATAATTTTCCCAACCAATATTGCAATGCAATCAATTCCGCAAAACTTGCTTAAATCCTCATTTACAGATTTAAAAGATGCTGACGGCGGCAAATTTATTTACGAAGAATTACCAAAACTTCGTGAAATAATGGATGTTCAAATCGCTGAAAACATTTCTAAATTAATGCTTGAAGAACGTCCGCCTTTGAATATCGTAACTCTTGGTATCGATTACGATCAATCTTTAAAAGCATCTTTAGAATTTGAATACGATGGTGTAAAAGTTCCATTTTCTAAAAATACAAATGAAAAATCACCATACATTACAATTAAAAAAGCTGATGAAGATTTAATTTATTGGATTAAACGTAATGCTCGTCACGAACAAGAAGCTTACAACATGCTTTTAGCTTGTAAATTTGTTCCAATGCAAACAAACAACTTGGCTTTAGAAAAAGAAAACGCTATTGATTTTTATAATTATTACATAAAACAAGCAGGCGAAGGATGGAAATTTGAAGAAAAAGACGATATGAATTTCTTCAAGTTAATGGAAAATCCGTTTAAACTTTGCGCTGAAATCAAATTTAGTGAAGAAGCCTCTGACAGCTTTGAAATTCATATTTTTGGTAGAGCTGGTGAAGAAATCATCAACTTTGACGATATTTATGACACAATTCAAAGTGGCGAAAAATACGCACGTATCAGAAGCTTAGGTTTTGTAGAATATCCAGCTCAAAATATCTATGCAATGATGAGAGCATTCAACTCATTTGACGTTTATAGAACTCCAGACAACAGATTTACTGTAAAAACATATCGAGCAGGTTTAATCAACGAACTTAAAAACCTTGATATTGAGCTTATCTTGAGCGAAGATTTTGAGAAATTCTGGCAACAAATGTCAACATTCTCAACAACAGAAGATTTAAAATTACCAGAAGGTATAAATGCAGAATTTCGTGAATATCAAACAAAAGGTTTTGGTTGGCTTTGGTTTATGTACAAATACGGTTTGAACGGAATTTTGGCTGATGACATGGGTCTTGGTAAAACATTGCAAGCCTTGACTGCCGTGCAAAAAGCAAAAGAAGAAGACGGCCCAATGCCAACTTTGGTAATTTGTCCGACGACTGTTGTATTTAACTGGGAATCAGAAATTCAGAAATTTGCACCTACATTAAGTTGTTTAAAACTTGCAGGCGTAGAACGTAAACAAATGTTCAAAGAGATTCCAAATTACGATGTTGTAATTACAAGTTACGCACTTGTTAGACGTGATATTGAAAAATTAAAAGAAATCAACTTTAGATATATTATTCTGGACGAATCACAAAATATCAAAAACGCAATGTCACAAACTGCGCAAGCTGTTAAAAAACTTCAAGCTCAACACAAACTTGCATTATCAGGTACCCCAATTGAAAACAAATTGGAAGAACTTTGGTCAGTATTTGATTTCTTGATGCCAGGCTTCTTATTTAGCGTTGCAGACTTTAACTATCGATATGTAAATCCGATTATGGAACGCCAAGACAAAACAGTTGAAAAACGTTTGAAATTGCAAATTTATCCATTCATCTTACGTCGTATGAAACGAGATGTTGCAAAAGACTTGCCAGATAAAGTTGAAAACATTGCATACTGCGAACTTACAGACGAACAAAGAGATTTTTATTTGCAAGTTTTGGACAGTACAAAAGAAGAATTGTTCAAGAGTATCGAGCAAAACGGTTTGGAAAAAAGCAGACTTTCGATTTTCTCTGCATTGCTTAGATTACGTCAAATCTGTTGTCACCCTAGACTTTATGACAAAGATAATGTTAAAAATATCTTATCTTCAGGTAAATTTGAAAAACTTAAATATATGCTTGAAGAAATTATATCAGAAGGTCACAGAGTTCTTTTATTCAGCCAATTTGTCGACATGTTAGACATTGTTAAAGCTTGGTTAGAACGTGAAGGCATTGATTATGAGTACTTAACAGGTAAAACAAAAGACAGACAAGCTGCCGTTGAAAGATTTAATTCAACACCATCTATACCAATTTTCTTAATCAGTTTAAAAGCTGGTGGTACAGGTTTGAACTTGACTGGTGCTGATTATGTTATCCACTATGACCCTTGGTGGAACCCTGCAGTTGAAGACCAAGCGACTGACCGTGCTTATCGTATTGGCCAAACTAAAAAAGTATTTGTATACAGACTTATCACTAAAAACACTGTTGAAGAAAAAATCCAAAAACTTAAAACCGTTAAGAGAAACCTTGTTGATAGCGTAATTTCGGTTGATAGAAATATTACTAAATCACTTACTATGGAAGACATTAAAGAAATCTTCTCAGTGGATTAATTTTGTGCTAGAATTCACTTATGCATTTATCCGAATTTAAACAATACGCAAAAGAATTATTAAACATAGCAATGCCCATTATTATGGGGAACTTAGGCTTCATACTAATCGCCGCTGGTGACGTTTTGATTGCAGGAAGACACTCGACTGACACACTCGCTGCTATATCAATTGCAACAGCCATAACAAACTGTATTATAACTTTTGGAATTGGTTTGATTACAAGTACATCACCAGTTTTATCAAACCTTAGAGGCGCAAACAAATCTGTAAAAAAATATTTTTATCCAACAATTAGATTTGCCATGTTTTGGGCTTTTGTTATAATGTTAGCAATTTTTGCCTTTGTACCTCTAATAGACTTAATGAATTTTGAAACCCACCTTATTCCTATGATAAAGGAATATATGATTATTACAGCATTTGCAACATTTGGTGGATACTTACACGCTGCATTGAAAGAATATCTACAAGCTTTTGAAATAGTTATGTTTCCAAATCTAGTAACCGTGTTTGCAGTATTTTTAAACATCTTATTAAATATAATTTTAGTATTTGGTTTTGGTCCAATTCCTTCACTTGGCGTTATTGGTCTTGCAATAGCAAGTTTAGTTGTACGTTATTTTATGGGAT
Organism: Candidatus Gastranaerophilaceae bacterium; assembly: GCA_045652525.1. Taxonomy (GTDB): domain Bacteria; phylum Cyanobacteriota; class Vampirovibrionia; order Gastranaerophilales; family Gastranaerophilaceae; genus SIG32. The sequence continues at coordinate 29,176 of JAZRUK010000030.1, read as the reverse complement.
TTGCTCTGCTTATATATTGTTTGAAAATAATGAAATTCCGAGATTACTTCAACACAAAAGAATACTATAAAACACTTGTAAAAGTAGGCTTACCAATTTCTTTTGCTGTAATGATTGAATTTGTAGCATTTAATTCTATTGCTGTATTTATGGGACAAGTTTCTGGTGTATACGCAGCAGCTCAAAACTTGGTCTGCACACTAACTTCAATCTCTTTTATGGTTCCTTTGGCCATTTCTAACGCAATTGCAGTAAAAGTAGGATTTGCAAATGGAGCTAAAAATATTGTTGATTTAAGAAGATATGCATTTATTGGCATGGGAATTTCAGTAGGATTTATGGCTTGTAGCTCTATTGTTTTTGCTTGTATTCCAGATCTACTGGTCAAATTATTTACAGCTGACATTGATTTGATAAAAATTTCAGTTCCTGTAATTTACATTCTTGCTTGTTTCCAAGTGTTTGATGGATTGCAAGTGTCACTTGCAGGAATATTTAAGGGCCTAAAACGTACAAAAATTGTTATGATAACTAATTTTATCTGTTTCTGGTTATACTTTATCCCTGTCGGTTACACATTAGCATTTAAATTCAATCTTATGCTAATAGGCTTCTGGTGCGGTTTAATAAGTGCTGCAATTCTATTATGCCTAATTCTTAGCATCTTTTTACACAAAAATCTTAATGATATGCACAAAAATTTAAACTTTATTCCACTAGATGAATACTAAAATTAGCTTTTTTCTGGAACTTATGATACAATGGAGCTAAATGGAGGAATTTATCATGATGCATTCAGAAGAGAGAACATTTGTCGCGGTAAAGCCTGATGGCGTAAAAAGAGGTTTAACTGGCGAAATCATTAGAAGATTTGAATCAAAAGGTTTAAAAGTAATTGCTTTAAAATTACTTAACGTAACACAAGAAATGGCTGAACAGCATTATGCTGAACACCTTGGAAAACCTTTCTATCCACGTTTAATTCGTTATATTCAAAGTGGTCCAGTTGTCGCAATGGTATTAGAAGGTTACAATGCAGTACAAGCTGCAAGACATCTTATGGGTAAAACTAATCCAAACGAAGCTGAAGTTGGCACAATTAGATCTGATTTCGCAATGGTTATGGAATATAACGTTGTTCACGGTTCTGACAGTGTAGAAAGTGCAAACAGAGAAATCTCTATTTATTTCAAACCAGAAGAACTTTGTGAAAATTACAAAAACATGTCTGAATTAGTTGTAGAGGACTTAGATGTCGAATAACTATTTTGACTATGAATTAGTTCACGAATGCAAACAAACAGGTGCACGTGCTGGAGTCTTAACAACCCCTCACGGCAAGATTCTGACACCTATTTTTATGCCTGTCGGAACAAATTCAGCAGTTAAAACATTAACAAGTGATCAAGTAAGAAATACCAATGCACAGATTATCCTTGCTAATTCTTATCACTTATATTTAAGAGCTGGTACAAAACTAATAAAACAATTCGGTGGAATACACGGTTGGATGAATTGGGACAAGCCTGTATTAACTGATTCCGGCGGATTCCAAGTCTTTTCACTAGCAAATTTAAGAAAAATTACAGAAGATGGTGTTGAATTTAGAGACCCAAAAGACGGCAAAAAGCATTTTATTTCTCCGGAAACATCTATGGAAATTCAACAAGATATCGGTGCTGATATTATAATGGCTTTTGATGAATGTGCACCATACCCTTGCGACTATGACACTGCTAAAAAAGCTATGGAAAGAACTCATAGATGGCTTGATAGGTGTTTTAAAGCTAAAACAAATCCAAAACAAGCATTATTTCCAATAGTTCAAGGTGCTTTTTTTGAAGACTTAAGAAAAGAAAGTGCTAGGGTTATTTCAACTTATGACGCTGTAGGCTACGCAATAGGCGGTTTGAGTGTAGGTGAACCTAAAGATATCATGAATCACTTTACTGAATATACAGCACCATTATTGCCGAATAACAAACCTCGTTACTTAATGGGCGTGGGCACACCAGAAGACCTTTTAGATGGTATTAAACGCGGTATTGATATGTTTGATTGCGTTTTACCAACAAGAAACGCGCGTCACGGTTCTTTCTTTACATGGAACGGCAAGAAAAATATTAAAAATAAAGAGTTTTATGATGATAGCAAGCCACTTGTAGAAGGTTGTCAATGCTATGCTTGTCAAAATCATTCAAGAGCTTATATAAGACATCTATGGCGTTGTGGAGAAAGCACCGCTTCAACATTATTATCAATTCACAATATTCAATTCTTGATAGAATTTTCACAAAAATGTAGAGAAGCTATTCTTGAAGATCGCTTCGGTGATTTTTATAACGACCATTACCAAAATATGATTCATTAAGCCGTAACGTGTTCAACATCTAACTGATGTTCAACATTTGCGGCACGCTGATTTGATCTTAAAATACCTTTGATAATGTGAATAGTCGCAACGGATAACGCAACAACACCTGAAAGAATTTTGCCCTTAGTACTTATTGATTTTAACGGTTCAGTAAATGCCTTTTGGAATGATTTATTTTTAATTTGTTTAGGAACTGCACCAAAAGCCCAGAATGCTGCTAGTGTTGCAGCGCCTGAAGTTGTTCCATACCACAATGCTTTTGCCGATGCTTTTGTCATTTCACTCGCTGTAGTAAAGAATTTTGCAACCTTTGCAATTCCTTGTCTAAAACCGCCTTTTTTTTCTTCTTTTGCTTCTGGTTCTTCTTTAATAATAACCACTTGCGGAGCAGGCTGTGGAGTTGCTGGCAACTCTGGTTGTGATTCTACCAGTTGCGGTAATGGCATAAAATAACCTTGATTCCTTTCCATTGGGAAAGGGGATGCTTGCCTAAAACTAATTGTTGAAATTGGTGTTACAGACATACCTACTCCTTTTCATACATATTAAACCGCTTAAATATTTTTTTTGCTACTATTTTACAAAAAATTTACAATTTAGCAATAAAAAAGCCCGCTTTCGCAGGCTTTTTAAAATATTTAAATTATTTTATATTGATAAATGGAACTGAATCACCCATCATATATGTAGGCATTTTACCATCCCATTTTTGTACTGCTTCATATTGCACTAGCGCTTTATTTTGAGTTAATGCATGAGCTCTAATTGACATTGACTTTGCTTCAGCTTCTGCAGAAATAAGTTTTTGTTTAGCTTCTTCCTGAATTTGTACTGTTTTATTTTTAGCTTTTAATGCTTCTTGTTCAGCAGTAACTTTGCTTTCAATAGCTCTTTCAAATACGTCAGAATAATTTATATTGATAATTTGAAAACCAGTAATATTAATATATTTATCCTTCATTTGAACAACAAGTTTTTCTAAAATATCATTTGTTGCTTCTTCACGGTTTGCAACCAAATCTTGTGCATTCCATTTACCTATAACGTCTTTTATAACGCCTTCAACAACCGGCATCAAAATTGTATCTCTATAAGTCATACCAACTTCTCTATACATTTTGTGAGCATTTTCTGGTTGTAAATTGTAGTTCACAACATAAGAAATTTTTGCTTGTTGAATATCTTTTGTATACACAGAGGTTACAATATTATCTTTTTGTGTTTTTACATTCATGGTTTTAATTTTGGAAATAAATGGTGTAATTAAATGAATACCTTCTGAATAACTTTCAGGTGATACTCTTCCTAATGTGACTTTTACACCTCGTTCGCCAACTCCTACAATCGCAATAGGGTTGCAAATAATAATAAATAAAACAACCAACGTAAATACTAAAAGTGGTGTTGCAAATGCTTGTTTGTTAATCATATTCTCTCCTATTATGCTAATCCTAATATCGCAAGTGTAATGTAAATAACTACAACTATCAAAATGAATCCAAAGAAACAATTTTTAATTGCTCTTGCGTGTTTTTCGTACAAATTTACACCGCAAATAAAACTAACCAACATAATTACCAAATTAGCAGCAATAACAATTGATAACAATAACATCAAAATTCGTATAGCCATATATTACCTCACAATTACAAGGTTAATTATATGTAAATTAATGACTTCTAACATCAACCGTTTAATTGAAAAGATTTAATTGTGGTACTTGAGGGGCAGGAACATCTGCTTTTTTACGAGTTGATAAATTACTTGAGAAATCTCTTTGCATTTTAGTCATCAAATCTTGAGAACGTTTAATAACGGCATTAGGCAAACCTGCCATTTTGGCTACTTGAATACCATAACTTTTACTTGCACCACCTTGAACAATTTTTCTCAAAAATTCAATTTCACCATTTTCTTCCGAAATAGTAATTCTATAATTTTTGATCTGTGGATATGTATTAGTCATTACATTCAATTCGTGATAGTGCGTTGCAAAAATGCATCTTGCTTTGATTTTTGTAGCAATAAATTCCGCAACAGACCAAGCAATCGCAACACCATCATATGTACTCGTTCCTCGACCAATTTCGTCTAATAAAATAAAACTCTTATCTGTAGCAGAATTTAGAATGCACGCTGTTTCAATCATTTCTACCATAAATGTTGATTGCCCCAAAGTTAAATCATCAGACGCACCCACACGAGTAAATATTTTGTCAACAACACCAATTTTTGCAAAATCTGCAGGAACCCAAGAGCCCATTTGTGCCAATATTGCAATCAATGCATTCTGACGCATATATGTTGATTTACCAGCCATGTTAGGACCGGTCAAAATCATAAATTGAGTCGTATCTAAAGAATTACTTTTTAATTCTAAATCATTTGAAACATATTCACCCAACGGTAAAATCTTCTCTAACACAGGATGTCTACCATTTTTAACAATAAAATCATCCGAATCATCAATAATCGGCTTAACATAATTATTTTCAACTGCAATTTCTGCCAATGAGGTTATTACATCCGCAAAAGCGACAGCATCAGCAATTTCTCTTATCTTTGTTACAAATTCTTTCGAATACTCTCTGAAATCACAATATAATTTATATTCTAGTTCTGTAGATTTAAAACGAGCTGACAATACATCATCTTCATGTTTTTTAAGTTCTTCAGTAATATAACGCTCAGCACCAGTAAGCGTTTGTTTTCTTATATAACTATCAGGAACTAAATTTAGATAGGAATTTGTCACTTCAATAAAATAACCAAAAACCTTATTATAACCAACTTTTAAATTTTTAATTCCTGTATTTTCTTTTTCATTTTCTTCGAAATTTCTTAACCAATTTTCGCCACCAGTTAACAAATCTCTAAAATAATCTAATTCTGCGTTGACATTTTCTTTAATAATTCCGCCTTCTTTAATTAGTATTGGAGGATTATCAACAATTGTTCTTTCTATTAAATTTGCATAATCTAAAATTTCATCTCTATATTGCTCTATTAAACTAAATGGATTATGTTCCAAGGTTTTAGCACAATCTAACAACCTTGGTAATGCAAATAATGATGCTTTTAGACTGACAAAATCACGAGGAGAAGCTGAACCATTGCTAATACGAGTTGAAAGTCTTTGTATATCATAAATTTGATTTAACAAATCTGATAACATCCTTCTTTCTTTGTCATTGTCTACTAATTCACTTACTGCAGCTTGACGTTTCAAAATATCTTCAACTGATTTAAGGGGCTGACAAATCCAATTTCTTAAAAGTCTTGCACCCATATTAGTCTTAGTTTTATCAACAGCCCAGAGTAAAGATCCATATTTACTTTTTTCTCTTAGTGTTTCTGTTAATTCCAAGTTTTTACGCGTGCTTGCATCAACAATCATATATTCAGAAAGTTCATAACTCTCGATTCTGTCGAACTTAGGCATATTGCCCTTTTGAGTTTCCCAAACATAAGCAAGCAAAGCACCCGATGCTCTAAACCCTAATTTATAACGTTCATAACCAAAAGCTTCTAGGCTTGTTGTTTCAAAAACAGCCTTTAAATTATTTTCTGCAAATGCAGGCTCAAATACAGATGCAGGAATTTTAGAACAGTTATAGAGTTTTATAACATTTTCAGGTAAATTAATTTTTTCATCTGGAACTATCTGAAAAGGTTTAATTTCTTGCCTAATAGACGGCGCAACAATTTCAGCAGGATGCAATCTTGCAAGCTCAGCCATAATAAGTTCCAAAGGCGCCTGAGTTGTTTTGAATTCTCCAGTTGAAATATCAGTATATGCAAAACCATACAGTTCACTTTTTTCATCTTTATACATTGAACAAATATAATTGTTTGTATTTTGTTGTAAAAAATTACTTTCAGTAATAGTTCCTGCCGTGATAATTCTTGTTACACCACGCTTTACAAGATTCTTAGCAAATTTTGGATCTTCCAACTGTTCGCAAATAGCAACTTTTAAATTTTTCTGAACAAGTTTTTCAATATAATTATCTGCTGCCTTAATTGGAATACCCGCTAACGGGATTCTGCCAATTGCTCCAGCATCACGACCGGTAAGAGTTAATTCTAACTCTCTAGCCATCACATGAGCATCTTCAAAAAAAGTTTCATAGAAATCACCTAAACGATATAATAAAATAGCATCAGGATTTTCTCGTTTTATTTCTAAATATTGCCTCATAACAGGCGTAGTATTTTCTAACTCCACATCCCAACTATTTATATTATTGATTTCCGGTTTTGTCATGACTATAATTATATCATAAGAGGAATTAATAATATGGGTTGTTTAAGAAATATTATACGGGCAATAATACTAACACTAGCAGTAATTGGCTTTTTATCTTTAGGCGGCAAAGAGCTTGTTACAGGATGGATTAAAACTTGGTTGAATCCATCTCAAGAAACTATGATAGAACGAGCTCAAAAAGTTGGAGATTTTTCAAAAATTAATGAGGAATTTGAGATTGAAAAAGCTGCAGGAATAATGGGCTATAATGCAGTAATTGCCGAGCACAAAGCATCTGGACAAAAAATGATGGTAGTAGATGCTGGTGGGAAATCACCTATTACAGCTGAAGATTTAAAATCTGATAATATAGAAGAAAAACTTAAAAGCTCCATTAGAAAAATAAAATACAACGCTGTATCTATAGAAAAATTAACTATTACAAAAAAAGGAAACCTCAACTCATATGGCAAAAGTGCACCATACGTAAAATTTGAAGCTGATATTAAAAAATTCCCAATTGGTGAAGTTTCTGGAATAATTTCAGTAGCACAAGATTCGCAAGGTCAAGAAAAACTTTTAATATCAGTTAGCGAAAAGGACAAGTACTCACATCTAATTACAGAAGAATTTTTTAAAAATATAAAATAATGTTGTTAAATATTCAAAAATAGGGTATAATTACAATATGCAAGACAATAGAGAATACGATAAATTCACTAAACTACTACTAAAAGAAATCTTTACAATCAATGAATTAAGAAAATTTATTGATAATGATTTTGTAGCAAATATAGCTCGTGAACTACCGGACAAAAACAAACCTGACTACACAAAATATGCTATCAAGTTAATTGATGGCGATATCTATCACGTATACGTTAAACAATAAAAGCTAATTATTTATAATAAACATAACAAACAGGAGGGCAATTACCCTCCTTGTTTTGTTATATATTTCCTGTGGAACTGTTTCGATCATCTTCCAATTGTCGAATATCGATATGTGGATCATCTTCCACATAAGCGTTCATAGGTCTGACATCAATTTCTACGTTAACATCCGCATCAACCATTTCGATGTCAGCTTTTGGAAATTCTTTAACCTTACCGTCTTCCATTTTTACTGCAACTTTACCACTCAAGAATTGCAAATAACAAACTTTTCCTAAGCCTTCAGGAGTCATAACTGAAGATCCTACTGGTGGCATTCCTTTTGCCGCATCTATATAATTTGAATATTCATAAGTTAAACAACACAAAAGCCTTCCACAAGTCCCAGAAATTTTACCTGGAGCAATAGGCATACCTTGGTCCTTTGCTAATTTAACATTTATCGTTGCAAATTTTCTCAAAAAACTCGAACAGCAGAATGGTCTTCCACAAACTCCTGTCCCCTCCAATATTGAGGTTTCATCTCTTACGCCAATATGTCGTAAATCAATACGCACTCGAGTGAAAACTTGCGTCAAATCTTTTAACAAAGCTCTGAAATCCACTCTTTCTGGTGCGGTATAATAAAAGGTGATTTTTCTTTTATCAAAAGTTATACGGCATTGCACAAGATTCATATTTAATTTATGCTGTTTAACCAGTTCTTGACATTTAAAAAATGAAGTTACTTCTTCTTTTTTAATTTCTTCAAGAGTTTGCATATCTCTTTGTGAAAGAACTCTAATCACATTAAGAGGTTCTGGTTTATGAGAACATTTACAATCAGAAGAAGCACATTTTTCCCAGATTTCAGCTATTTGAGAATTAACGACAAAGGCTTTCAAAGCTTCTTCGCCTTTTTCTGTTCTAACCAAAACCATTTGCCCATCTTCAATAGTAATTGTATCTGGAACAATTAGAGGGTAAAAAGTATTTTTAAGGTATCTTACCGCGTATTTATACATATCTTTCTTCTTCTTTTAACTTTCTATTCATCAACTTATCTAAAAGTTCTTTCGGTGTAATATCAGTGTAAACAGCCTCATATATAGCGCTAGAAACTGGCACTTCAATTTCTAATTTTTTAGCCAATTCACAAATCGCTTTTGAGGTTTTTACACCCTCTGCAACAGAACCCAACTCGTTTAAAATATCATCAATTTTTTTACCCTGACCCAACATAGAACCAACGGTATAATTTCTTGACATAGGGCTTGAGCAAGTTGCAATCAAATCCCCCATACCAGAAAGTCCATACAAGGTTGAAGGATTTGCACCAAGCTGAATACTTACACGAACTATTTCTGCCATACCACGAGTCAAAAGTGTTCCAGCACAATTATCACCCAATCCCATTGCATGGGCGAAACCTGAAGCAATAGCAATTACGTTTTTCAAACTGCCACCAAGCTCCACACCAATAACATCACTGTTTGTATATAATCTAAATCTACCAGGGACATTGCATGCTTTTTGAACGAATTCTGCAACTTCCATATCTTCACTTGCGACAGAAGCAGCGGTCGGTTTACCTTGCAAAACTTCTTTTGCCAATGTAGGCCCTGAAAGAATTGCTAATTTTTGTTCTGGTAATACATCCTTGATAACTTCACTCATTCTCATCAAAGACGGCAACTCAATACCTTTTGAGGCATTCACAAAAATCTGTTCTGGCTTAATTCCAGCCATTTTCAAATTCTCACAAACGTCACGAGTTCCTGAAGTTGCAACCACATTCAAAATTATGTCAGCACCGTCAATTGCAGTTTTTAAATCTGAAGTTACAATAACTTTATCAGCCAGTTGAACTTCCAATGGCTTTGATGCGTGTTTATTTACTATCAAATCTTCATATAAATCTTGTGCACGACCCCATACTGTAACTTCATCAAAGTTATCAGTCAATAACCAAGCCAAAGTCAATCCCCAACATCCTGCACCTATTACTGTTAATTTCATTCTTTCTCCTTATACGTGCTGAAAAATAATTTTTCTCAACACTCCTGCATGTTTTCTTAATTCTTCTCTCGACTTTTGGATATCCATACCCATCATTAATGAAACAATCGCGGTTTTAATTTCCCAATCGCACTTCAATAATGTTGAAAGAGCATCGCTATGGCTAACTTCTGCAATTTGAGCCACAATTCTTATTGCTCTATCTTTTAGTTTTTCGTTTACAGCTTTCAAATCAATCATATAGTTTTCATAAGTTTTTCCAATTTTAATCATTGAACCTGTGGAAAGCATATTCAACACCATTTTTTGAGCAGTACCAGCTTTTAATCTGCTTGAACCGGCAATAACCTCAGGGCCAACTTCCACACAAATTACAAGACCAGCATCTTCTGCAATTTTAGCTTTTGAATTACAAGTAATTGCAATAGTTTTAGCGTTAACTTTATCAGCCTGCGCTAATACTCCTAATAAATATTTAGGGTTTCCACTAGCAGAAATTACAACGCACACATCTTTTTCTGTCAGAACTTCTGCATCTTTAACTCCGTTTTCGAAATTATCTTCAGCACCTTCAACAGCATTTACAAAAGCTTCCTTCCCTCCGGCAATAATACCTTGAACCATATCAGGCGCAACACTGAATGTTGGTGGGCATTCAGATGCATCCAAAACACCTAAACGGCCAGAAGTTCCAGCGCCAAAATAAAATAGCCTGCCGCCTTTTAAAAATTGTTTTGCGATAACATCAATAGCTTCAGCTATATGCTCTGCTTCTTCCTCAACAGAAAGCGCCACAAGTTTGTCTTCTTCATTCATCTTTTTAACCATATCCAACGTAGAAAGAAGATCAATGTTTTTTGTGTTCTCGTTTCTATATTCGGTAATTACTTCGCTCATAATACCTACTCCCTAATAAACTATTACACTAATTTAACTAAATTTGCCATTTCAATTGCAGTTTTAGCTGCATCAGCTCCTTTATTACCAGCTTTTGTACCTGCTCTTTCAATCGCTTGTTCTATGTTATCAGTAGTTAATACTCCAAAGATAACTGGTACACCTGTTTCTAAGCTAACATGTGCAACACCTTTAGAAACTTCTGCACTTACATAATCAAAATGTGGTGTAGAACCTTTAATAACCGCACCCAAAGTAATCAATGCATTGTATTTCCCTGATTTCGCAAATTTTTGCGCCGCCAATGGGATTTCGAAAGCTCCAGGAACTTTTACAATATCAATATTATCATCAGACACTCCATGACGTTTCAACTCGTCAATTGCTCCTGACAATAGTTTTGACCCAATAAAATCATTAAATCTAGATATAATAATACAAAATTTTTCATTAGTTGTTGTAAGCTGCCCTTCAAATGTTTTCATTTTTTATACTCCTTTGCCTACATTTTACAACACAGAGGGCTAATTTACAATAAGCGGCGTAAAAATCTTATAAAAAATATATAATGATGCGGCTATCAATAAAAATCCACTTATACGCATTAAGACATCTGAAACTTTATAAAAATTCCCCCAGTTTTTTAATCTTGAAGTCAAAAAACCAGCTAGGATTAAAATTAAACCTTGCCCTAACGAAAACAAAAACAACATGATTATGGCGTTTAGAATATTTGCCGAAAGCGACGCAAACGCCATTATTCCGGCTAAAATAGGCGTTGAGCATGGACTACCCACTAACGCGAACACACCACCTAATAATATTGGATACAAATACGTATGATGAGCATTATCTTTTGGCATTTCTTTTATCAGCACAGGTAGTTCAAAATCCAAAAATCCAATCAACTTTAGTCCCATAATTAAAATTATTGAAGCTAAAACTACACCAAAATAACCACCGGCAAAAGATATAAAAACCTTTCCTGTTAAAGCACAAATTATACCAATGATTGTAAATACTATCGCCGTTCCGATTACAAAGAAAATCATCTGCAATAATGTCTTTAAAGGCTTTGCATCTGAATACCCACCTACATAACCTACAATAATTGGTAACATTGACAATGAACACGGAGAAATTGATGCAACAAGACCGCCTAAAAATGAGAGAGCAAAAAGTATCAAAACACTTGTATTATTCGTAAAAATATCGATATAATCCATTATTTAAGACCTTTCAAATAATTATCCATTTCGTCTTTTTCAATTGCTCCTTCGATTCGTTTAACTTGATTCCCTTCAGAATCAATTAGGATAATTGTTGGAACCAAATTAACATTATATTTTTCTATTTGCGAATTTGTAAATGATGAACCATCTTGAACTGGAATTTCAGTCAAAATAATTGCGCCTTCGTATTTAGGAAAAATTTCCGCAAAAATTTTAGTCATTTTTTGACAATCTAAACACATTGTTGAAGTAAATTTCAATACTTGTGGCTTACCAACAGCGTCGTACGTCTTAGCTGTTGTAGCCGTAGACTTCGTAAGAGCCATATAAGCAACAATAGGTATAAATAAAATCAATAAAACAACAATCAAATTTTTCTTCATTTTTCTCTCCTTATACTAACTAATATTAGCATAAACCATCAAGAAAAAGTCAACAACCTCAACTAGGTAATTAAATTGGATTAAATATCTTCAACTAAAAACAAATCTGCTTTAGACAACAATTCTCGTGTATGTTCATAGCAGCAAGACTTGTGCATAATTCGCTGATATTCTCGCACAATGCTAATTACATCATCCACCGTTAATTTAATTAATCTTCTTTCACTTTCAATAATTCTTGCCATAAAAACCTCCAATATTTTTTACGGCTAAAGATTAAGAAAACCTTTACAAAATCCACCAATATATATATAAATTTATTTTCAAATTTTAAAGCCCAGTTTTTTGATTCAACTTGAAGTGCTCAACCAATAACAATATTGATGCAAATTCGTTAAAAAACTTATCCAACTGCTTTGTATTATTTAATTTCGAAAACAAATTGCCAATTTCAAAAAGATTTCTTCTAGTAGAAATAGCAAACATAATCGTATCATCAAAAAATGCACATTTAGCATTTTTTGACCCGAAAGCTGTATTTAAATTTATAAATCTTTCCATAAAGGCAGTTGTTATTAAATAACGACCTTCAACTTCATTTGCCGAATATGCATTAAATTTCTTTTCAAAAACAGGATCTTCTAAATGAATAGGTCGCATATAATCTTTATTTTTCTTACCTGTAAGAACTCCAATCAATATAAGAGCCATAAGAAAAATACCAACAGTACATACAATAGCACTTTCAGGCCCTGAAGCTGAAGAAAGTCCTATAAAATAGCATACTATAGAAAGTAAAATAGACCATATTCCTGTTCTTTTTATATTTCTATCTCCCTTAGTGGATATCATTGTTTTTGCCCCGACTTGTTTATTTGATGCAAACTTTATTACAACACCTCTAAACACTTCACGATAATGCCTATTTTTACCTGAACCTGATTCATAGCCTAAACGAGTTTCAGCTATTTCAAATTTCACACCTTTATATTCACCTTCAAATCCATCATCTGTAGATCTTCTGTTAAACGTTGAAAATAACTCACTTTTTTCTAAATCTACATTAGAAATTGCTTTTTCTTTCCACACAATAGAACCAAAAATATCTAATATCGGCTTTAAACAATATTTTTTCAACTCATTTGTAAATTTTTTACTTATAAAAGAGGCTATAAATACCATCAAGACTACACAAATTGAAATAATAATTGCACCAATATCACTTAAAACCAATTCTTTCCACCTAATAACTGAGTATAAAATCCCTCCAATAGGAATCATTTCTAATGCTAAAAGCCATGTAAGATATTGTCCACGCTTTGTTTCAAATCTAGCTAATAAAGGCAAAACCCTTTGATGATATGCTAAATGAAATTGCCTTCTATATTCACTCATTAGTTTTTGTGTATTATTCATAATTCACCTCTTTTTAATAATATAATATTTGTTATTTTTTTATTTCATCTAAATAGTCGAAAAAAAAAGAGAACCTTTTGAGGTTCTCTTTTTTCTATTTGAAGATTAATTATTCTTCGTCATCTAGAGCGAAATCAGGAGCTCCAAACATACCTTCGATTTCTTCCAAAATCGCAGATGGTTTTCTAGCTTGATTTCTTTGTGCAACTGCACGTTTTCTAGCTTCACGCTCTTTTTCTTCATTTGCATTTGACAAGTGATGGAAACCAGTACCAGCTGGAATCAAACGACCAATGATAACGTTTTCTTTCAAACCTCTCAATAAGTCTTTTTTACCGTCAACTGCTGCTTCAGTCAAGATTCTTGTTGTTTCTTGGAATGAAGCTGCTGAAATGAAGCTTTCTGTATTCAATGAAGCTTTTGTGATACCTAACAACATATATTCACAAGTTGCAGGAACTCTACCTTCAGCTTCAGCTTGTTTATTAGCTTCTTCAAAAGATTGAAGTTCAACAAGTTCACCAGGTAACAAGTTTGTATCACCAGCGTCAATGATTTTAACTTTCTTAGTCATTTGACGAACAATAATTTCGATGTGCTTATCAGCAATTTCTACACCTTGTGAGCGGTAAACACGTTGTACTTCGTCAACCAAGTATTGTTGAGCAGCTTCCGGTCCACAAAGTCTGATAACGTCATGTGGATTCAAAGGACCACTTGTTAAAGGTTGACCTTTTGTGATTTTTTGTTTGTCGTGAACAATGATGTTAGCATCAATTGCGTATTTGATTTCAACTCTGCCGTTTTCGTTTACTAGATATAATCTTGGTAAATCTTCGTCAGTTTCTATTTCTGCAACACCATCTTCTTCTGCAAGGATTGCACAATCTTTTGGTTTACGACCTTCTAAAAGTTCTTCAACCCTTGGCAAACCTTGTACGATGTCACCAGTTTTTTGTCTTTCAAATACCAATGTAGCAACCATATCACCACGAAGTACTAATGCACCTGATTCTACTTGTAACATTGTACCTGGGCTGATCAAGTATGGTCTACCTGTTCTGATTGTAATTTCACCTTTATTAACTGCTGTTACTAAACCTGAAACAGTTGATTTTTCTCCATTTGAAGAAATAATAGAATCAGTTTTTACAAAATCACCTTTTTTAACAGATGCTTTGCCTGTAATAGCAAGAACTTCTTCATATTTTTCACTTGTTAATAAAAGTCTTCTATTATCAGTTTTGTTTTCATTAATAGCAGCAACACCATCATTGATTGCTAAAACTTGAGTTTTTGCAATAGGTGTTTTTGGTGCAATTGTAGCTCCATCTTTTACTAACAATTCTGTTTGAAGAGCTGAAGCAAGTTTTGCATTACCTTCAAATTCACGACGAACAATCAAGTTTTCAAGAACAACTATTCTTAAGTTACCTTTATCGTCAAGTTCTACCATACCTTTAAGGTGTGATAAATAACCTTGCATTTGAAGAACTAAACTTGTTCTAGTAATTGTTGAACCATCAAGGTTTCTAACTCTTGCACCATCTTTGTATTGAAGTTGAGTTACTGGAACGATATCAATTAAATCATCAGAAGTGTTAAATTTAATTGAAACATCTTTTTGTTCAACTTCTAATACTTGAACTGGTCTAACCAAAATTTGAATTGGTTGGTTAGAAATATTGTCTTCATCTAATGAAAGACCGCCATCAAGTTCTTCATCCAAATCATCAATATCAAGTTCATCTAATGATGAATCCATAATAGTAACGATAGATGTTTCTTTAACTTTGATACCTTCAGCTATTACTGTACCTTTTTTAACAACTTCACCTTCATCAACTTTCAATTCTGAAACACTTGATAATGTGTGAACTTCACCAGGTCTTACAGTAATTTCGTGAATAATTTCATTGTATTCTTTAAATTCAACGATACCATCGATGTGACAATAAACGTCTTTTACAATCTCAGTACCAGCTGTAACAAATGTTCCATTTTCAACCATTTTCAAAGAGCTATCTTTTGAAACTTGGTGAATTTCTTCTGGAATAAATACAACTGTACCAGGTTTTGTAATAATTTGGTTTTCATCAACTTCAACATCAACGTATCTAATTTCACCAGAACTTGTTACTGCACATTCATCATCTATAAGTTCTGCGATAATCATTCCGTTTTCTACTGTTGTATCAACAGGAGCTTTAACGATGTATTTTTCACCAGTTTTTGAAACTGTCCACAATTGTTCTTTTTTAGTTTGTTCGAATGTAGCATTTTCAGGCATCAAAGCTGCAATTACGATTGTAATTTCTTTACCTTGAACAATTTTCTTGATTTTCTTACCTTCGAATGTTACATCTTCAATAACTAAATCTTCACCAAAGCGAACTTCACCACCGTGTTCAGAAATAGTCAAAGTTTCAGCTAATTTTTCACCAGCAGTGATTTTTTGACCGTCTTTTACTAGAACTTTTGAACCGCCAGGAAGGTTGTATACATCACCACCAAGAACCCAAACAACACCTTGTTTGTTTGTTGTTCTTGAAACGTTACCTTGTCTGTCTTTCTTTTCATCAGCAACAAAATCTTCATAAATAACTTCACCGCTCAAATCAGCGTTGATATCTTTTGTAGCTTTTTCTGTTAAACGAGAACCATCACCTTGTGATGCAGGTTCGTATACAGCAAGAACAAATCCTTTTTCTACTTGCATTCCGTTTGTAAAGAATACTGTAGAACCTGCTGGAATATGATATTTTTCAGTTCTTTTTGCACCTTTGATTTCAATATCAGCTTCATAATTTGAAACTTGTACAATATCCCCGTGACGAGTTCTCAATTCACGAGTCTTAACATTAGAAATAACTTCACCAGCACTTCTAGTTTCTACACGTTTCATTGCACCAGAACCTTTGAATACACCACCAGTGTGGAACGTTCTCATTGTTAACTGTGTACCAGGTTCACCGATTGACTGAGCCGCAATAATACCAATTGCTTCACCTACATCAACAAGTTTTTGAGTTGTTAATGCCCAACCATAACATTTTTGACAAATACCATATTCTAGTCCGCAAGTTAAACCTGAACGTACTTTTAATTCAGTTAAGTTCAAGTGAGAAATTCTCTTAACATCATCACGATCCATTGTTGTACCAGCAGATACTAGAACTGTTCCATCAGTGTCTTTGATATCTTCAGCTACCGTTCTACCTAACAATCTATCGATTAGAGGAACAATAATAGCTTCACCATCAACGATTGGCTTCATATTGATAGCTTTTGTTGTATGGCAATCATCAGCTCTAATGATTACATCTTGAGCAACGTCAACCAAACGTCTTGTTAAGTATCCTGAGTCAGCTGTTTTCAACGCTGTATCTACAAGACCTTTACGAGCACCGTATGATGAAATGATGTATTCAGTAACGGATAGACCTTCTTTAAAGTTTGATTTAATCGGCAAGTCGATGATTTGACCTTGTGCGTCAGCCATCAAACCACGCATACCAACCAATTGTGATACTTGTGACAAGTTACCTCTCGCTCCAGAGAATGCCATCATGTATACAGGGTTTAATCTATCAAAGTTCTCCACAACTTGCTCAGTCAATTTTGCTGTTGTTTCTGACCAAGTGTCAATAACTTTTGTATATCTTTCAACTTCAGTAATTTCACCTTTTAGGTATCTGTTAGTTGATTTTTCGATTTCTGCTTCTGCTTCTTTTAACAAATCTTTTTTAGAAGCAGGAACTTGCAAGTCTGCAATAGAAATCGTTGTACCAGACTTGGTAGCATATTTATAGCCCAAATTTTTAAGAGCGTTAGCTAATTCAGCTGTTTTTGCTCCACCATACTCCAAATACATTTGTGAAAGCAAATTATTTAAAGCTTTTTTATCCATTTGCTTGTTAATGTATTCAGGAGTCTTTTTACCATGTGCGTATGTTGTTTCCATTATACTTTTATCCTTTTTCTTTTTAGTAATTCTTACTTAAAATTGTCTTACTTATGCAAGAGCTTTTTTAACCGCTTCGTTGAATATGATTCTACCAACGGTTGTTTCCATTCTTTCACCTTTTTCATTTCTTACAACGATTTTATCGTGCAAGCTGATTACACCAACTTCAAGAGCTGAAATCGCGTCTTGGAAGTTATAGAAGTAACCTTTTGGATCAGCTTCAGGATTTTTCAAGATTGTTAGATAATACATACCTAATACCATATCCTGTGAAGGTGTAATAATTGGCTTACCGTTTGCAGGAGCTAAGATGTTATTAGTTGCTAACATTAACATTCTAGCTTCTGTTTGAGCTTCAATTGACAACGGTACGTGAACAGCCATTTGGTCACCGTCGAAGTCGGCGTTGAATGCTGTACATACCAATGGGTGTAATTGAATTGCTCTACCTTCAACCAATACAGGTTCAAATGCTTGGATACCCAATCTGTGAAGGGTCGGTGCACGGTTCAACATAACTGGGTGACCGTCAATTACTTCTTCAAGAATATCCCAAACTATCGCTTCTGAACGTTCAATTTTCTTCTTAGCTGATTTAATGTTTTGAACGTATCCTCTTTCAATAAGTTTGTTAACTACAAATGGTTTAAACAATTCGATAGCCATTTCTTTTGGTAAACCACATTGATTTAAGCTCAATTGTGGACCTACTACGATAACTGAACGACCTGAGTAGTCAACACGTTTACCAAGTAAGTTTTGTCTGAAACGACCTTGTTTACCTTCAATAATATTTGACAATGATTTCAATGCACGGTTGTTAGGACCAACAACTGTTCTGCCACGACGACCGTTATCGATTAACGCATCAACTGCTTCTTGAAGCATACGTTTTTCGTTTCTAACGATAATTTCAGGAGCACCCATTTCCAACAATCTTTGTAAACGGTTGTTTCTGTTGATTACACGTCTGTACAAGTCGTTCAAGTCAGATGTTGCAAAACGTCCACCATCCAATTGAACCATTGGTCTAAGATCCGGTGGTGTTACAGGCAATACGTCCATAACCATCCAAGTAGGATCTGTATTTGATGAAATCAATGCATCTAATAATCTTAGACGTTTAATTAATTTACTTTTTCTTTGAACTGAAGTTACATTACCAGCTAATTCTGTTCTGATTTCTTCAGCTAATTCATTGATATTAATTTCAGCAAGAAGTTCTTTAATTGCCTCAGCACCGATACCAACTTTCAAGTCAGTTTCTTCGTTTTCTGCAATATAATCTTCATATTCTTCTTCGCCTAATAATTGGAATTTTTTGAATGGGCTTTCACCGCCATCGATTACAACATAGTTATTGAAATAGATAACTTGTTCAAGATCTTTCAAAGTCATATCCAATAATAGACCTAAGTATGATGGGATACCTTTCAAGAACCAGATATGAGAAACTGGAGCTGCAAGTTTAATGTGTCCCATTCTGTGACGACGAACTTTTGAATCAGTAACTTCAACGCCGCAACGTTCACAGATGATACCTTTGTGTCTAACTCTTTTGTATTTTCCGCAATAACATTCCCAGTCCTTTGTTGGCCCGAAAATTCTTTCGCAGAACAAACCGTCTCTTTCAGGTTTTAAAGTACGGTAGTTAATTGTTTCCGGTTTAGTAACCTCGCCGTAAGACCACTTAAGTATTCTTTCCGGTGAAGCGATACTAATTCGTATATAGTCAAAATAATCTATACTTGTTGACATTTTAAATTTTCTCCTTTTATATTTGCGAGGGAGGTTATCCCTCGCTTTAATTTCTTATTATAAATCACCGAATGTAGTCGGAGTTTCAAAGAAGTTGATATTCAACAACTCTGAATCGATGTCAGATAATGTGCGTTTTGGAGCAGCTTTTCTCAAGTCATCCATATCGCTCATTAAATCGACTTCTTCACCGTCTTTTTTCGCTACTGTAATATCCAAACCGATACTTTGTAATTCTCTTACAAGTACTTTGAATGATTCAGGAATACCAGGTCTTGGAATATTATCACCTTTAACGATTGATTCATAAGCTCTGTTTCTACCGTTCACATCATCAGATTTGATTGTTAACATTTCTTGTAATGTGTAAGCTGCACCATAAGCTTCCAATGCCCAAACTTCCATCTCACCGAATCTTTGGCCACCGAACTGAGCTTTACCACCCAATGGCTGTTGAGTTACAAGTGAGTAAGGACCAGTTGAACGAGCGTGAATTTTGTCGTCAACTAAGTGGACAAGTTTCAAGATATAAGAAAGACCTACAGCAACTGGTTCATCAAACATTTCACCAGTTCTACCGTCAATAAGTCTAACTTTACCATCTTCAGTTACCCAATCACAACCACTTTCTTTAATACCACGAAGAAGTTCGTGTTTTGTAGCGATTTCTGATTGAGCATCACCATACATTTCGTCGAATGATGGTGCTTCGTAGTGGTCGCCTGTTAAGTATGCAGCCAAACCAAGCAATAATTCATAAGTTTGACCAACGTTCATACGTGAAGGAACACCTAGTGGGTTCAACACGATATCAACAGGAGTACCATCTGGCATAAATGGCATATCTTCTTTTGCCAAAATTCTAGATACGATACCTTTGTTACCGTGACGTCCTGAAAGTTTGTCACCAACAGAAACTTTACGTTTTTGTGCGATGTAAACTCTGATTACAGTATTTGCACCTGGAGGTAATTCATCACCTTTTTCTCTGTCAAATACTTTTACGTCGATAACTCTACCACCTTCACCGTGAGGAACTCTTAATGAGTTGTCTTTCACGTCTCTAGCTTTCTCAGCGAAGATTGCTCTTAATAATTTTTCTTCAGGTGGGTGTTCTGATTCACCTTTTGGTGTAACTTTACCTACCAATATATCATCCGCATAAACTCTTGCACCGATACGAACAATACCACGTTCATCCAAGTGTCTCAATGCATCTTCTGAAACGTTTGGAATTTCACGAGTAATTTCTTCTGGTCCAAGTTTTGTTTGTCTAGCATCTATTTCTAATTTTTCAATGTGAATTGAAGTAAAGATGTCATCGTGAACGCATCTTTCTGAAAGCAAGATAGCATCCTCGAAGTTGTAACCTTCCCAAGGCATATACGCTACTAAAACGTTTTTACCTAATGAAAGTTCACCACCACAAGTTGATGCACCGTCAGCGATTACATCACCAGCTTTAACCTTGTCACCTTCGTTAACAATTGGACGTTGGTTAATACAAGTATCTTGGTTTGATCTTACATATTTCATCAATTGATATACGTGAGGAGTATTGTGAACATCTCTAACTATGATTTCTTCACCAACAACTCTTTCAACAGTACCATCAACTTCTGAAACGATAACCATACCAGAGTCTTTAGCTGCACGTTTTTCTAAACCAGTACCAACTACAGGTCTTTGAGTAATAAATAGAGGAACTGCTTGACGTTGCATGTTAGAACCCATCAATGCACGGTTAGCGTCATCGTGTTCAATAAATGGAATCATTGATGTCGCAACTGAAATGATTTGGATTGGACATACACCAACAAAGTCAACTCTGCTTGATTCACTCATTGTAAATTCTGAGTGGTAACGGATAGGAACAAATTCATTTTTGAAGGTTCTATCTTTATTCAATTGTACGTCAGCTGGAGCACAACGATAGTTTTCGTCTTCGTCAGCTGTCATATAAACAACTTCGTCTGTTACAACACCGTCTTTAACAACAAAGAACGGAGATTCAACAAAACCATAATCGTTAACTTTAGCGTGAGTAGCTAATGAACCGATCAAACCTGCGTTTGGACCTTCTGGAGTTTCTACCGGACAAATACGACCGTAGTGAGATGGGTGAATATCACGAACTGCAAAGCCAGCACGTTCTCTCATCAAACCACCAGGTCCTAATGCTGAAATACGTCTTTTGTGAGTCAATTCAGCTAGTGGGTTTGTTTGGTCCATGAACTGTGATAATTGAGATGAACCGAAGAATTCTTTTAATGAAGCTACTAAAGGTTTAGTGTTCAATAAGTTCAACGGTGTCAAAGTTTCAGAATCTTGTAAAGTCATTCTTTCTTTTACAATTCTTTCAATTCTTGAAAGACCAACTCTGAATTGGTTTTGAAGAAGTTCGCCAACTGAACGAATTCTTCTGTTTCCTAAGTGGTCGATATCATCCAATGTACCTTCATCATAAGTTAAATTGATTAAGTACTCAATTGACGCAACGATATCTTGAACCGTCAATGTTCTTTGGTTTTTAGGAATATTTAAGTTTAATTTTTTGTTTAATTTATAACGACCTACACGACCAATATCGTATTTTTTCTCATCAAAGAAACGAGCTTCCAAAATTTGTCTGCCACCTTGAGGAGATGCAGGATCACCAGGTCTAA
Source organism: Candidatus Gastranaerophilaceae bacterium (assembly GCA_045652525.1). Taxonomy (GTDB): domain Bacteria; phylum Cyanobacteriota; class Vampirovibrionia; order Gastranaerophilales; family Gastranaerophilaceae; genus SIG32. The sequence goes on along the minus strand of JAZRUK010000030.1, from coordinate 7,342 downwards.
GTTTTTTGTAAACTTCAATTAATGCATCATCTGTTGTTTCTGCTGTATCTTTTTCCAATGTCTTTTTCAAGAAATCAAAGTGAGTGAATAAAGATTCCATTTCAGAAACTGTAATACCCATTGCTTTCAATAATGTTGTAGCAAGGATTTTTCTGTTTTTGTCTATCTTAACGTAAATTAAATCGTTACTATCAGTTTCAATTTTCAACCATGCACCACGGTTAGGAATCATAGTTGCATTGTATAAACGTTTACCAGCTGGTGAAACTTCACGTTTGAAATAAACACCAGGTGAACGAACGATTTGAGAAACGATTACACGTTCCGCACCGTTAACGATGAATGTACCTTTGTCAGTCATTGTCGGAATATCACCGATATAAACTTCTTGTTCTTTGATTTCACCGCTATCACGGTTTACTAATCTGATCATAACGCGCAATTGTTTTGCATAAGTTGCGTCATGAATTCTAGCTTCTTCAATTGTATACTTTGCATTGTCGAAAGTATAGTTTGGTAAGAAGTGTAATTCTAATCTTCCTGTATAGTCCTTAATAGGAGAGAAAGAAAGTAATTCTTCTTTCAAACCTTCTTTTAAAAACCATTCAAAAGATTTCTTTTGCACTTCAATAAGGTCTGGTAAATCATCCAAACGAGTATGTGGAATACCCATCGGAGTTACTCTTTCTGCGTATTTTGTCTTAGACATCAAATTACCTCATTCTTATAAATGGTGTACGTACTAAACTAAAAATTGTTCTAACTTGAGGCTGTTAACCTTTTGCCCTAAAGGCAAATAAATATATAGTTTTGGGCTTTTTTGTGATTTGGGCACAAAATCCCCCTACTTTACTTTTTCATGTTACTCCATCATAGTACTTCAATATATATAGTCAAGAAATTTTAAGTTGATTTAGAAAAAAAATCAGAAAAATTGTTACAAAAATTTACAAATACTTTTGCGAAAGCTGAAAGTTTGACTATGAGTGCATTTGCTTGTCAAGTATCGAAATCACAATCGCGAAAACTATTGATTTTATTGCACTCTCTAAAAATCAATAATAATGAAACCTTTGGGGATTTTAAACAAATAAAGGTCAAGTTAAAACTTGACCCTCTTAAGTAAATATTACAAATATAAATTAATAATTCATTTTCCAGCCTTCTTCTTTAATACGAGCTGCACAACCTTGACCTACAGAAGCATAATGCGTATTACAAGCAATGTCTGTATTAGTTTTCCAATAATAAGAACCTAGATCTTCGCCTTTAGAAGCAAAATACTGCGCATATTCCCAAGAATAATAAGGGTATAAAAGGCCATTTTGACCGATAACAAACATAAATGCATCTCTACCAAAAACATTTGGATTATCCATACCATTAACATCTATTGTTAATTGTCCTACCATACTTGTTAATGGAGTTGTAGGATTTGGAACATCGCCCGCATCTGATGGATAAAGAGACATACGGATTGTACTACCATTATTTAATCTAAAAATTTCTTGTCTCATTCCAACGCAACGAGGCCGTTTGCTCTCGTCACTCAATACGTACCAAGCTGATCCTTTTCCAACGTGATCTCTACATTCTCCATAATCTTGAATGCTACCACTTGTTGGCCAACTTTGCTGAATCGTAGATGTTGATGTAATATTTTCAAAAGCTTTGAAGATTTCTAACATATACTTACTATGCAACTGAGCTTTTTCTTCGTCTGTACAACCGCTATTTTCGCAATTTTTTACAGCAGTAAAGAAACTTGTCATTTCAAAACGATCAACACCTTCTAGTGCCATCGTTCTTCTAAAACCTTCATTTATAATAGAGTAATCGTATTTCAATGCATTTACCCATTGGCGCTGATAAACATTATCCATCAATGTTGGAACAATCAAAATAGAAACCACGCCAATTATACCAATAGTCATTAAAACTTCAGATAGTGAAAAAGCTTTTTTCATCTCCCCGCCTTGCTAATGTATTCAATTTATCTCACTTTAGAGGGTAATTATATATAATATACCCACTTATATTATAAATTTTTCAGTTTACTAAGTCAATCTCGAAACAAAATTTAACTTTTTACATTTAGCGTGATTGTAATTTTAAAAAACTTTTGCTAAAATCTACATTATGAAAAAATTAGTCATATTAATAGCTATCATAACACTTGGACTCTCTGCAAATGCAGAAAACACCCTCATACCTGAAGAAATTATAGAATCGCCTCAAATTGAAGAACAACAAAACTCTGAAATTACTTTAGAGGCAAAAGCCATTTTTGATTGGGTAGACATAAGCCAAGTTGAACGTGATAAACAAATTCAAGAATATAAAAATATTCTTTTTAACAGCGATATTAAAAAAATCAAAAAAAAGGATTTTCGACAAAAATATTCTGATTTTTTAAAAGATAAGAATTGGAAAGAACATTATCGATTGGCGAAATTAGGAGTACTAGAAACAGAAGGTGTCAGAATATGCGCTTTCTTTTTTAAAAAAGATATTTTGCTAATATATGCACTACAATATAAAAACAATCCTCAAAGAGTTTACTATTACAATGCGTACGGAAGCTTACAATATGTTGATGAAATATCTGACAACTATCCAAACTTCCCTTACAATTCAAAACAATACAAAAAAAATGGAAAGCTTGTTAGTGCAATATATTTTACCTCTCACGACACCCAATATATGTATGGACCAGATGGTGAATTTACAGGACTTTGGCACAAAAATAAAATGTTCGATAAAAACGGAAAACAAAAAATAACAAGAACAAATTGGTAAAGACTTATAATAAAAAAAAGACCCTAGCAAGGGTCTTTTTTTATTTCAACTTTCATACTATGCATTAGCTAATGAATTTGCGATAATATCCATTTCATCCAATGAAGCATAAACTGCGTGACAACCACAGTCAACATAAAGAATTTGACCTGTTGTACCTGTTGATAAATCAGAGGCTAAATACAAGCCAGCTTTACCAACATCTTCCAATGAAACATTTCTTTGAAGAGGTGCTTTAGCAATTGCAGCTTTAAGCATTTTATCAAAGCCAGAAATACCTTTTGCAGCAAGAGTTTTAACAGCACCAGCTGAAATACAGTTAACTCTAATACCTTTTCTACCAAGATCTGCTGCTAAATATCTCATTGAAGATTCAAGAGCTGCTTTAGCTACACCCATTACGTTATAGTTTGCAACAACGTATTCTGAACCAAGATATGTTAATGCAAATATTGAACCACCTTCATTCATAATATTTTCAACATTTCTACAAATTGAAACTAGAGAATAAGCACTAACACCCATAGCCAAATTCCAACCATCGTGAGATGTATCAATAAATCTACCTTGCAAATCTTCTTTTGCAGCAAAAGCAACAGCGTGAACAACAAAGTCTAATTTGCCATACACTCTTTCACATTCTGCAACAACTGCTTTAATTTCATCTTCTTTAGTTACATCACAACTCATAATAACTTTAGCATTCATTTCTTCTGCCAAAGGTCTTACTCGTTTTTCCATAACTTCTCCGGCATATGTAAATGCGATATCTGCGCCGGCTTCAAATAATTGACGAGCTATAGCGTAAGCAATACCGTGAGTATTAGATACACCAAAGATAAGCCCCTTTTTACCTTCCATTAATTTCATAAAAAATTCTCCTTCTTAAGATACGAATTAATTTTATCATAAATCATTTTTTAACGCAAATTCGTGATTTTGTGAACAATTGTAACAACATACAAACATGCTGAAATTAGGGCTTTTCAAACGTTTTTATATATTTGAGAGAGTCTATTGAGAGAGTTATGGGCATACACGGCTTCGGACAAGTAAATAATCTAGAATTGCAAAGATTATTGGCAGCTAAAGGCATTCAAGGCGGCCAAAGACCGGCTACTGCGAGTCAACAAAACGTTGACATGACTCGTGATGGCTCTATTTTCAATATGGCTACTCCAAATGGTGTGAATAGACGTGGTTTTAACGAACAAAATGCAGATAACTCAATCAGACCTCAACCAAAAACTCAAAACTCAACTCAATCTCAAGAATTCTCAGTAGAAGGTGGAAAAGAAGCCGCAACAGGTGCTAAAGGCCAAGCAGCTGCAGCGGAAAAAGGAACAGCTCAAACACAACAACACGCAAAACAAGTCAAAGCTCTCATTAATGAAAGCAAGACACTCTCAAAAACGACGAAGAAGGAAGAGAAGGAACTGGAAACCAAGCTGAAAACCGATCAGCGACTAGTGGAAAAGAACAATGCACAACTTCAGCAGCTAACCAATAATATGCTTGCTGAAAATTCTGCTATTGAGGCTTTGAATTCCGAACTAGAATCACTTATTCTTTCAAGTGGTTCAATGGGCGGAATTTCCGCTAACTCATCAGAATCAGTATTTGGAGGTGGAGGAGCCGTAACATCTTCAAATTCTGATCAAATCGCCACAATCTCTGCCCAAATTGGTGCAAGATCTGCAAGAATGACCAAGTACAGCGGTAAAATCAACAAACTCCAACTCTCTAACCGCACAACAATTCGTACTTTAAATCGAACAAGCAGAACTTACCAAAGAACAGTTGCGAGAAACCAAAAAACAATGGAAGCTGCACAATCTACAACCGATAAGGTAATGAACGTAGCTAACAAAGTTGCAGAAATTTCTCAATACACAACAATGGCCGGTCAAGGTGTTCAATTGATTGGTAAAGGTATGAGAGCTCTTGGTCAAGCAATGCTTAGCAACCCTGTTACAGCAGCAGCTGGGGCAGCACTTGTTGCCGGCAGTGTCCCTGTCGAAGCAACTGGTGTAACTGTAGAAACAATTGGTAACTATGGTTCAATGGCAGCATCCTTAACAAATTCAGTTTGTTGCATCGCTAATGGCGATTATCAAGGCGCATTCCAAAACTTATCCGCAGCCGCAGCTACAGGTGCAACAGCAATTCAAGGCACACAACAAATGGCTGCTGGTTTTGAAGGAATCAAAGAACAAGCAACCCAAGCAATGCAACAAGGTTTGGAAAAACAAGCTGCAAAACAATTAGCTGACAGCAATATGGATAGCATGAAAGCTGAAGGCTTTACTAAAAAACAAGTAAAACAAATGGCATCAGAACAAACTGCAGGCTCTTTTGAAGGTATGACAATGAGCGAAATGAGAGCTGATGTAAAAGCTGCTAAATACGATGCTGACGGCAATAAAATAGGTATGTTTAACAGATCTTCAAGCGAAAATGTACAAATCGCTGTGGGAAATGGACAACAAATAATGACAAGCAATTTAAACCAAGTCCAAGCTGCAAAATTAGATTTTATTAACAACAATGAAACCATTCAAAAAACAATAAATGAAGCAAGAACAAAAGCCGAAGCAGCAGCAAGAGCAGCTGGAGCTTCAGCTGAAGAAATAGCACAAGCTGGTAACAATGCAGCTCAAGTTGCAACAAATAATGCAAAAGAATTATTAGGAACAAGCGCTGGTAAACAAGCCTATGGCAAAGCTGTTAACAACGCAGCTAAATCTGCAGTTGCCGACGCAAGAAGCAAAGTTTTAGGCCGTTCTAACCAAACTGCTTCTGCAAAATTAGCTTCTGGAACAAAAGCAGCTAAAGAACCTAAAGATTCTAAAGCCGATGGTACTAGAAAAGCTCAATATGCTAAAACAGCTGAAATGTTGCAAAAAACTGGCCAATCAATACAATCTTTAGCTGCATATTTCCCTGATTCAAATAGTTCATTCAATTATGGTAATACTTCATTCTATGGTACTGGTTCAGCAACCCCTAATTGGGATACTTTAAGATACATTCAACATAGTAGTAGATATATTTAATGATAATTGCAACAAAAAAAGACCAATCTAACCGATTGGTCTTTTTCTATATTTTTATATCTTATTTCAATGAAACGATACCATTTGCTGCCGCATCTTCAAGTAAGATATTCATATAAAGCAATTTGTTTGCAGTTGCTCTATCTAAGTCCACGAACATTGCACCAGCTCTTGCATCAGTTGCTGTGACAACTTTTACATTTGCGTTGATATCTAAGTCGCCATATGAAATTTGAACTGGCACCACGTCACCAACTTTTAATTGATTACTGTGTTTTACCGCAATACCACCTCTTGAAATATCAAGAATTGAATCAATTTGATTGCTTGAATTCATAGAAATAGTATTCTTGTTGCCCGCAACATTGAATCTCATATATTGACGTTTATCTACAGATTGAACATTTTCATCATTCAATTTACGTTGAACAAAAGTCTGTTTACCCAAATCTTCTTCAATTGTCTGTTCTTCAGGCTGATCTTCAGTTCCTGGAGCAGGTTGAGGAACAAATTCAGTATCTGTGTCGGTATCTGTATCAACATCTGTATCAGTGTCTGTGTCAGTGTCTGTGTCAGTGTCAGTGTCAGTATCTGTATCTGTGTCAGTATCAGTGTCTGTATCAGTATCAGTGTCAGTGTCAGTGTCTGTATCTGTGTCAGTATCAGTGTCTGTATCAGTATCAGTGTCAGTGTCAGTGTCTGTATCTGTATCAGTATCAGTGTCTGTGTCTGTATCAGTATCAGTATCTGTATCTGTGTCTGTGTCTGTATCTGTGTCTGTATCAGTGTCAGTGTCAGTGTCTGTATCTGTGTCAGTATCTGTGTCTGTATCAGTATCAGTGTCTGTATCAGTATCAGTATCAGTGTCAGTGTCTGTATCAGTGTCAGTGTCTGTATCTGTATCTGTATCTGTATCAGTATCAGTATCTGTATCTGTATCTGTGTCTGTATCTGTGTCTGTATCAGTGTCAGTGTCTGTATCTGTATCTGTATCTGTATCTGTATCAGTATCAGTATCTGTATCTGTATCTGTGTCTGTATCTGTGTCTGTATCAGTGTCAGTGTCAGTGTCAGTGTCTGTATCTGTATCAGTATCAGTGTCAGTATCTGTATCTGTATCTGTGTCTGTATCAGTGTCTGTATCTGTATCTGTGTCTGTATCTGTATCAGTGTCTGTATCAGTATCAGTATCAGTGTCAGTATCAGTGTCTGTGTCAGTATCTGTGTCAGTGTCTGTATCTGTATCTGTGTCTGTGTCTGTGTCAGTGTCTGTGTCTGTGTCAGTATCTGTATCTGTATCTGTATCAGTATCTGTATCAGTGTCAGTATCTGTGTCTGTATCAGTGTCAGTATCTGTGTCTGTGTCTGTGACAGTGTCAGTGTCTGTGTCAGTATCTGTATCAGTGTCAGTATCTGTATCTGTGTCAGTGTCAGTGTCTGTGTCTGTGTCAGTGTCAGTGTCTGTGTCTGTGTCAGTGTCAGTGTCT
>JAZRUK010000029.1:0-40876 GCA_045652525.1 Candidatus Gastranaerophilaceae bacterium | reverse complement strand
CCACCTCTTCACGAATTCTTACCTAACAAAGAAGATTTAATTGCTGAAGTTGCAGCTCTTAAAGCTACAGGTAAAGATGCTAAAGAAAAAGAAGAAATGCTTCACAGCGTTGAAGGTTTACCAGAATCTAACCCAATGATGGGTCTTCGTGGTTGCCGTTTAGGTTTAACTTATCCTGAAATCAATGAAATGCAAGTTAGAGCGATTTTCGAAGCTTGCTGCGATTTGAAAAAAGAAGGTTATGCTGTTCAACCATGGATTATGATTCCTCTTATCGGTCACGTTAACGAACTTAAAGTTGCTAAAGAAATTCTAGTTCGCGTAGCTAAAGACGTTATGGCTGAAAAAGGTGTTGAAGTTGCTTACAAATTCGGTACTATGATTGAAATTCCACGTGCTGCAATTACAGCTGATGAAATCGCAGAACATGCAGAATTCTTCTCATTTGGTACAAACGACTTAACTCAAATGACATTCGGTTATTCTCGTGACGATGCTGAAGGCAAATTCTTAAACAGATACGTAGAACAAAAAATCTTAGCTACTAACCCATTTGAAACATTAGACGTTAAAGGTGTTGGTGCTTTGGTTGAAATGTCAATGGAAAAAGGTAAAAAAGTAAATCCAGCTCTAGTTGGCGGTGTTTGTGGTGAGCACGGTGGTGATCCTGACTCAGTTAAATTCTGCCACAGAATTGGTTTGAACTATGTATCTTGTTCTCCATTCAGAATCCCTCAAGCTAAACTTGCTGCAGCTCAAGCAGTAGTTGAAGCTAAGTAGCCCATAACCCTCGCCCCTTGAGGGAGAGGGTGAGCGAAGCTCGGGTGAGGGGTTTCAAAATTCCAAAAACAGAGGTTCTTTTGAACCTCTGTTTTTTTGTGTATAATATAAATCAAAAGGAGAAAATTCTATGATTATAATTATGGAGCCATCAGCTTCCAAGGAAAATGTAAAAAGAGTTGTTGATTTATTATCAGAACACGAATTTAGAGTAATTGTAAACCAAGGTGAAATCCACACGGTAATAGATGCTTTTGGAGATAAAACATCTATTACACCTGGTAGAATTAACGCACTAGAAGGTGTTAAAGAGATTAAAATTATTCGTGAACCTTATCGCTTGGCATCTCGTGATCGAAAACAGGATGATACAGTTATAGAATTTTCAAATGGTGTAAAAATTGGCGGTCAAAACAAGCCTGTAATGATGATTGGACCTTGTTCTATTGATAAAGAATATGAAGGTTTAAGACAAGTTGCTGTTGCTGCAAAAGAAATGGGTTGTGAATTTTTACGTGGTGGTGCTTTTAAACCAAGAACTTCACCGTATGATTTTCAAGGATACGAAGAAGACGCTCTGAAAAATATGAAACGCGCAAGCGAAGAAACTGGTCTTTTGACAGTTACAGAAGTTATGGATTCAGCTGATTTGGAACTTGTATGTAATTATGTTGATGTAATTCAAATTGGTGCAAGAAATATGCAGAATTTCAAGCTGTTAAAAGCCGTTGGACAATGCAATAAACCTATTATTTTAAAACGTGGTTTATCAAGTACAATTAGAGAATTTTTACTTGCAGCTGAACATATTATGTATCAGGGAAATGAAAATGTAATTCTATGCGAACGTGGTATCAGAAGTTTTGATAGTACCTTTACGAGAAACGTTATGGATATTGCATCAATTCCTGTTATCAAGAAGTATTCTCACTTACCTATAATTGTGGATCCAAGTCACGGTACAGGTCAAAAATATTTGATAGAACCAATGACAAAAGCAGGTTTGATTGTCGGAGCTGACGGTGTGATGGTAGAAGTTCACCACGACCCAGAAAACGCTTTATCTGACGGAAAACAAAGTTTATCAATACCAATGTTTAATGATATGATGAAACGCGTAAATTCTATGCTTGAACATTTACATTACGAACAAAATTGCTTGTCTGCTAACGTAGATTAATTTTGTCGTTGGAAAAATCCTGCAAGTTCTTTGTGATTAATTATATGAGAAATAGGGCGACCGTGCGGACAAGTGTATGGCATTTTTGTTGTGCGCCATTTTTTAATAATTTCTTGCATTTGCCAAATTGAAAGCTTTTGACCCGCCTTCACTGATGCTTTGCAAGAAGTTGTTATAAGAATTTTTTCTTCTAATCTATCTAAATCACCTTCGATATTTTCTAAAACATCAGCAATAATATCTTTTGGGTTAACTTTTGCAATCATCATAGGCACTTTGCGGAAAATTAATTCAGTATCATTGATAATTTCAATACCATATCCAAAACGTTCGAACTTGTCCAAATTTTCCTTGATAATAGCCATATCACTTGGTTCAACAGATACAACATCAGAAACAAATAAAATCTGTGACGCAACTTCCTTTTCAGATTTTAATTTTTCATAAATATATCTTTCTTCTGCAATATGTTGATCAACAATTTCTAAACCGTCTTCTTTTTCAATCAAAATATAAGTGTTTTTATATTGGCCAATAATATTTTCTTCTGGTTCCGGTTCTTTATATTCTGTTTGCAAAATCATACTCTGCTGCTCTACAACTGGTTCATGATAGGTAATTTGTTCTTGCAATTTCTGTATAAGATTATCAGAAACATACATTGTATCGTCATCTCGATCAATTTTAATTTCCTGTTGAACTGGTTTAAAGTCAACAATATTTTCCGTTGTTTGTTGAGGAATTGGTTTAAAATCTTGTTCAACAAAATTAGCTAAACCGCCTTCAACAGCTGTTCTAACAAAATTAAAAATCTGATTGGTATTTCTGTAACGTACTTCTTTTTTGGTTGGGTGCACATTGACATCAACATCTTGTGCTGGGATCTCCACATTTAAAACAACAAATGGATATTTGCCATTTGCGATTAATGTTTTATAAACCATATCAACTGCTTTTTGTAAAACCTGACATTTTACAGTTCTTGAATTTATATATAAATGGTAATTCTTTTTACTTGAGCGAGTGAAATCTGGCTTGCTAACCATTCCTGATATTTTTAATCCAGATAATTCGTCAGTTTTTAATACATGCTTGAGATTTCCTACAACGTCAGATGAATAAACTTCTTTAATTGTTTGATCTAAATCCCCTTGCCCAGTGGTTTTTAAAACTGTTTTACCATTTCTTTTTAGTTCAAATGCGACTTGCGTATTTACTAATGCAAGCGCCTGAACAATTTCTTGAATATAAGAAAATTCAGTATTAGGATTGCGTAAAAATTTTAATCTTACTGGCACATTATAGAATAAATCTTTTATTTCCATAATCGTACCGACAGCGCAACCTGTTTCTACTTGTTTAACTTCCGAATTTTCACATTTTACTTTTGTACCTGTTTCAAATTCTTTTGTTCTTGTTATACAAGTTAATTTAGAGATAGATATAATACTTGCTAAAGCTTCACCACGGAATCCTAGTGTATGAATATCAAAAAGGTCTTCATCTTCTTGAAGCTTACTTGTTGCGTGTTTAGAAAATGCTAACAATATGTCATCGGGGTGAATACCTGAACCATTATCAGCAACCCTAATATCTCTACAATCGTTTGTTATTTCGATACTTATTCGAGTTGCACCGGCATCAACTGAATTTTCCACCAACTCTTTTACAACAGATGCTGGCCTTTCGATTACCTCACCTGCTGCTATTTGGTTAATCAAATGTTTTGAAAGTTGTTTTATTCTTGCCATTTAATTACCCCATGAAATGCATTATAAAGAAATCTTTTACAACGTGGAATTGAGTTAAAATTACAACAACAAGTAGTGAAATAATCATACCAAAAGTAACTTTTGCCAAATCCTTAAATACGTGTTTGTACATTTTCTTAGGTGATTCGAAACGTAATCTATGATAAAGCGCTATTTCACGACCTGCTAACAAGCCTAAGAATACCCAAGTTGTAGACATTGGAATGTTATTTAAAGTCACAAAGTATAATAATAATGATGCATATATTAAGTCAATGATAGTTGCAGAACGAGGGTCTTGAACATTGGTTTTCATTTTAACGATTTTTTGGATTTCTCCACCTCTATTATAAGCAACAAATCCTAGGAATATTGTACAAGCTGTTAGTACAAATAATAATTCACCTAAAGATGCTTTTCTTGGTAAGAATACAAATAATATCGCAGCGTCTTGCATAATCCATTGAGACCATAAAAACGCTGTAGAACACCATTTTGCAACCATCCACCATTTAGAAATTTGTGTGCCTTGTTTCTTTTGAGTGTAATAAAAATATCTTTCAATTGGTCTTGCAATAATACTATAAATGATTATTGAACAAATTAAAGCTGTGCCATAACCAATAAATGATTTTGTGAGCATTAAGCCGATAACTTCAGCATTACTAACAGAAAAAATACTCAAAATCAAAAATGCTGTCGCAACAGGAATACCAAAACGAGTTAATATTAATAAAATAATAGGTGGCAATACGTGAATTATGCTAAACGTTTCGGTAACAGGAATTCTATCCAAACGTCCGAAAGACAAATCTCCATTGTTAAAGTACCAACCTAAACCTACTGTTAATATTAAAACAACACTTGTAAAAATCCAAATATAAACAGATTTTGTGTTTTTATTTGCACTTAAAAAAGTCCCAAGAGTTTGAATAATATCGTTAGAGACACAAGAGAACATTGACAAAAGGAAGCCAACTATCATGTAGATTGTGTTTAAACTAAAGCCATCAGCTAACATTATTCCTCCATTCAATTTTAATTTACTACAAACACAAATTCATCTAAATGTTTGATTACAAATTTGAAACATTTCTATAAAATGACTTTATACAAATTAATCGGGGAGAAGAGAAATTGGCTAGATTGAGAACTAACACACAATTGAAACCTGCTAAAAAAGCGGATTTGCAAATTGTTAAAGAGGTTAAAACAACAAAGTATAGTGACATTAATTTGAACGCTTGGAAAGATTATGATCACGTAAAAACTGATACTTTATGGGAATTCCCATCAAGACTAAAAGAACACGGTCATTCAAACGAATACCACGGCAATTATATTCCACAAATTGCACAACAGTTATATGAACGTTTTACAAAGAAAAACGATATCGTCTTAGATTTATTCTTTGGTTCTGGAACTTCAGGCATTGAAGCAATTAACATGAACAGACGCTGTATTGGCGTTGAATTAAAAGATGAATTAGCAGAAAAAGTTTCAGAAAAATTCACACCAAAACAACTTGTAACAGATGTTAGAATTATCTGTGCAGACTCAGCGTCAGAAGAAGTTCAAGACAAAGTTCAAGCAGCACTTGATATTATGGGTGAAGAAAAAGCTCAGTTTTTAATTTTGCACCCACCTTATGATGATATTATCAAATTCTCAGACAAAAAAGAAGATTTGTCTAACTGCGAATCAACAGAAGAATTCTACGACTTATTTGAAAAAGTAGCCAAGAATGGTTATGACAAATTAGAAAAAGGCAGATTTGCCGCACTAATCATCGGTGATAGCTACAAAAATTCAGAAGTGCAACCTTTAGGTTTTGAATGTATGGCAAGAATGCAAAAACTTGGTTTTGCCTTAAAAGCTATTATCGTAAAAGATATGCAAGGTAATGAAAGAGCTAAAGGTAAAACAGCTAACCTATGGCGTTATAGAGCTTTAGCAGGTGGATTTTATATCTTCAAACACGAATACGTTATGGTATTCCAAAAACGTTAATAAAATTTTCTCAAATAAACCCCGAGCAGAGAGCGTGAACACGCTCTCTTTTTTCATATAAAAAAAGCCTTCGAAAATCGAAGGCTTTTTTATTTTAGCTTTTTATGTTTTATTTTACAGCTTTAACAGCTTCAAATACTACATCAAATGCTTCTTTGTCGTTAACTGCTAAGTCAGCTAGCATTTTTCTGTTAACAACGATGTTAGCTTTTTTGCAAGCGTTCAAGAATCTTGAATAGCTCATACCACGTTCTCTAACAGCAGCGTTAATTCTAACGATCCAAAGACGTCTCATATTACGTTTTGTAGTACGTCTGTCTCTGTAAGCGTATTTAAGTGCTTTCATAACAGCAGTATTAGCTACTTTAAAGATTCTGCTTCTAGCGCCTTTAAAGCCTTTAGCAAGTTTTAATATTTTTTTGTGTCTTAAACGACTAACATTACCACGTTTTACTCTCATTTTTTGCTCCTATCTTGAATACTTCTTGTATGGTAACTCTTTAGATACCAGTTTTAAGTGTGAATCAGAAACACTAACCATCTTGAAAATTCTACGTTTTCTAGAACCTGATTTGTGTTGGAGCAAGTGGCCTATACCTGCTTGTCTTTTTTGAATTTTACCTGTTGCAGTAACTTTGTAACGTTTTGCAGCAGATTTGTGAGTTTTCATTTTTGGCATTTTCTTATCTCCTTTTTGGTTTAAAGTATCTAAAAAATTTTAGGCATACCAAAGCCTAAAACTTTCGGCTAAGTATAATAATATTACACTAAATCTTTTTTTGCAAGCAGTTTGTTAAATCATGTAAAAACAAATTAAAACTAACTATTTATAACTTCCAAATTATCAGTAACAAATGCCGATACAAGACCCTTGACATTGTCAGATTGTACTCGGCATTTTACTTTACCTTGCGGATATTTTTTGTAGTGGTACGCAGAAGACAGTACCATAACTTTTGCCGCATCAAGTATATTTAATCTCGACAAATCCAAAGTCATTTCAGGACAATCATATTTGCTTATATATTTTTTAACATTATCAAGAATTTGTTCACAATTCCCGCAATTCAAATCTAAAAATCTGCTTTTTGTTATATTTTGAACCATAGTAAAGTTTTCGACGATAGAAAATTTAAAAACTTTAAACATTTATATAATTTTAATACTTTTATACGATATTTATTGTATAATACTCTTGAAGGGGATAAAATTATGGTAGGAACTATGTGTGTAAGAACTATTAACGAATTAGCTAAAGAAGTTTTGACAATAGAAGCAAATTCTATTTTGAGATTAATCGACGGAATTGGTGAAAATTTTGATCAAGCAGTTGAAATTTTATATAACTGCAAAGGCCGTGTAATTGTTACTGGTATGGGCAAATCAGGCTTGATTGGCAAAAAAATCGCTGCAACCATGTCATCAACAGGTACTCCGTCATACTTCTTGCACCCCGCTGAAAGTACACATGGCGATTCAGGTATCATAACTCGCGATGATGTTGTGATTGCTATTTCAAACAGTGGTGAAACTCAAGAATTGATGAATTTATTACCACTTATCAAAAGATTTGGTGTTCCTATGATTGGTATGACAGGCAAAATGGAATCAACATTAGCTAAAGCAAGTGATGTTGTCCTTGATATTTCAGTTGAGCGAGAAGCTTGTCCTCTAAACAAAGCTCCAACTGCGAGTACAACTGCAACTCTTGCAATGGGAGATGCTTTGGCTGTTTGTTTGTTAGAAAAACGTGGTTTCACAAAAGAAGATTTCTTAATTTTCCACCCATCAGGTGCTTTGGGTAAAGGTTTCTTATACAAAGTTAGTGACTTGATGCTTGCTGAAAGAGAAAAATTACCAATTGTTCGCGAAAATGACAAATTTACTGATGTTATCGAAATTATTTCTAAATTTAAACTTGGTATGGCCATAATTGAAAGCCCAACAGGAACAATTTCAGGCGTATTAACCGACGGTGATATCAGAAGAACTTTGATTAAATATCACAACACATCTTCTATTTTGGTTAAAGATGTTATGACAGTAAATCCAAAAAGAATTTCTGAATCTGATTATGCAGCAAGTGCATTACATTTGATGGAAAAATATTCAATCACAGCTTTAGCTGTTGTTGATAGTGCTGACAAACCAATCGGTGTTATCCATATTCACGACATCTTAAAAGCTGGCGTTGCATAAGTAATCTTGACGGATATATTAAAAATATGATATAATGAATCATTGCCAATTGATCATATAATTTTTGCCAGAAAGGTTAAAATTATATGAAAAACTTTTATGAAACTTATCAGCAGTTAATTAAAGATATAAAACAAGCAAAACGTTTACCAGATGAACCAAACATGAAACCAGAACAAAAACCTGATGTATCACATTATGAAGTTTATCGAGGCAAAAATGGTGATCATTATATTGAAGCGTCCCAAAGTGGTAAAAAACGATACTATATAACAAAGGAATCTCCTAGTGGCAGTGACCGAACTACTAGCTCGGGTACCACTAGGAGCCCTAATAATATTATACATAATAATTCCTCAAAATTCAATTCTACAAATGGGCAATCGGAACAAATCTTTACACGAGAACAGATTAAAAATATGTCTACGGACGAATTTTTGCGAAACGAAAAAGCCATAATGAAGCAGATGAAAGAAAAAGGAATTCCTACAAACAGAGAATTGGAACAAAAACGGAAACAAACAAATTCTTCAACGGCAAAATCTTCAGCTAAAGGTCGCTGGGTTACAATAAATGGGAATCACGTATTTATTGAAGATTAAAAAGGCGGGTCGTTCGACCCGCCTTTTAAACTATTTTGAAATTCTACCAGGATCTACAACCCCACCTTTTAAGTTCTTTTTGTAATACTCAACGTGTGGTTGAAGTACACTATCAAGAACTTCTGGGAATGATGTTCCTGTCATAATTTTTTCAACAATTTCCTGATATACTGTTGCAAATGCTCTTAATTGAGTCATTGCACCTGCTGCTTCTGGAGTTAAACCCATACCTTTAGCGTCAACTGATTCATTGAAGAATGCACCCATACTTTCGTAAGACATATTCAATGCACCAATATAGCTTTCAGCATTCTCTCTGCAAACTCCGCTATCTTTTGGTGTTGTCAAAGCAAACGCGAATTTGTTAGCAGGATTAAAGTGTGCTTCTGCACTGTGGTGCATAGCATCAGGAACTTTTGCAACCTGTTTCAATGTATTTTTAACTGATTCGTTTTGCATTTGAGCATGCCAGTATACAGTATTTTCAAAAATTGAACCCATATATTGGTGAACTGATGTTGAAACATTATTCAATGTAGCATGAGCCCAGAAAATACCTTGTTTCAACGCATCATTCATATCAAAATTACTTGATAATGAAAGATTTGAAACTTCTTGGGCAGCTTCAAGCATTTTTACCATATCAGATTTAGCCATACCAGCATACGCAAGTGTAAATAATGCGTGATCATCGAATGCAGAGAATCTTCCGCCAACATCGTCGTGAATAAATAAATCGCCTAACCAACCTTTTGAAATTGAAGTTCTGCGAAGTTCACTTTTTTCAGCATTACCATCTGTTACTGCAATAAAGTGTTTGCTTGCAAGTTCTTCATAATTTGAATAACCTTTTGCTTGGTATTCATTTTCAAGCATTTTTTGAATTCTCAAAAAACCATCTTTGGTTTCAAATGTAGAACCTGATTTTGAAGCGATCATGTAATTTGATTTTGTAACATCGCCCAATCTGTATAAATATCTTTCCAAACTTGCAGAATCAACGTCAGAATAGAATAAAATTTTATCTTGATTTACGTTCAAACCATTAATGCTTAGCATATGTTCAACAGTATGTTTTGAACCTCCAATACCAAGCACACTAAGTCTTTCTGCACCTGTTTGATTTTTCAAGCTTTCAGCCAATGAATAAAGCTCATCAACTCTTTTTAATTGTTCTTGAGGTAAATTTACCCAATTTAAAAATTGTCCTTTTTTATTGGCACGTGAAGAAAATTCACTAACAAATTCAGATACTTTTGATGAATAACTATCAAAACTCATACCTGCAAATGTTGTAGAAATGCCAAGTTTCATAGTTGTATTTTCTGTCATGACGACCTCCTTATACCCCAATTATACATTAAATATAAAAAAATATCCCTTTTGACAGAATCAAAAGGGATATTTCAACTTATTCATTCAAAAACTATTTTACAAGTTCTTTGAATTTTTTACCAGCTGAGAATGCAGGAACTGTTTTAGCAGCGATTTTCAAAACTGCGCCAGTTTGTGGGTTTCTACCAGTTCTAGCAGCTCTTTTGCGTGGTTCAAATGTACCGAAACCAACTAAAGTTACTTTTTTGCCTTTAGCAACTGTTTTTTGGATAGTTTCTAATGTAGCTGCGATAACGTCAGCTGATGCTTTTTGAGAAACTTTTGCTTTTTTTGACACTTCTTTTACTAATTCTTCTTTGTTCATTACGAACCTCCTTCTTCCTTATTTGCCTACCCAGAAACCATTCCTCTGTGCATGCATTTGTATTCGACAAAATTATTATAGCATTTTTTCTAGTTTTGGCAAGTACTTTTACAAAAAAATTTTAAATATACACTGGATATACGACTTTATATCCATTCAAAAGCCAAGCCTTGAGTCTGTTTCCAGCATTTAATTATGCTAATTGTAGTATTCTGGATTTATACGGGCGAACTTAACATTTTTGTAAAAATATTGTAAAATTTGATAGGCATTATAGCCTTGTTTCGCTAAATTATTCGCTCCATGCTGCGACATGCCAACTCCATGCCCACTTTTTTTGACATTTCCATCATATGACGGGACAGAACGAATATATGGCAGATCACTTCCCCATGCTGTTGAAGCATTTATTGTTTGTCCACCAGCTGATGCTGAATAGTATGCAGGTATAATTTTTAAATCATAAATTAAAACCAACCCTTTTGTATCTTCAACAAGTTGATTTGTTTTATATGTTTCTGAAGATGCACCACCATAGGCTTGATCTTCAGGTGTGTCGTTAAGATCATAACCAAATTTTGCACGTTTTCCCAAATTAGCCAAAGCATAACTTCTTGCAGCAATAGCTTGAGCCTTTAAAGCTTCTGACTCCCAACCTGATGGCATTTCTGATGGTAGAACACCTTTTATATAATCTTCTATATCAACACTATTTATTACAGTTAACTTATCATTTTTGTTTTGAATTATTAAAATACCACGATACCATTTACTTTTTACACTAACAAATCCTTCTTCTAGAGTTTTTAAAACAATATTGTCACTATCTATTTGATAATACTTACCATCATATTTAATTGCTAACTTATTCTTGTAAGGTCTTATTTCATAACCTTTCATACTGTCAATAGAGCACACACTTTTATGTGTATTAGCATCAATTATTACGGCATCAGTGCTTGCACCAACTCCTACTTTACTAACATTAGTTTGGACCCCTATCTTTATAGCATAAGACGGGTTAAATAAACTCATTATTAAAACAGCAAAAAGAATAACAATCTTTCTCATAAGATCATTATAGCACAGCATAATCCGTATTTCTTAAGCTATATGGTCGATTTTATCAGATTTCATTCCCCATTCAGCTTTAACTTCTTTTGCTAAATCTTTACCCATGTGTTCACCGACAGAGTAAGATGCAATAGATGCCGCAACAAACAATAAACCGTGAACAATTGCACCTACTTTAGAACTCTTATTAAATAATTTAGCAACATTTGCATTTTTAAAATTGTATTTCCCTAATGCTTCCAATGCTTTGTTTGTAAGTTTCTCACCAGCAAACATAGTTGCTAATGCTGATGTTTCTGTTATGCCAGCAGAAAGTTTGTCATCTGACATTGCAACTTTTAAAACCCCAGAAGCTGCTATCATAGGGTTCACATTTTTTGTTGCCCAAGAAACACCTTTAACTGCATATTCTGCAGCCTTGTTAGTTTTTGCCATATCTTTAAAAATACTAACAGCTGCATCTGTTCCTTGCGCAACAGCTTTGTTATAACGAGAAACCTCATTCAAAACATTTACACATTGTGCGGCAGCAACTGGTGCTCTACCGATATCACCATTTTGTGTTTTATCGATATTTCTATGCGCAAATATTAATGAAGAAACTACATTTGACATAAAATTACACACCTAAATCACTTACACATTTATATAAAGTATTTTTTTATACATAAATTGCCTCAATAAATCATTTTTTTTACATTTGTTACAAAATCATTTCATTTCTTATTTTTAAAGAATTGCCATTTACGAAAAAAATGTTATAATAACAGGTATGAAGAAGGTTCTATCAATTCTTTTTATAATATTTGGTTTGACATTATATTCAACAGCAACTGAGCTTGATAATGTGCAATTACCTATGCGCGATTACGATGGCATCGAACTTACTACAGGAACTTTTATCCCTGTTATGAACGCTCAAGACATTTCAACACAATACTGTCCTCAAGGATATAAAGTTAAATTTATTGTATCGAATGATATGTTTTTACACGAAACAAATGTTATTCCAAAAGGCAGTGAATTGTATGGCTATATAGAAGAAATTCATGAACCTGTAGTAGGCACACACGCCTCTATGAAAATTAAAGTCACAAAATTGGTATTATCAGATACTTTTGAAATTCCTGTAAAAGCATATTATTACACATCAAATAATAATTTAATAGGTGGCGGTTTAACCGATCCTGCAGAATATATTAAAATGCCTCACTGGCAACAACGCTTCCAAGGCAAATTTTGGACAAGAAGAGCGCCTACACTTCAAATAAGACCTGGTCCAACTCGTAAAATGGGAGAACACACCAGAATCAACGCTGGGGAAGAGGGAATTATAATTTTAGTAGCTCCTGCGTGGATTACGCACACCTTAACAAATTGACATTATTACAATTGCAGAATAAAATAGAATTAGTCTTATAAGGGGGAAATTATGCATAAAAAAATAAATTTATTGTTGACAATGTTATTAGCTACAAGTGCGACTGCAATTGCAGCAGGTAATTATGATTATACACAAAATTCACAAGTACCTCTTTACCAACCTGCTTATTATCAACAAAACAATTACAGTTTGAACAACAAAACTCTACACGGAAGTGTTGCTGTTGTTCCTGCTGGACAAGCATTCAAAACCGTTGTTACAACACCTATAAGCTCACAAAATTTGACTTTAGGACAAAATGTTTCAGTGGCTTTGGGTTCAGATTTTTATTATGATGGAAACTTAATTGCTCCTGCCGGTAGTTCTGTAACTGGAACTGTTTTAGAAGTTTCAAAAGCAAAACACGGTAGCTTGAACGGTAAATTATTAATTAGATTTACCCAAATAATTACACCATACGGAATACAAATTCCAATATCTGCAGTTATAAAAACTGATGACAATTCAGGTGTATTAGTTGGCGGAACAAAACTTGATGTTACAAAAGAATATACCAAAGATTTAGCGGTAGGTTCAGCTAGTGGAGCATTATCTGGTGTTGTATTTGGAGCTTTAGCTGGCGGTGACGTTGGCAAAGGTGCAGCACTAGGAACAGCAGTAGGTGCAGGTGGAGGATTAATAAAATCAATTTGGGATAAAGGAAATAACGTAGAAATTCCGGCTAATGCTTCAATTGACTTAGTTCTTACCCAACCTATTACTATTAACCCAGCAGTAAATAAACCAAATTACTAGCAAACAGGGTAATAATTTTATTTTAAAATTAAAATAAAATTATTGAAGGATTAAAGGGATAAAATGTCTATTTTAGGTAAATATACTGACAATTGCATAGAAGAAGATGAGCCAAATACCGGATATACAACTCCAGCTGTTTTAAGAGATGACGAAGGTGATTTGACACTTAAAAAATCTATCATCATTTCTTCAATATTACACCCATCGGTTTTGGGTGCAGCTTGGCTTACCTTTATAATACTTGCATTTTTAGGTATCAACTTTTCTTTATTTGAAAGACCAAAACCTAAAATGAACGATATCGAATTTGTTCTTGTAGAAAAAGAAGGTACACCAAAAAACAAAAAAACTCCATACCGAGCAGATATAAATTCTCGTTCAGGCGGTGTCAATGATCCAACTAAAAAAGTTTCAATGCCATCTCCTGCTCCTGCAAAAGTACAGAAACCTAGTCAATCTAGCGTTAGTACTCCTGCTAAAACACCAAAACCAGCTCAACAACCGAAAGCTGCAGAACCTGTAAAAAAACAAGCACCTGTTGCACAACAAGCTCCGGTTAAGGCACCACAACCTGCTAAACCGCAGCCGCCAACAGCTCGCCCATCAATAAAACCACCAATGACACCAAAGACCGTTGAAAAACCATCATCTGCTTTTTCAGTACCGGTTCCGACTGGTGGCACAAAATCTGGAACATACTCAACAGGACCTATTAGTGGCTCTGGAACAGCACCAACTGGCGGAAGCACAAGCAGTGGTAGCTACGCACCTACACCGTCTTTAGCTCCGACAGGAGGCGGATCTTCAGGAACTCGTCTATCACATGGAAGCTCTGGTGGTGGAACTGGAAATATTGGAAACCCTGGTGGTGGCGGTGGCGCTCCTGGTATTGACGCAATTCGAGAACCAGATTTTGGACCTTATATGAGAGATCTTCAAAGACGTATAAAAATGAATTGGGATCCACCAAAAGGAAACGAAAGTAAACGTGTCGTTTTATTATTCAAGATTGCAAAAGATGGAAGATTGCTTTCTTGCAGCGTATACAAATCATCTGGTTTGCCAAATGCTGACGCTGCTGCACTAAACGCAGTTAAATTAACAGCACCATTCAGACCGCTACCGGTTGATTTTAAAGGACAAAGTATTGATATCCAATTTACGTTTGATTACAACGTATTTGGAGCATCGGGATATAATTAGAAACTAAGTACATAAAAAGAGGATAAAACTATGGAATTATTATTACACTCAATTAAACTTGACTGGCCAGTATTGTTACCTATTTTAATTTGTTCAATATTGGTAGTTGCAGTTGTTATGAACAGAGCATCGTTTTACAAAAGAAATAAAAGAGATGTTGTTCTTTTCATACCAAAATTACAAAAAGAATTAGCTAAAAACAATCTTCAAGGTGCACAAAACTTGGCGATTCAATGTGGAGGCGTTATTGGTGAAGTTACTGAAGAAGCCGTTAGAATTTTTTCTGAGCAAAGAAACGGATTTTCTCGTTCATTTGATATCGCAGCAGCACTTGCTACCAGAAAACTTGAAAGCCATATGACAATCCTTGGTACAATTGGTGGGGTTGCACCATTTTTAGGTTTATTCGGTACAGTTGTCAGAATTCTTTATACATTCCAAGACTTAGCAACTCAAGGCAACCAATCTGCCGCAGTTGCAATGGGTATTGGTTCTGCATTAATCGCAACAGCTTTCGGTCTTGGTGTTGCTATTGTTGCAGTAATTTTCTACAACTCTTTCCAATCAATTGTAAAACGTTTTGAAGATGACTTCCAATTGATTAAATTATTATTCTTAAGTTTTGTTGATTCAGATGATGATACAAAAATAGAATCACCAACATCTAATGCTATATAAGGGAAATAAAAATGGCAATGAGTTCTAAAAAAGGTAAATTATTTACTGAAATAAACATTACACCGCTAACGGATATTTTCTTAGTACTATTAATTATTATGATGGTAGTCGCACCGACTTTCCAATCAATGGATAATGCAATTACGGTACCAGAAATTAATAGCGGCGTTGCCATTGAACAAAATAAAGCTGAAGTAGCAATTACAAAAGAAGGTTTGATGTATATCAACGGTAAACAAATTTCTTCAGAACAACTGGTTGACGAACTTTTGGCAATGAAAGATTCTCTTGAAAAGCCTGAAGTTGTTGTAAAAGCTGATGCGCAAGTGAGAAGCTCAGAAATTATGAAAGTAATGAATGCAGCTCAAGATGCAGAATATAAAAAATTGATAGTAGCGGGCGAACCTTTAAGCAAAAAAGAACAGAAAGAGCTTAAGGAAGAAAACAGAGGGTAATAATAATGAGAGATACATTCAACGAAATAAATATAACACCGCTAACAGATATTTTCTTAGTTCTGTTAATTATTATGATGGTTATAGCTCCATTACTTGATCAACAAGGCTTAAATTTAACCGTACCTGAAATGGTTGCACAAGAACAAGTTAAAAATAATGATGCAAAAATCTTATCCGTAACAGTTACCTCCGATGACAAATATTATATTGATAATAAAGAAGTTCTAGTTGGTGATTTAGAAAAAACCTTGAAAAATATTGCAAAAGATTATCCTGACGGAATGATGATTGAAACAGACGGCAATTCATCTCACGGTGCTGTCGTTAAAATAATGGACAGTGCCAGAAATTCAGGAATCACCAGCATATCCGTTTCAGAATTTTAAAAAACTTAATGTATTGAATAAAATAAGTTTATTTGTCTTACAATAAATCATGATGATTTCGCCAGTAAGTTATAAACCATATAAAAATGTAATTAGTTTTAAAGCAAATAACCCTGTAATTCGTGATGCCATTGGGGTTTCAAGAATGCTTGACAAAAATGGATATGTAAAGACAGAACAAGGATACTATAATTTTATACATTCTGAAATAGAAGAGTTGAAAGAAGCAAAATTAAAAAACGATTATGCAAATATGCATGAAGAAATTGGCGATATTTTATTTGATACTATTATGCTTGCTGATTATTACAAAGTTGATCCAGCAAAAGCCTTGGCTGATACAAATACAAAAATAAAATCCAGAATTAAAATCGCACAAACAGTTGCCCAAAAGCCTTTAATTGAATATCCGCTTGAACAACGCTTAATGTTTTGGGAAATCGCAAAAGCTGAACTAAAAGAAAAACAGGCATAGTATTTTTAACATTTTTGAGCTATAATGTATAAAGATTATTAGGTGAGAGGTTAATTAAATGAACAAAAGTCAATCTGCAGGTATGTACATTGTTTTAGCTATAGTTGTTTTGGTCTTTGTTTCTTCCGTATTTATGGCTGGACCAACAACAAGTACAAGAGAACTTTCTTATTCAAGTTTTGTTGAAAAACTTGCAAGCAATGAATTTAAAAAAGTTGAAAAAGGGAATGATTTCTTAATCGCAATTCCTGCTCAACAAGAAGAAACAACAATAACTGAACAAAGTCCATTCGGAACAATTGAGAAAAAGACTCCTCAAGTTCAATATAAAGTTTTAACACCAGATGATCCTGATTTGATGAAAAAACTTGAAGCTGCAAATGTTGAAATAACTGTTAAAAAACCTAGCGAATCATCTCAATTATTAGGCATTTTAGGTTCATTATTGTTACCGCTTTTATTCATTATTTTCTTGATTGTAATGGCAAAAAGCCTTCAAGCAGGCGGTTCTCAAGCAATGTCTTTTGGCAAAAGCAAAGCAAAAATGCTTTTAGATAGCAAAGTAAAAACAACTTTTAAAGATGTTGCCGGTATTGATGAAGAAAAAAAAGAACTTGAAGAAATCGTTGATTTCTTAAAACACGGTGAAAAATACCTGAAACTTGGCGCAAAAATTCCAAAAGGTGTTTTATTGGTAGGCCCTCCAGGAACTGGTAAAACATTAATGGCAAAAGCTGTCGCAGGTGAAGCTGGTGTTCCATTCTTCTCAATCAGCGGATCTGATTTTGTAGAAATGTTTGTTGGTGTTGGTGCAAGTCGAGTAAGAGATTTATTCGAACAAGCAAAAAAACATCAACCTTGTATAATCTTTATTGACGAAATTGATGCAGTAGGCCGTCAACGTGGTGCGGGTCTTGGTGGCGGACACGATGAACGTGAACAAACTTTGAACCAATTACTAGTTGAAATGGATGGATTCGATGAAAATGTAAACATCATTGTAATCGCTGCGACAAACAGACCTGATATTTTGGATAATGCACTTTTAAGACCTGGTCGTTTTGATAGACAAATTGTAATCAACAGACCTGACATTTTAGGTAGAGAACAAATTCTAAATGTTCATGCTAAAAACAAACCTCTAGCAAAAGATGTTGAACTTAAAGTTTTAGCAAAACGCACACCTGGATTTACTGGTGCAGACTTGCAAAATTTGCTAAACGAAGCAGCATTATTGGCCGCTCGTCACGATCAAAAAGAAATCAAAATGGATAATCTGGAAGAAGCTATCGATAAAGTTATGGCAGGTCCTGAAAAGAAAAGTCGAATTATTTCTGATGAGGAAAAAGAAAATACCGCTTACCACGAAGTTGGTCACGCATTACTTGCAAAATTACTAAAAAATACCGACCCACTTCATAAGGTTTCAATAATTCCTCGAGGCATGGCCCTTGGTATTACAATGACTTTACCTGAAAAAGATCATTTAACTTTGAAAAAATCACAATTGTTAGACAGAATAACAATGACTCTTGGTGGACGTGTTGCTGAAGAAATCGTTTATGGAAAAGATTCAATAACAACAGGAGCTTCAAACGATTTAGAAAAAGTAACAGCGCTTGCTCGCAACATGGTTACAACATACGGTATGTCAGAAAAAATGGGTAGTCTTCAATACGGCAAAAACCAAGAACACGTATTTATGGGAAGAAATTTTGGACATACAAGAGATTTTTCAGAAGAAATAGCTGCGGAAATTGATAAAGAAGTAAAAAGAATTGTTGATGAACAATATGAAATTGCAAGAAATCTTCTTAACAAAAACAGAGATATGCTTGAATATATTTCAAAAACTCTTCTTGATGAAGAAACAATTGACGAAAAAAGATTTGTTGAATTAATGGAAAAAGTTGAAAGTGACAGAGGTTAAAACTCAATACGTACTTGAAGTTTCAATTTTCGATCCAGAAGAAAATTTCGGAATCGCAAAAGAATATTTCAAAACTACGGACAAAATCGAAATAATTAAAAAAGCTCAAAATACCGAATGCGATATTTTGGGCTTAAAATTCAATGTGCCAACAATTGACAAAATTGCCAATGCTGCAATGATGTTAAAAATCCTTTTGCCTTATATAACAAAACCTCTAATGATCAACGGTTGCGGAAATGAAACCATCGATAAAGAACTTCTGCCAGCATTGATTAAAGTCTTGGACAGAGAATGCACAATAGCTTTTGCCACAGAAAACACCTACAAAGAAATAACACCTTCAGTTATCAAAGGAAAACACAAACTTGTTTTACGAACTCCTATTGATATAAATTTATGCAAAGAATTGAATATTTTAACTTCTGATTTAGGATTACCTCTTGATAAAATAATTATTGACACTGATATCGGGGGACTTGGCTACGGTTTAGATTACGGATATAGTACAATTGAAAAAATCAAACTTGAAAACGATACTTACTTAAATATGCCAATAATAAGTTTCGTTGCTGAGGAAAGCCTAAAGGTTAAAGAAACCAAATCAGAAAACTTTACAGCAAGCTGGGGTGAACTTTCACAAAGGGCAAAAATGTTCGAACTTGCTGCAGTATCGGCCGTAAAAGCTGCAGGTGCTGATATTTTAGTTTTATATTACCCTGAAAATATCAAAACGATGAAAGGGTTGGAATAATGAATTTATCAGGAATGCAAATTTTCAAATATCTACCTGCGGCAAAAAAAACTGAACACACAAACTGTAAAGAATGTGGCTGCCCAACCTGTATGGCTTTTGCAATAAAACTTGCACAAAAACAAGTAAGTTATGACAGATGCAAATACATGCCAAAAGAATTAAAAGCACTTTGTGCTAAAAATATGAAGACTCCACAAAAAACAATTGCAATTGATAATCTAAAAATTGGTGGAGAAAATGTACTTTATAGGCACGAAAAAACTTTTGTAAATCCAACCATTTTAGCAACAGTTTTAGACTGCAAAGCACCTGATTTTGAAAACAAACTTAAACGCATAAAAGAGTTTGAAATTACCCGAGTAAATGAAACAATGCGAGTTAATCTTGTCATTTTGAGAAACGATGAAGGTTACAAAATCAACAATTTATGCGACGAAACAGTTTATATAAGAGAAAAAGATTTCGATAAATTGTCTTTAATAAAAATCATTGACGGAAATTTTAAAGAAACAGCAAAAAAACTTGTTGATATCCGCACAAAAGCCATTGTTGACAGAAACGAAAAATTTTCAAATCCAGTTTACGTATATTTCAAATCAACAAAAAATTTAGATGATTTATGCGCAAGAGCAAGCTATTATTTGTGTAAATATGCCAATATGCTTGTTTTTGAAGATTTTGATGAAGCTCTTTTTGCGACGTTAATGACACTACGTCAAAACATTTTCACAGATCCGCAAAAACCGTTGCAAGTCGAATCGAAAATTTATGAGTTTAACAATCCTGATGAAAATTCTATTATTTTTATGACAACAAACTTTGCATTGACCTTTTTTGCAGTTGCCAATGAGTTAGAAAGCTTGAATGTGCCGTCATACTTGATTGTAACACCTGCCGAAGGTATGAGCGTTTTAACAGCGTGGTCAGCAGAAAAATTCACAGCACAAATAGTTGCAAAAACTTTAAAAAAATTCGACTTGATAAATAAAGTTAAAACCAGAAAAATAATTATTCCGGGGTTATTGGAACATATGAAAGAAGAACTTGAAGAAGCCCTCCCTGAATTTGAAATCGTTGTTGGGACAATCGAAGCCTATGCTATTTCAGATTTTGTTAAAAATATAAATTGCCAATAATCAATTATTTAATTTCCAAATCGCTTACGAGCAATACTTGGATTTCACCAGGATGTAATTGTGCTTCGATTTTATTTTTACCCGAAATCGGTGGCGCAAGAATTTTCATAGGTATTGTCAATTGTTCTTCTTTATATCCTGGAACCCTGATAACAACTTCATTATCTTTTTTGAAATCCATATTTCCAAATACAATTACTGCCGCCTTATTATAATTTACAGCATATGCAAAAACTTCTGAATTATTCGTTTTCAACGGAATAAATTTACCATTGGCTAAAATCGGTGCAAGCGAAGCTTTCAAGCGATTTGCTGTTGCAAAACTTCTTTTAAACTCCTCATTTTTACCACCAGGTTGACGAGAAAAATTGAAAATATCCAACTGTCCGCGATGAACAAAATAATAATCGTCATCAGTTGAAGTGCTACGAGCTTTTTTATTCCCCCACAAATAGACATAATTATCGCCTGTCGGGAAACCATCAACATAATACGCATTTAATGGTAAAGTTGCATTTAACCACAAAATCATGTCACTATATTGCATTCCGTTAATTAAAACAGGGCTTAATTCATCATGAGTTGTAAAACTTCCAATGACAGATTTTGGCTGTGCAAATTTTGTTTTCAAAGTTTCAACGAATTTTGCATGATTAATCAACTCATCAGCTTTTCGCCAATCTTTCATATTAAAGTAGCTTCCATAAAATCCGTCAAAACCAGCTTCCAATAATTTGTCATAAGAAGTAAACACTGCTTGAGGCGCAACAGGATCAATCCAAGAATCTGAAGACTCAGCCAACCACATAAATTGCGGATCTTTTCTTCTTGAATAATCTATCAAACTTTTCCAAAAACTTGCCGGTTTTGAATGCGCAACATCAGCTCTAATACCGTCAGCACCAAGTTTTATAACATAATCTACAAAATCTTTGTAAAGTGCATAAACCGATTTATTAACATTTGCTTCTGTACCACCGTCTAATAACCTTACATCTGTCCAATCAGACGGTGTAATCGATTGCCCGTTTTCATCTTTTGCAAAAAGCTCAGGACGTTTTTGATACAAATCATATGAACCACATGCCGGCACATCAACCATAACACTAATACCACGTTTATGCGCCTCGTTAATAAATTTTATAGCCTGTTCTTCAATCGGCAAGGCTGATCGTTCACTTTTCAATTGAGGATTTAATTCATCAAAACTTGCAGCAGCATACAATGAACCCGCAGTTCCTAATGCTTTTGTCTTGCCTACAGACATTATTGGTAAAACATGAAGAGTATTAATGCCTAATGCTTGCAACTCATCTAATCTTGCAATAGCATTTAAGAAATTACCACTTTCTTCACCTTCTGAAATATCTATAATACCGTCTTTATTAATATCTTGAGCCCCAAAAGTTCTCAAATTAACAGCATAAATTATTGCATTATTTGATAAAAATGTATTTCTTAGATTATTAACCCAAACATTATCAGCTATAACAGATGGTGCAAAAACTATTGAAGCTAATAATCCTACCAATATTTTTTTCATAACATATCCCTCTTTTGAAAATATTTTAACAAAGCAACAATGTTTTTGCAATTATCTTGTATATTTTTTACCTAAAAGTTCATCCGGTAAAAACTGTTGATACTCATCTGGTGCATTATGTGAATAAACATAACCAACACCAAATCCATAATTTTTAGCATCTTTGTAATGCGCATCTCTCAAATGCATAGGCGGCGGGAAATCTCTACCACTATCAATATCAGCTAATGCTTCATCAATTGCACAAATAGCCTCATTTGATTTTTTAGCACGAGCAACATAGATAACTGCCTCAGCCAAAGGAATTCTTCCCTCTGGAAGCCCCAATAACTCAACAGCTTTATATGCATTAACTGCAATATTTAATGCCATAGGATCAGCCAGTCCAACATCTTCTGCAGCACATACAATTAATCGTCTAGCGATAAATCTTGGGTCTTCACCAGCAGCAATCATTTTCGCAAGATAATAAATCGCTGCATCAGGATCACTGCCTCTTAAACTCTTTTGAAACGCTGACGCGCAGTCATAATGTTCTTGTTGAGAATATCTTGTATTTCTTTTTTGGCAAATACTTTCGATAATTTCAACTGTTAGATTTCTTCTACCGTCATTCAAATCGCTTGCAAAATAAGCATTCTCAACAACATTAAGCGCATATCTTGCATCACCTCTAGCAAGATTTATTATAAAATCGATTGCACCAGTTTCACAATCCATAGGCAAGTAATTTTTTGCTAAATATGCAAAGCCTTTTTTGATAATACTATCCATACTCTTATCATCTATTGAATTAAGTCTTACAACTTGGACTCTTGATAAAAGTGCAGGTACTACTTGAAATGAAGGGTTTTCTGTTGTTGATCCAATTAAAAATAATGTTCCGTTTTCAAGATGCGGCAATAATGCATCTTGTTGTGTTTTCGAATAACGATGAATTTCATCAATAAATAAAATTGTTTTAGTCCCAACTCGCAACGCTTCTTTTGCATTCTCAACAGCATCTTTTATATCTTTGACGCCAGAGGTAACTGCAGAAATTTCTATAAAGTTCGCATTTGTTTTAGTCGCAATTAGTCTTGCCAATGTTGTTTTACCACAACCTGGAGTTCCCCAAAAAATAAGAGAGAATAATCTATTTGTCTTTAATAAATTTAAAATTGGACTGTTTGGAGCAACAACATTACTTTGTCCTAAAAATTCTTCCAAAGTTTTAGGTCGCAAAAGCTCCGCCAAAGGAACTTGTTTATTTTGATTTTCTAACTCGGTAAATAAATTATTCATAGCAAAATCTTATCATAAATTCCAATTTCATGCTAATATAAGACTATGAAGAAAACTTTTTTATTCGTTTTTGCTTTAATATTGGGGTTTGCAATCTGTAGTTTTATTTGCATTAACAAAAAACAAACTGCAGATAATGAAGTTGTTTTTTGGACTTTGCAAATGAACGATTTTGCTCCATATATGAACAATGTAATTTCAAATTTTGAAAAAGAAAATCCTGAAATTAAAATCAAATGGATTGATGTACCATTCTCAGAAGGTGAAAAAAGAACTCTCGCTTCAGTTTTAAGTAATAATCCACCAGATTTGGTAAATTTAAACCCTGATTTTTCAGCACTATTAGCCCAAAAAGGGGCATTAGAAGAAATTCCTACAGATCAAACAACCCAGTATGTTTCTGAAGTCGTGGAGTCTTTAAAATACAATGGGAAAATTTATTCACTTCCTTGGTATGCAACATCTGCAATAACCATATATAATAAAAATTTACTGAATAAAGCAGGTGTCAATATTCCAAAAACCTTTGAAGAACTTGAACAAATAGCCCCAAAAGTTAAAGCTAATACAAACGCATACATATTTTTACCAAACCTTTCTGAAAATGATACTATGCTTAAAATCTTAAACAAATATGGTGTAAATTCTGCCGAAAATATAAATTCACAAAAAGCTGTTGCCGTATTTGAATTATTTAAAAATTTATACACTAAAGATTTAATTCCTAAAGAATCCATCACACAAACACATAGAGAAGCATTAGAAAAATATATGTCAGAAAATATTGCTCTATTTCAAGCTGGCGCGAATTTTTTGAATATGATTAAAGAAAATGCACCAACAACATATGAACATACAGACGTTGCAACCCAAATTGTTGGTGACCTTGGACAAAATGATTTTTCTCTAATGAATTTGGTTATTCCTTTGCGAGCTAAACACAAGCAAGAAGCACTGAAATTCGCATTGTATTTAACAAATGAAGAAAATCAACTTGAGCTCGGCAAACTTACAAATGTTTTGGCCGTAAATAAAAAAACCTTACAAAACCAATTTTATATAACTTACTCAAATGACGATTTATTATCAAAAGCAAGAGTAATCAGTGCAAAACAATTGAATAAAATTCAACCAGTTTTAAAAACAGAAAGAAATCAAAAAGAAATAAATACCCTTATAAATTCTGCTGTTCAAGAAATTCTGCTTGATAAAGCAGAAACCCCATCCATTTTGGACAGGGTTTCTAAAACTTGGAAAATTCTTAACAGTGACAACAAAAACCACCAAATCTAGGCATTCCGAACATAAACGGATTACTAAACGACATTGGTGCCATAAATCCTGAACACATTCCAGGGTACATCATATATGGTGACATCAAGCTAGAAGCAAAAAACATAGATGAACCTGCATATGGCCCAGAATTCATCAATGCGGGCATAGCTACAGAACTCATCATTGAACCTACATAACTGTGAGTACTCTTATCAATAGAATTACCAATAAGTGCGCCGCCTATACCCATAGCAGCACTGCCCAATCCGTATGATATAGCACCCAAAGTATTGGCACCGTCATTTTTAGCTTCAAATATATTTAAAATACCTTTTGCGCCGGCCAGTCCCATTTGTATATTTGTAAACGTATCCGACGTTCTAGGATTATATCCGTAATGTATTGGCATGCATCCGAACATAGTTACTCCTCGTATTATATATGTTATATATATAAAAAAATCCTATAAAGCAGAATTGCCATGTTTTTTAGGCATGTTACGAAATGTAACATAACACTTAAAAATCCTAAAGTTTTATAGAAATCTTTCCGATTTAACAAATATAAGGAAAGAAAAGGGATTATGATGAACGTAAATTTAAACCACAGCTTTAAAAATGGCATTGATACTTCTGTATTAAAAGAAGTTTCTGCTGAAATTTTAAAAAGAGCGCACGCAAAAGCTGCGAATGCGAGTAATGTTCATACATCTTTCCGTACAGTAGATTTGGGCGTAGACTTATATCAAGGTAAAGTTGATAGCCAAGTAGCACGTCAAGTTGCAATGAATAATTCTGGTTTACAAGTTCAATTAAATCAAAATGTTTTGAACTCTATCCAATTTTTAAATTCACAAGCAGCTCAAAAAATTCAAAAAAACGTTGAAGGTAAAATTGCATTTGCAGTTTACGAAGGTACTGATGTACAAAAAGCAGCAGAAATGCCAAAATTTAATTCAATCATCAGCTTTGGAACAGCAAAAGACAAACAAGGTTCAAACCCGTTCTATCACGGTGAACTTTTAGCTGGCAAAAAAGAAGATAAGAAAGAAGAAATTAATATTTTCGCTTAATAGAAATCTTCATCTTCAACATCGTAGTTTAACATTAAAGATTCCTCAAGTTTATTCATTTTTTCTTCAATATCCTCATCATCATGTTTGAGGGTAATTTTTCTTTTTTTAGCATTAATAACATTGGCAACATTCATCATAGCAAGGGAATTTAATGTTGCACGCAAAACCGCACTTTGATCCATGTAACGGTTTTGTTGCTGGCCGTTTTCGTCTTCTTCTCCTTGTGGTTGAGCAAAATACTCTCCCCCTTGACCCATTTTATCATCTTGGGTACGGGCAGCAGTACCAGAGATGTCGCCACTTTTAAAGTTAAACGCACCACCGATTCCAAAAAATCCTGCTGATCTGTTATCAACCATTAACTTTCCCTTTACCTGTGTTTACTAGATTATAAACAATCTGATAGGATACTAAATCCCCTAAACAAATTATTTTGCTACATTGTAAACAATTATTTACATACTACACTCTTCGTAATTATATCATATTTTGTTGAAAATTACAATTACATGTGTTATTATTGTTGTAAGGGTTGAGGAAAGGTATATAGATGAAAAAGTTTTTAGGATTCACTTTATCTGAATTAATGATTGCAATGTTGGTTATGGGAATTTTATTAGCGGTTGTAATGCCAACTATGACTAAAAAAACAGCCAACAAAAATAAAATGTTTGTAAAAAAAGCATACTTTGCAACAAGCGAAGTTATTGCTGAATTGATAAATGATGATACTATTTATGCTACAGCAGATGGAATTTGTCCTGCTACTGGCGAATCTGGTTATGTAGGATTTGATTGCCTTCAGGCTAACGTGCTACCAAATAATAAATATTATGGCAAGCTTGCTTATCATTTTGCGGACAAACTTAACACTTACGAGGAAGTTGAATTAGGAGACACGTATAGTGGACTAAATTCAGATGATGCTTGTGTAGAGTATGATTTAGACACATTTTGCTACACATTTACAACAACAGACGGTATCCACTGGATGTTCCCAGGGGCTGAAGAATATGCCGGTTTCCCTAAAGGGAATGTCTCAACACCATATACAATCCTTGTAGATGTTAATGGTCTAGACAACGGTGACAATTGTTATGAAGGTAGCGGCTATTCAGATTGCGACGAAAAAACAGATAGCTTTGATCAGTTTAGAATAAGCATTTATGCTGACGGAAGAATCGAAATCCCTGAAGAAGAAACTTGGGCAAGGGATGCAATACAAATCAGTTCATCATTGACAGGAAAGTAAGCTTATGAAAAAGAAATTAGGATTCACTTTATCTGAATTATTGTTTGCAGTGGCAGTTTTATGTGTAATCATTGCAGTTGTAACACCAAGTATTGTAAAAATATCACCAGATACAGATGATATTATGGTTAAACGAGCTTATTATACAGTCACAACAACAACCCTTGATTTAATTAACAATTCTACTTTATACAGAACATTTGACGAAGATTCAGGATATCCATACGTTGGATTTGATGATCACGGTGAAGTTACATATAAAGGAAAAACCTATAAAGGTGCAACAAAATTCGCAGATCTTTTTATTAGTCATATGAACATAAAAGGCGATATTAACACAAGCTCTGCAGTTTGTAATAGTTTTACTTCAGGTCACACTGCATGCAGAACAGTTTTTACAAATAACGGTATAAAATGGTCTTTTGCAGTGCCTGTCATGAATGATGAGGACAAAATTGCGACAACAATTATGGTTGATGTAAACGGAGACAAAAAACCTAATTGCTTTGTTGGAAAAAATACAGACGCCTGCAAAGATCCTGATGTTACATATGATCAATTTAGAATTATCGTTAAAGATAATGGCAAAGTCGCAATATCATCAAATGATAATTGGGTGATGAGCGCAATTGCAGGTCAAGATCCAAAAACTTGGACACCAAATTAATAATTATAGAATTGACAATTAAATAAAGCAGTCGGATAATCGCGCAGAAATGTGAGGAAAGTCCGTGCATTCAAGGACAGGTTGCCGGAGAAAGTCCGGACGGTGTGAACCGGTGGATAGTGCCACAGAAATGTAGACTACCGATGGAAAGTTCCTTTCACAGGTGATGGTGCAACGGTGAGTTAAGAGCTTCACCAGCGATATCGAGAGGTATCGGCTAGGTAAACCCCAACCGAATGCAAGATTGAATCGAAGGTTATGAGGTTGTCCGCCCACTTCGGAAAAATCGCTAGAGTTTGCAGGTAACTGCATTCCCAGACAGATGATTATCTAGAAACAGAACACGGCTTATGAGCTGCTTTATTTTATTTGTCAATTATCACCCAATTCCCTCTTAACTGTATGTAACAATTCCTTTAACAATGGGACTTTTGGCTATATTTGTGTTATGATTTTATCATAGAACATGGGGAATATAAGGAGAAAATTTTGAGCCAACAAAGTATGTTTGAAGACGGAAAAATAGTTCCTGTCAATATAAGAGAAGAAATGAAACGTTCATACATTGATTATGCAATGAGCGTTATTGTAGGTCGTGCATTACCAGATGTTCGTGATGGTCTAAAACCTGTTCACAGACGTATCTTGTACGCAATGAACGAACTTGGTATGACACCTGATAAACCATTTAGAAAATGTGCCCGTATCGTTGGGGAAGTTCTTGGTAAATACCACCCTCACGGTGACAGCTCAGTATATGAAGCTTTAGTACGTTTGGCACAAGACTTCAACACAAGATATTTGGTTGTTGACGGTCACGGTAACTTTGGTTCAGTTGATGGTGACGGTGCAGCTGCAATGCGTTATACAGAAGCACGTATGCACAAAATTACTCAATCAATGTTGGCTGATATTGACTGCGAAACAGTTGAATTCGAACCTAACTTTGACGGTTCATTACAAGAACCTGCAGTATTGCCTGTTAGACTTCCAATGTTATTATTAAATGGTGTTTCAGGTATCGCTGTTGGTATGGCAACAAACATTCCACCACACAACCTTTGCGAAATCGTTGATGGTACAGTTGCATTAATTGATAATCCTGATATTACAATTGACGGTTTGATGGAATATGTTAAAGGCCCTGACTTCCCAACTGCTGCAACAATCATTGGCTTAAATGAAATTAAACAAGCTTACGAAACAGGTCGTGGTTCTATTAAAATGTCTGCAGTTGCTGGCTTTGAAGAAATTGCTGGTGGCGCTGGTCGTCAATCTCGTACAGCTATTGTTATTACTGAAATTCCTTATCAGGTTAACAAAGCAATGCTTATCGAAAAAATTGCCGATCTTGTTAAGGAACAAAGAATTAATGGCATCTCTGATATTCGTGACGAATCCGACCGCGACGGTATGAGAATTGTTATTGAACTTAAACGTGATGCAAAACCAGATGTTGTTAAAAATAACTTATTCAAATACACTCAACTTGCAACAACTTTCGGCGTAAATATGCTTGCTTTATGCGGCAAACAACCTCGCTTGATGAACTTGAAACAAGTTCTTGAAGAGTTCGTTGAACACAGAGTTGAAATTGTTACAAGAAGAACTATTTTCTTCTTGAAAAAAGCAAAAATCAGAGCTCACATTTTAGCTGGTTTGATTATTGCTTTGGGTTCAATTGATGAAGTTATTGAAATTATCAAAAAATCAAAAACTACTGATGATGCAAGAACAGCTTTAATGTCAAGATTCGGACTTGATGCGGATCAATCAAATGCTATTTTGGAAATGCAATTAAGACGTTTGACAGGTTTGGAACAAGATAAAGTTAAAGCTGAATATGACGAATTGATTAAGAAAATCGCTGAATACGAAGATATTCTTGCAAGCCGTCAAAAAGTTCTAAACATAATCAAAGGCGAATTATTAGAAGATAAAGAAAAATATGGCGACGATAGAAAAACTCAAATTTTACCTGACCAAGGTGAAGTTACTATTGAAGACTTAACTCCAAATACACCTATGGCAGTATTTATTACTCACCAAGGCTATTTGAAACGTATTTCTTTAGATACATTTGAACGTCAAAACCGTGCAACTCGTGGCAAAGCTGGTATTAAAACAAAAGAAGATGATG
This sequence comes from Candidatus Gastranaerophilaceae bacterium, assembly GCA_045652525.1. Classification (GTDB taxonomy): domain Bacteria; phylum Cyanobacteriota; class Vampirovibrionia; order Gastranaerophilales; family Gastranaerophilaceae; genus SIG32. The sequence continues at coordinate 11,140 of JAZRUK010000029.1, read as the reverse complement.
ATATACAACACTTCTTTACTGCAATGATGCACGATAAAGTATTGTTCTTCTCTTCTAAAGGTACAGTATACAGCTTAAACGTATACGACTTCCCAGAAGGTGGCCGTCAATCTAAAGGCTTGCCAATTGTAAATGTACTTCCAATCGAACAAGATGAAAAGATTACTGCGGTTGTACCTGTAAGCCAATTCTCACATGATTTGAACTTGATTATGCTTACTAAAAAAGGTTACATAAAACGTATCGAATTAGATAACTTCTCAAATATCAGAAGAAACGGTATTATCGCAATCGGTCTTGACGAAGGTGACAGATTGAATTGGGTAAAACTTGCAACTGCAAAAGATGAAATCATTATCGGTACATCTTGTGGTATGGCGATTAGATTCCCAATCCAAGACTTGAGACCTCTAGGTAGAAGCGCTCGTGGTGTAACTTCTATGAAATTAAGAACAGGCGATGAATTAATCGGTTGCGATATAGTTCCAAAAGATTATGATGCTGACTTGTTAGTAGTAACTTCAGACGGCTTTGGTAAACGTACAAAACTTTCTGAATTCAGAACTCAAAACAGAGGCGGTATCGGTCTTATCGCAACTAAATTCAAATCAAGCTCATCAAGACTTGTTGCACTAACTATCGTAAATGACAGCGACGACATTATGTTAGTAACTGCAAATGGTATCGTAACAAGAATCAATGCAGGTTCAATCTCTCAACAAGGACGTCCTGCAACAGGTGTAAGAGCACAAAACTTGGTTGATAACGACACAGTTGTTTCAGTAAACAAAATCTTAAATCCTGATGAAGATGATGCAACAATCAAATCAGAAACACCGGCACCAACACCAGCTCCGGTTGAAGAAGTCGAACAAACAAGTTTGTTAGATATACAAGAATAAAAAAAGAGCCTCAAAAGAGGCTCTTTTTTTTATTAATTTTTTACCCAAAATTGATTCATACATAAAACTTTTGTCGGGTTATCTTTCGAATAAACTTTCATAATATAAGCACCTGTTTCCGGTAAAACTACATAATCATCGTAGTAATACATCTCATCATCATTCAAACGTGCCGAATAACTCCATGCAAGCTTATATCCTAATCTTTCATACTTGTTATCTTTTTTAATAACTTGAATATCTATTAAATTGGTTTTAATTTTTTTAGGAATTAAAATCAAATAATAAATACGCTGATTAGGCTGGAAAACATATGAATAATTCATTACATTCTCAGCAGTTATCTTATGCTGATTAAACAAAATTGCAGCTTTATCTGGCTTTTTACAAGCACTTACAGAAAACATCAGAACAAATAAAGTTAAAATCGCTAATATTTTTTTCATTTTTCTAACTTTTTAATTTTTTCTTGAACCTGCGCAACATTAGCTGCATCTTTGTTATATTTCAAAAATTCTTTGTAATTTTTTAATGCTTCTTCTTTATTGTTTTCTGTTTCTGCAGCAATAGCTAATGCAAAATATGCATAAGCATATTCTGGGTTCAATTGAACAACTTTAGTAAAAGATTTTTTAGCTTCTGGGATGTTATCTTCATTTGCCTGAACAAGACCTAAGTTAAACCAACCATCAGCATAGTCTGGATTTACGAAAATTGCTTTTTTATAAAAATTACCAGCATTCTTGTTGTCTTTTTTCATTTTATAAATATTACCAATTTTCAAAAGCGTAACTTCATCACTTGGATTTATTTTCAATGCATGTTGATAATTTAATAAAGCCGCATCAAAATTCTTACTCTTATAGTTTTCATCACCAACAACAACTAAATCTTTGCTTTTGGTCAAATCAGCTTCAGGAGCTTTAATTTCTACCACTTCTTTTACTTCTTTATTTTCAGGATTTTCTACAGTTACATCTTCTACAACAATCTCTGGCAAATTATCATCTGTTGCAACTAAAACTTCCGTTTGCTGACTATATAACGAAGAAACAAATTCACCATATTCATCACTGTATATAGTTTTATCAGGTTCTAAAGCAATCGCCTTTTCATACATTTCACTCGCTTTTTCATTCATATCCATACCACGATATGCTTTTGCTAAACCATAATATGCATAGTCATTTGCTGGATCTTTTGCAATAGCTTTTTGGAAATATTCTGCTGCACGAGAATAATCCTCATATTTAACATCTAAATGACCTTGTGCAACGTACGCATTTACTAAGTTTTCTTTTACAATTGTATTATCTTTAACCTGTAAAACGTCCTCGTACAATGCAATTGCTTCATCGTATTGTTGAAGTGCATGCATTGCGATAGCTTTGTTAGTTTTTACCTCTAAATCATCTGATTTAAGCTTTAAAACTTGATCATAATACTTAATCGCAGACGGATAATCTTTTTTAGCATGATAACAAGATGCTAAATCTTTTTTAACATCAACATCATCTGAAATAACCGTCAAAACTTTTTCATAATTTGTTATTGCAGTATCAAAATCATTCAATCGTTTGCTTACAATAGCCAAATTTTTATTTGCTCTTACGTCATCAGAAAAATTCTTTAAATACACTCTGTATTGTTCTGCCGCTTCAGCATTTTTACCCATATCTGCCAAAAGGTTACCATAATCCAATCTTATTGAGTGCAAATTAGGTAATTGTTTAAATACAGCCTCGTACTGCTCCAATGAAGATTCATATTTATCCAACTCTTGATATGCACGAGCCAAACTTACACGACAAGAGGTGTTTTCAGGTTCTCTGTCGATTGCCTTTTGCAATATATCAATAGCTTTTGCATAATCTTTTGTCTTAACTAATGCAATACCGTAATTCGCAAAATCTTTAAAATTAGAAGGATTTTTATTATACAATTTTGTATATTCTTCAACAGCTTTATTTGCCATATTCAAAGCCAAATAAGCTTCGGCCAAGTTTTCTCTCGCATCCCAGTGATTAGGATAGATTGACAAAAATTTGTTATAAGTTTCAGCAGCAGCCTTGTATTCACGTCTTTGATATTGAACATTAGCAATATTCAAATAATTATATTTGTATTCTGGAAACAATTGCATTGCTTTATTGTATGCAGACAGGGCTTCATCATATTTTCCTTGAACTTCATAAATACTTCCAACACTAATATAAACAAAAGCATCATTTGGCTTTAACTCAATTGCTTTTGAATACATTGCCAATGCTTTTTCATATTCACCAATATCTGAATATATTCCAGCAAGTTTTGTATATAATAGACTGTCATTGCCCGACAGAGAAATCGCTTTTTTCAATTTTTCAATCGCATCAGGAAGATTGTTTTGATATTCTGCAGAACAAGCCTGTTGATACAAAGAGTTAACCTCCGGAGTCATATAAGAATATGCCGGAACACCCGTCAACGATAATGCCAAAATTGATGATATTAAAAGACGCTTATTAATTTCTCTACTCCTCAACTGTAATTATATTTTAGCAGAAAATTAGACTTGTGTAAAGCTATGAGAATAAATTTTTTCACCCAAAATTATTCCAACTGTTTTCATTATTTTTTGCTGTTCTTCATCATTTTCATCAAAAACTATATCCGCAATTTCTCCAAAATTTCTTATCATATCAGCTATTTGAATGTATAATTTGTCAATTTCATTTTTAGGAGAATTGCATTCTAACATTTTTAAAATTCTTACCAATTCCACATCTTTTGCATCAATAATTGCAGCATCCAAACCTGCACCGAACGCAAAACATGCAAAAACTCTATTTATTAATGGTCTTAACTCTTTTGGAGAACCGTTTGAAACATTTGACAACCCTACAACCGTTTTCACTGGAGGCTCAAAACTTTCTTTTACCATTCTAATTGTGTTTATAGCTTCCATAGCCTGAGACTGATCAACACTTAGTGGCAACACCAATGGATCAAAAAATAATTTTTCCGAATCCAAACCTTTTGTAATTGAATTTTCATATAACTCAAATGCAATCTCTAAACGTCCATCAGAAGTTTTAGGGATACCTGTTTCTTTATCTAAAGTTAAAAGAATTAAATTACAATTATATTCCAAAGCCAAATCTGTCATTTTATCAAAACGTTCATCATCTTTTGATGCACTATTTATAAAATAATTTTGACAATTTTCAAATAACCCAAGACCACGTTTCATTTCATCAGGATTTGTTGTATCAAAAGAAATTTTCAAGTCAGAATTTGCTTTTACAAACGGTACAAGCCATTCAAAAATCGAACCTTTTCTTGCAGGCCCAACATTTAGATCGATACAATCCATGTTCTTTTGAGCTTCTAACAATGATTCAATAAATTTTTCATCACGTGTTTCAATAGCCTCACGAACGGATTTTGAAATTATATGTATATTTTCGCCAATTAAAATCATATGAAAATTTTACCACAAACCTTTATTTTTCAAAAATTTTAATAGCTCTTGGCAAAATTCCCAAACAATAAGAGATTGTGATTCCATAATTTGTTATAGGAATATTTTTATCATTAGCAATCAAAATTCTGGACAAAATTTCACGACGATTTGTCATACAAGCGCCACAATGAACAATCAAGCTGTAACTTGAAATATCAGGGAAATCGTGTCCTGCAAAATGCTCTATAATAAGATCTTTGCCAGTTCTTTGCTTTAACCAATTTGGGATTTTTACACGTCCTATATCATCTTCAATTGCGTGATGAGTACAGCTTTCTAAAATCAAAACCTTGTCACCATCTTTCAAAGCTTCAATGGCTTGCGCACCTTTTACAAACTCATCCAAATCCCCTTTTAATCTTGCAAAAAGAATTGAAAAAGACGTCAAAGGGATACTTTCAGGAACAATTTCAGAAACTTTTTTAAATGCCTGAGAATCAGTTATAACAAGAGCAGGAGGATTTTTTAAATTATCCAAAGCATTTTGCAATTCAGATTCTTTTACTACAATAGTTAAACATTCACTATCTAACAAATCTCTGATCGTTTGAACCTGAGGCAAAATTAACCTACCTTTTGGCGCTTCTTTATCAATTGGCACAACTAAAATTACAGTGCTTTTACTTGGAATTAAATCACCAGCAATTTTTGGCGAATTCACGAAATCTTCAGGCAAAAGTTTTACTAAAGCCTCTTTAAATTTATGCACCAAATTTTCATCATTTTTAGCTGATGTATAAATTATATTATCAAATTCACCTATACTTTTTTCTTCAATATCGCACTTATTCACAACAATCAGATACGGAATTTTTAATCCCTCTATTTTATTAATGATGTCTTTTTCAAAAACATCAAGACCATTTGTGTCACAAACAATAACTGCAACATCCGTTCTGTTAAGGATTTTCATGGTTTTTTCAACACGTTTTTCAGCTAATTCTGTGGTATCATCCAAACCTGCAGTATCCAAAAAAGTTACAGGACCAACAGGCAACAACTCCATTGATTTTTCCACAACATCCGTTGTAGTTCCCGCAATATCAGATACAATAGAGATTTCTTGCCCTGCAATTCTATTTAGCAAAGAGGATTTGCCGACATTTGTTTTGCCCAAAATTCCTATATGTAAACGCATTGATTTTAATGTTTTCATACTAACTCCTTACAAAATATTTTAGCATAAATAGAACCATTAAAAAAGGGTTGCTTTCGCAACCCTTTTAAGAAATTAACCTCTGATTTTTAACTTTTTAATCAAATCTCTGTACTCATCAAGATTTCTATCTTTGATGTAAGAAAGTAATCTTTTTCTTTTACCTACCATCATCAAAAGACCTCTTTTTGTAGCAAAGTCTTTTTTGTTTGATTTTAAGTGTTCAGTAAGTTCAGAAATTTTCTTGCTCATCATCGCAACTTGAACAGCAGCAGAACCTGTATCAGCTTCATTTTTGCCGTATTTTTTTACGATTTCTTGTTTGTTTTTCAAGTTAATTGACATATTGTTTTTTCCTTTATTTTGTTGAGTGACATATTGGCGTAAGCACTCTACAAGGAAAATTCTAATATATCAAGAAAAAATTGCAATACATGCAAATAAAAAATACTTAATAAAGTTTAACCATTAAAATACAAACCACGACGTTGAGTATTTACAGCATTAAATCTTGCATCAAGTGCAATATCAACTTCAATTTCGGCATCACGCACAGTTCTAATTAGATCTGTTGTGTAACCAGATTTTGAAGCCAGACTTGCTCTATCAGTGGCAGATATTTGATAATCTTCTCCTCGCTGTTGCTGCAATGCTAACATCATCGCATCATATTTAATTTGAGCCGTATCTTTTTGTTTTTTATATTGAACAAAAAGATTGTTTGCCTCGTTATAACGCAAAGTTGCATCTGCATATGCAGCCTTGCCTTTATAATATAAATCCCAAGACGAAGTTGTTTTAAACATCTTTTCTTGTTCAGCAAGATATGTTTTATAATCACCATATTTGGCAACTAATTCAGAATTGCCGTTAAATTGTACTTCAGAAATTATTGACGACTGACCGCTCATAATTATCCCTTTTTTATACTCTTGTATATATAAAGTATATAACTTTCAAAAAATTGCTTTTTTGTAACGAAACATTAACTTTCAATCTGTTTTTTGTGATAAAATAAAATTATGATTGAAAGATATTCACGAGAAGAAATGAAAAATATTTGGGAATTAAACTCCAAATTCGATTATTATTTAAAAGTCGAAATTGCAGTATGCGAAGCATACGCAGAACTTGGAGAATTCCCTAAAGAAGATGTTTTAAAAATCAAACAACTTGCAAAATTTGATGTTAAGAGAATTGATGAAATTGAACGAGAAGTTCGCCACGACGTCATTGCATTTTTGACAAATGTAAATGAAAGCCTTGGGGATTTAGGCAAATATGTCCACGTTGGCTTAACCAGTTCAGATGTAATTGATACAGCTTTTGCGCTCCAAATCCAAGATAGCGGAAAAATTATTCTCAAAGATTTAAATAAAACAATAGATTCTTTAAAAAATCTTGCACATGAACACAAAACAACTGTTTGCATCGGACGTTCTCACGGGATTCACGCAGAAATCATGACTTTTGGCGTAAAACTTTGCAATTGGATTGATATTTTAGAAAGACAAAGAGATAATTTTATACACGCACTTGAACAAATTCGCACAGGCCAAATTTCTGGCCCTGTTGGGACATACAGCAATATTTCCCCAGAAATTGAAAAAATAACTTGCAAAAATTTAGAGCTTAAACCTGCAAGAATTTCAACTCAAGTGATTGCTCGTGATTATCACGCATACTTTATGCAATCATTAGCTTTGATTGCAAGCGTAATTGAGCAATTTGCGACGGAAATTAGACACTTACAAAGAACAGAAGTTTTAGAAGTAGAAGAAGGTTTCGGGAAAAATCAAAAAGGATCTTCTGCAATGCCACACAAGAAAAATCCTGTATTGAGCGAAAATTTGTGTGGATTAGCAAGAGTTGTAAGATCAAACTCAATTGCTGCACTTGAAAATATTGCACTATGGCACGAAAGAGATATTTCTCACAGCTCTGCAGAAAGAATTATTTTCCCTGACAGCCTAATTCTAGTTGATTTTATGCTTGATAGATTTAATGGTGTTATCGAAAATCTTGTTGTGCATAAAGACAATATGGTTAAAAATACCAATAAATTCGGTGGAATAGTATTTTCTCAAAAAGTTCTGTTGTCACTTGTTGCAAAAGGGTTAACAAGAGAAGATGCATATAAAATTGTGCAAAGAAATGCACTTGACGCATTCAATAATCACGGCAATTTTAAAGCAAACCTTTTGAAAGATGAAGAAGTTCTTCAATACCTTTCAAATGGTGAAATTGAAAACATTTTTAATGAAAAGGAATTTTTGCAAAATATTGAAAAAATATACAAAAGAATTCTTTAAAAACTTGCCCTAAAAAAGGGATTAAACTAGAATATACATTAAGAGGACAGTATGAGTAAATTAAATATAACAGTATGTATGGGAAGTTCATGTTTTGCCAGAGGGAATCAGGAAAACTTGGCATACATTGAAGAATATATAAAAGAACACGGAATTGATGCAAATATTGAACTTGAAGGGATGAGATGCGAAAATAAATGCGCTTGTGGCCCTAATATTTACATCAACGGCGTTGAATATAACGAAGTTACTATTGATAAACTAAAAGAAATTTTAGAAACAACTAAAGTTTAAATTTTTTGCATCCTAAAGGAGAATAGATGGACAAACAGAATCCGGTTTATACATTAACAAACGAATGTCACGACTGTTATAAGTGCGTTCGTGAATGTCACGTTAAAGCAATTAAAATTGAAAACGGACACGCATCAGTTATACCAGAAAAATGTATTGCGTGCGGCGCTTGCGTAAAAGCTTGCCCAACAAACGCTAAACGAGTAAGAACAGATATAGATAAAGTTAAAAAATTACTTTTCGATAAAAAAGATGTATATGTTTCTCTTGCACCATCTTGGCGAGCTTCCTTTGAAAACTCTGCAGAAAAAATGATTGCCTTATTAAAGCAATTGGGCTTCAAAGATGTTTCTGAAACTGCACTTGGAGCGCAAGAGGTTTCTATTAAAACAGCTAAAATGCTTAATGAAGCCGGAAATGGTTTGTTCATTTCAAGTGCTTGTCCTGTAATCGTGGATTATATAAGACTTTATATGCCTGAATTTACGCAATGCATAACACCTATTGGTTCACCTTTAATGACACACGCAAAAATGCTAAAAGAAACTTTTGGTGAAGATATCGCAATAGTATTTATTGGCCCTTGTATTGCAAAGAAAAACGAAGTTACTTATTCAAACGGATTATTTGATGCCGCGCTAACTTTTGAAGAATTGAGAATGTGGTTTCACGAAGAAATCATTGACATTACAAAAGTTGCAAAAGATGAGAAATACAAATTTGTCCCAGAATCTGCATTCGAAGGGACTTTATACCCAATAGATGGAGGTATGAACCAAACAATTCGCAAATCTGGTGTGAATGATAATGTCCAACTTTTAGAAATTTGTGGTCTTAGCTCACTTCAAAGATCTTTGAAGAATCTTGATATAAATAAATTAGACAAAACAATTTTTATAGAAGCTTTAGCTTGCGACGGAGGTTGCGTCGGCGGCCCTTGTATATCTTCCGAAAAAGCAGGGATTACGATGGTTTCAGACATTTTAACAAAAGAGAAAAAACGTGATAAAATTCCAACCGAGCCAAAAACCGTTGTAGATTACAAAATAGAATCAAAAGAAGTTAGTGATTCTAAATATCCGTTAGAAGATATTTTAAAAACATTGAAAAAAATCGGTAAACACTCAGTTGATGATGAATTAAACTGTGGTGGCTGCGGTTATTCAACATGTCGCGAAATGGCAGTTGCACTATTAAATGGTGACGCTGAAACTTCAATGTGTGTATCATATATGAGAAAAATCGCCGTTCGAAAAGCTGCCGCAATGTTTAGATGTATGCCTGCAGCCGTTGTAATGGTTGATAATAATATGAATATATTAGAAGCTAATGATAGCTTTATGAAAATGTTCTCAGGTGATATGTACGAAATTTTCAAAGCAAGACCTGATGGCATGACAGGTGCGGCAATTGACAGAATTATTGATTTTTCAGATATATTCAAGACTATTCTAAAAACAGGAAAAGACCTTCATAAGGAACGTTTCCCTGTAAAAAATCGTCTATACGACATAAGCGCATTTACAGTTGAAGAAAATGAAATTGTTGGTGCAGTAATTACAGACGTAACGCAAACAGAAACCAATAGAGAAAAAATTTCACAAAAAGCTCAGGAAGTTATCTCTAAAAACATTTCAATCGTACAAGAAATTGCTTGCTTGTTAGGTGAGCATATGGTTGAAACAGAAACACTATTAAGTTCAATCGCAAACGACTACGATGACAAAGATGAGGAGAATAAATAGTGTTCATTGATGTTGCTTGCAATCAAATGAAAAAATATAACCAAAACGCTTACGGGGATTATTTTGTTTCCAAAAGATACCCTGATGAAGCACGCTTGATTGCAGTATTGTCAGACGGTTTAGGTAGTGGCATCAAAGCAAACATTCTTTCGTGTATGACAGCTACAATGCTTTTAAGATTCATTGAGAATGAACAGATTGCAATCCAAAAAGCTGCCGAAATTGTTATGAACTCGCTTCCAGTTTGCAAAGTCAGAAGAATAAGTTATTCTACATTTTCGGCAATCGATGTTAATGATGATGGCAATGCAAGAATTGTAGAAGAAGGCAACCCAGAATTTTTATGGATAAGAAATAATGAAGTTTTACAACCAGAATACACAACAATTCAATCCAAAACCTTCAAAAACAGATGTTTAAAAATTTATAATATCAAGTTAAAATTAGGCGATCGCTTGATATTCTGTTCAGATGGTGTAACCCAATCAGGGCTAGGCGGTGGAAGATTAAAACTTGGACTCAGACGCGATGGTTTAATTGTTCTGGTACAAGATAAATTAAAAGAAAACCCAACTATTTCAAGTTCTGAGCTTTCTCAATATATTGTAAATCAGGCAAGAAATATTGAAACTGACAGGAATCCTAAAGATGATATTTCTTCTTGTGTTTTGTATTTCAGAGATCCTAGAGAATCCTTAATTTTTACTGGCCCACCATATCATCAAACAAAAGATCCTGAATATGCAAAAATGTTTGATGACTTTAATGGTAAAAAAGCAATTTGTGGTGGCACAACTGCCAATTTAATTTCAAGAGAGCTTAACAAACCGATAACAATGGATACAACAATAAGTATCGGTAAACTTCCGTCTTGTTCTTATATGGACGGTGTAGATTTGGTGACTGAAGGGATCTTAACCCTTACAAAAACTTTAGAATATTTAGAAGCTGGGACATTAGATATTGACAATGCGGCTGGGAAGTTGGTAAACTTTTTATTAGACAGTGATTGCATTAATTTTATGGTTGGTGCAAAATTAAATCAGGCACATTATGATCCAAATTTGCCAATCGAACTTGAAATACGCAAAAATGTAATCAAAAAAATGGCAAAAATTGTTGAAGAAAAATACATGAAAAAAGTTATCGTACAATTTATTTAGAAAGGGGATTCATGAAAAAAATAGAACTCGAAATATGTTTAGGCACAGCTTGTTTTCTAATGG